>NZ_CP022584.1:660714-991071 GCF_002240225.1 Paenibacillus physcomitrellae | reverse complement strand
GGCCAGAGAGGGTGCCGAAATCAAGGCTCAAAGCCAAATTCAAAGCAAAATTGAAAAGAAGCAGCCCGATGAAGCGGGAGATGAAGCTGAAGATGAAGAACTTTCCGGTTTCATGTGTACCGGAGAGACGGCGAGAGTACCTGGCGGGTACCCGCTGGGCATTTACGACGAGCCGGGCTTCCTGGACTTGGGTCTGAGCTTGAAGCCAGAGCTGACAGGCAAAGGAATCGGCGTTCCTTTTGTCCAGGCCTGTATTCAATTCGCGCGTACCCAGATGGGCGCCACAGGCATTCAGCTGGTTGTCGCAGCTTTTAATGAACGGGCCATCACCGTATATGAACGTGCCGGATTCGTTAGAGGTGTGCGGTTCAAGAGCAGAATAGAATCCGAGGAGCTGGATTTCTATGTGATGCGGTTAACTCAGACAACAGCGGTCCACGTAAATTCTTAAGATCAGCAGGTGGGAGAATGATTGAATTACAACTGTACCGGCACGGCTTTTTCGAAGACCTGATGAAATTTGAGCTTCCTCAGGAGCAACAGGCCTTTACGGCCATGCCGCTGGAAGTGCTGGAATTAGCGCTTCAAGACGAGAACCGTTATCCGGTAGTCATTGTGATTGAAGCCGAAGCCGTAGGTTTCTTTGTCCTGCATCTTCATTCGGAGCTGGCGGAACAGTTAGGCAGACCCAAAGCTGTGCTGCTGCGGGCTTTGAGCATGAATCATAAACACCAGGGACAAGGATATGCCAAGCAGGCTATGCTCAAACTACCGGAGCTGGTTAAGCAGCTATTTCCGGATCAGGAGGAAATTGTGCTGGCGGTTAATGAGAAGAATGAAGCCGGAAGGCAGCTCTACAGCCGATGCGGCTTTGAAGACCTGGGCCATCGGAACACCGGCCGTTCGGGGCTGCAGCTTGTTTTGCATTATAGGCTGTAGGCTTTGAGTGTCATTTCCGTATCCGGCGCAGCTTTTGTCTTATTCGGTAGTACGCAAATTGCCCAGATTCTGAATATCCGTGTGAACGGAAAGGTTAAGCTCCATACGCGGATAATATTCTTCCCTCCAATGGGCCAGTTCAGGTCTCGATAACTTGGTGCGAAACAACTGGCCTATTCCCAATACATCGGCTTGGTCCTGTTGGACTTGTGCAAAGAACTTCTTGACCCGTTTACAAAGGAGAGTCTGGACCTCATTTTTAATTTCTTCAACGGAAGGGTCTCCTTTCGTGTCCAGAAGCGTTACTTTCAGTTTTAATTTAGAGTTGAGATAAGGAACTCCGTTTCGCACAGAGGTCTTATGGGAGAGCGAGCTGCTAATGATTTGAACGGTCGCCTTGTTCATTACCTCAATTTTTCCTTGGGCGCTTATTCCGTTAAAAGCATTGATCAGCAAGGTTTCTTCCGTATTGATTTCGTCAACCATTTTCCCGTTTTTGAACACCGCAGAACCTAAAATATCAACAGGGGTTGTGCCTCCGGTTCTCACCAAAGGAGCAACGACGTCATGGGTGTAGGAGTTGATACTTCTGAAGACCTGCCATATACGTGTATCCGTGATCTGCGGATTCCAGCCGGCATTTTTTTGAAAATAGTTGTACAGGGTGATCTCCTCATCTTGAGAAAAATCGTTCAAATCCTTGAAGAAGGTGTCCAAATCTTCATTGGAAACGATCAAGATCGTTTTGGCGGAGATGTCTCTGGAACGCATAAAGGTATAGATGCTGTCTTTAAGCCCTTTTTGGGCGTATTTCTTGTCGACGACAATGATTTTTAAATGAAGCAGGTCCACCTGGCTTTCGATATCGGCGCTAAGATCGTCGATGATTTCACTGATGGTATTCCCGGTGCCTTTCACCACTTTCATTCCCCCGCCTTCTGCCGATATAGTAGGAATATCTAGATAAACATTAAACTGGTTGTTTTCCATGGAAACGCCCATCACGATGGGCAAGGAACGGTGATTGATATCTTTATTGTCCCAACAGCCCGCGAGCAGGAGCAGACTAGCCAGCATCACCGCGGTTCGCCAAAGGACTATAGGTTGAAGTTGAGGCATGGAGCTTCATCCTTTCTGCTGGGCATACTTTCTCTTCCGGTATATTCCAAGCAATAGGAGCGTAGCCGGAAGGACGATGATGATATAGCTTCGTAAGAGTGTGTTCCAATAAAAGATTTTCTCTACATCGGCCCAATCCGTAATTTGCAGACAGACCGCGAATACGAAGAGAACCAGAGCGATCAAGATATACCCGTGCTTCACTTTAATAACTGTTCGTTTAAGGATTGTTACCGCTTCCCACATCACAAGTCCGATATACAGCATGACGAATGCGATCAAGCTCTGCAGGAAAAAGACCGTGATCCTGTCAAATATCATCCAATTGCTTTCTACCGTATCCAGACTCGTTATAAAGGGGTATTGAAACTGGGCAGCTGTGGCCTCCCCGAAGGTTAGAACCGGTACGTAAACGGCTGCCAGAAAGATAGGAAACAGAAATAGACTTGATAATAAAATATGCTTGCGTTTCAATGAAAATTGTTTGGGGATGAATCCGAAGAATACAAAGGCCCCGGTGAAGGCGAAGCCGCTTTTATGGAATGATTCGCTACTGAGAAAAGAAAAGGACCACATCTCTTTACTGACTAAAGGAAAGATATACCGCCAGTCTATGTTTTGAAATGAACCGATCAATACCATCAATATAATGGGTATAAAAATGAGGCCCAGCAATATCCCGATTCGAAGCAAAGCTTTTAGACCCGAATTAGCCATATATCCCGCTATAACTAAAAATAAACACATGATCACCCATGTCGGAGTTTTGGACAAATAAACAATCGTAATAATTTCCGAGATGGCCCGTGTGGTGACGATGGCCAGAAGGATCAGATATATGATTACGGGAAGCAGGAGCAGAATAGCTGCAATTTTATTGGACGTAAGGATTTCAACAATATCTTGGTTATTGAAATAACCGAGTCCTGTCAGATAGGCTACAAGCACAATGAGATGGATGAGATAGCCGAAGAGGACAGGCAGCCAGTGACCAGAAGAGGTGGCACTGACAATATAGGTGGGATACATGAAAAAGATCAACGCCAAATGGGTCAAAATGTACATCACAACTACAGGAAAGCTTTTATCCACTGTTCTCATCCTTTGGAGTTTTTAATTGAAAATAAGGAATTCCAAATGTTTCGTTTTGGGCTATATAGGTGCAGATGATCACCAGCCCGGCTACAAGCCCCATGACACCGAAAAAGGAACACAGGAACAAAACCGCATATTTCATAAGCCGTAAAGTGAGGGAATTCTGATACCCGACAACCGTAGAGCAGGCAATGGTTGTAGCGGCCAGAATAATAATCAGCAAGTTACTCACGAGTTTGGCCGAGACGATGGCCTCTCCCAAAATAATCCCTCCGACCATCGTAAGAGTAGGTCCAATGCTTTTGGGGAGCCGTACGCTTGCTTCCAGGATAAGCTCCAGAATAATGAGCAGCAGCAGCGTTTCGATAAGGGCAGGGTAGGGGACATCCACCCGGCTTTTGGCTATGGATAAAGCCAGCTCGATCCGGAGGACCTCCGGGTTAACCGAAACAAGTGCTACATAAAGACCAGGAATCAAGAGTGTAATTATAATGCCGGCAATACGAATCATCCGCAGGAACAATGTAAACGGATACGGAAAATTATTATCGTCCTCCATCACATACATGTCAGCTAGGAGGCTGGGAAGAATGAGTGCGAATGGAAAACGATCCAGCAAGAGGACCACTTTTCCATTCTTAAGAGCAGCGGCTGTACTTTGCGGAAGCTCTGTTGAATGGAATTTTGTTGTAAACTCCCATTTACGAAAGCCCAGCATAATCCCTAACTGCCTGATGTTAGTTGTGTCAGTATCCTGTTTTGCTTCAATTTGCTTTAACAAACGATTCAAAAACTCAACTTGAACGGCATTGCCGAGATATACAACTTCAAGCCTTGTCGACTTTTGTTTGCCGCACAGGTAAGATTTGATCTGCAAATCTTCATCCATCAGCTGCTTGCGGATGAGTCCGATATTGTTATCCAGATCTTCATTAAAAGAGCTGATCGTGCCCCGGAGCACATTTTCTGTGGAAGGGGATTCAATCGGACGGCTGAGCATTTGCGGAACCACAGCTTGAATGTTGATGCATATCCCTGAGGGTTCATGAAAGAGGATCATCGAGCCCCGGATTATCGCTTTAGCGGCTTCCTGCTCGGCATTCTGCCCCTGTATGGAAGTTCCGAGACTAGAGAGGAACCGAAGCGCTTCCTCGCCCGGTTCAGTCAAATGCTGAGTCTGCAAAGTCAACAGCTTCAGGGTATCGGGGAAGTGGATTAGAGAAGAATATCCGGCCAGGGTTACAGGCAGCGGGCCAAGATAGACAGTGGTTAAACACATAAAGTCATGGTCATTTTTAAAACGGGCTTCCAACCTTTCTCTAAAATCCGTCATAAAAACCTCCTGCAAGCTGTTTAACCCCATTATCTTCCTAAAGGGCAAATAGTATGCATGAATGTAAGCGAATCATAAATGGATTTAAGAAGAAGGAATGGGCATGAGCATAAGCTGCCTGGGCACCGCGCATAATAAAATAGAGAATCCGTCAATTAACGATTTGCCAAATAAGTTGTTGACAATATAATCACAATACGCTATATTTACATTGTGCACGATGTAATCAAGTGAAAAACTTGACTGAAGAAGATACATGCAAGGAGGGGATAAGGTTGGAGGAAGTTAAACTTAAGGATCATTTGTGCTTCTCATTATATTCGTGCTCCCGTGCCATTTCGCGGATGTATCGGCCCCTGATGGAGAAGCTCGGAATTACGTATCCTCAGTATTTGGTGTTGATGGTATTGTGGGAGCAAGGTGAATCCTCGGTGAAAGAACTTGGCGAATCGCTGGATCTCGATACCGGAACATTAACACCATTGCTTAAACGGATGGAAGCTAACGAACTGATCAAACGGGAACGCTTGAAACAGGACGAACGTGTCGTCATGATTAAGCTGACGGATAAAGGCGAGGCTTTAAAGCAGGATGCGATGTGTATTCCGGAATCTTTCTTGTCAGCCAGTTCCATGGATATGAATCAGCTCCAGGAATTGAATGAAACGATCAAGAAATTGTCAGTACAGGTGAACCATTATAGCAGTCATTAAGAAAATGTAATGGTTAATCGGCAGGAGACGGATGACAACGTGACAACGTATTGACAGGCGGTTTTTCTTACCCAGCAACCAAAGTGGGAATTCATACGTTGTCCACATCGTGTCTCTGACTTTAGAACCATTAAATTTTTTTAAATATAAATATTTTACAAAATATGATTTTCGGCAATTTATAAGGACGCCTAATAGGGCTCCAACCAACCAATAACCTTTAGGAGGAATTTAAAATGATCCAACATGTAACAGATGAAACCTTTGAAGCGGAAGTAAACGGGCACTCTGGCACCGTTCTTGTAGATTTCTGGGCTCCATGGTGCGGGCCATGCAAAGCGATGTCTCCGATTCTGGATGAATTTGATACCGAGATGGGGGATGCAGTGAAGGTAGTCAAAGTCAATGTGGATGAAAATCCTGCTTCTGCAGCAAAATTCGGTATCATGAGCATCCCAACAATTGTCCGCATTAAAGACGGGGTTCCCGTTCATCAGGTGACAGGACTCCAATCCAAAGAACAGCTCAAAAAATGGATTAACAGCTAATATAGCAACAGGATAAAATAAAGCGACAGGATAAAAAAGCTTCCCCTGAACTCAGGAGAAGCTTTTTTGTGGTTCTTGCCGAAGCAGCCACTGGACGAATTTGGCTTCCAGCAGGAAATAAATGAGGTAGAAGAAAGCAGAATGGTTGATGTCCCAATCTTGCTTATACTGGTAAACGTGAAATTGTACAGCAATCCACTCCAGAAAGGTTGTAATCAAAGCCCAAATGACCACGTACAGCAGGCTCATTCCCGTATTTTCCTTCCAGAAGCTTAAGAACCAGGCGAAGAAATACCCGTATATCGGATATTGAATCACATAAATAAAGAAATCAAACAAATCATATTGCTTCGTGTCCATCGTATCGTAAAGATCCCAGGGAAAGCAAGAACCTGCCAAGCAGTCGGTACACAGACTGAAAGCAATATTATATAACATGATGGCTATGGCGGTACTGGAAGAGAATCTTTTTGGAGTCACATACATAAGCAGAGGCAGCAAAATCATGGTGACCAGTACGAGCCATTCATTTTCATCGAATTGAACAGGGGGATTTAGCATCAGAAATCACCTCTTGGAGGAATGACTTAAATAGCGAACAAGCCCCAACATGCTGGTTAGCCCAAACAGCCAGAGAACCACCGCTACCAGCGGCTGAACACTCTGGGGATGCAGCATCCGGTTCGAATAAAACAGATAAATGCCGGCTGTCAGAACAAGACTTGAAAGCAAAGCTACGCCAGCTTTCCGATACCATCCAGTTTGAATATGTATGAGATGGACAGCAACAAGCATAAGCAACGGATTCATCAGATTAAAATAAACTAAATAGGGCCAAAGAGTGGTCCAGTTGTATGGTCTTTTGATCACAGCGTGATTGGACACAACCATAAACAGTTCATTGACCACAACGCCAAACATCCAGGCAATAAGGGTGTTTTTTCGCTCTAGAGTATGGATCTTGAATAACCCAATGAGGGACAGAAAGACGACAATCAATTCCACATATAACATGATCAGAATCCTCTTTCTCTTGTGGAGTCAGGTGGAGTCAGGCAAACGTTTGAGCCATAAATGGAGCCGGATTTGCAGAATCAGCAGGTAATAAATAAACGGATAAAGACAGAAGGAACAAAATAAATCCCAGTGCATGTGCCAGATAATGCCTGACTTAATAGCAAGCCCTTCATAGAGAGTGGAGAAAATAGACCAGCCCAGCAGGTAAAAAATTTGTATGATCACTCCACCTTTGAAGGGGAACAAATTAACAATGAGAATGGCAAAAGCGGGGTAAATGCCCAAAATGACGAAAAGGGAGCTGTATTCAACTTGGTTAATGTCAAAGAATCCCCACGCTAAATAACGAAAGCTGGCAAAGCTGTCGGAGAGGTTTTGAGCAAACAAACCAAACAGCACATTCGTATACAGCACATCCCAAGGCAGGTTTTTCTTCATCAAGAAAACGACCGGCCAGATGATTACAAAAGTGATCCCCATAAGTGCCCATGCCATACTCTTCCCTCTTTCATCCTTCGAAATTCCTTCTTACAGGGTTCCATTAGTATGGGCGAGCCATTGCTGTTTTATAACGGAAAAAGAAGATGGTTATTTTCTGCCGGATTTGGAAAAGTAAACAGAGGAAATAAGTTGTTGAATTCATGGAAGGGGACTTCTCAGATGAAAGGGAAACGCATCTACAAGCTTCTTAGAATCGCTGCTGCTTGCTTCATTCTGGCTGTCGGTCTCCATATTCCAGGACATGAGGCCGGGGCACAAGCAGAGGATCCGTTTGATTTCTCGATGGTCTGGATGTCGGATACGCAGTATTATTCGGAAAGTTATCCTGAAATTTATAACGCGATGGTCAATTGGACAGTCCTGCATCAGGAGGAGCAGAAGATCAAATACGTCGTCCATACGGGGGATATTGTGAACCATTGGGCAGAAGGCACGCAGTGGGAGAAGGCCGATTTGGCGATGCAGGTGCTGGAGCAGGGCAAAATTCCATACGGGGTTCTGGCGGGCAATCATGATGTGAGCGATTCCGGGAAAAATGATGTCAATTACCGCAAATGGTTTGGTGCGAGCCGCTTCAAGAAAAGCCCCGTTTATGGCCGTTCTTATGAGAACAACCACGGACATTATGATCTGATTACGGAAGGGAACATGAAATTTGTAGTCGTTTATATGGGCTGGGGAATAGGGCAGCGGGAGCTGGCATGGATGAACAAAGTGTTGTCTAAATATTCGGACCATAAAGCCATTCTGGCATTTCATGAGTACCTGCTGGCAGATGGTCAGCGTTCTCAAGTGGCGGAGCAAGTTTACAACAAAGTGGTAATTCCAAACCGCAACGTCTTTGCTGTGCTTTGCGGTCATTACCACAGCTCCCAGCTGAAAGTAGATGAACTGGATGATAATCAGGACGGCCACAAGGACCGGAAGGTATATCAGATTCTGGCGGATTACCAGGAGGCCAGCAAAGGTGGAGAGGGTTTTATGAGACTGCTTCAGTTTGATCTTAAACACCAGAAGATGCATGTTCGGACCTATTCCCCTTATCTGGATCGGTACAATTACTATTCTCCTGAGAAATATCCTCAGAAAGACGAGTTTGTCGTTGATCTTACCTAGGAGCGTGTGTCAATCTGTGCCTAAGGAGAACAGCACACCGGCTGGGCCGGTGTGCTGTTCTTTTTGATGGCTTGTTGGATTGAAGCGGAAGCGGCCGTTTCCCGTTATCGTGTTATCGTATGTCGGAAACCGGTTCTCCAATGAGCAGCGGTGCGATAAATGCCCGGAATACATCCGGGTATTTGCTGTTCTTCCGATTGTCGTGGGTGAGCACGACAACCATATCCAGCTTAGGAATGACATGTACAAACTGACCGCCAAATCCACGCGCATAGAAATACTCGAAGGAAGCGGCCGGGTCAGACAGGTCGTCACCGGGGTAAGTATCCGCCCACCAGTGCCAGCAGTAATACCCCCGCCAGGGATCGTTGACAGCGATAGCCGGCTGGACGGACCGCTCCAGAAGCGGGCTTGAGATCAAAGGTTCGCCCTGCCACCGTCCCTTGTCCAGGTATAGCTGGCCGAATTTCATTAAATCTGCCGGACGAAGCTTTAAGCCGAATCCGCCGGTGTGGACGCCCTGAGGATCGGTTTCCCATTCGTAATGATTGATGCCCAGCGGACCAAACAAATATTTTTCCGCAAAATCTGCCGTGGACATTCCTGAAACCTGCACCAGTATATGCGACAGCATTTGGGAGACACCCGAATTATATTCCATTCTTGTACCGGGCTCATCTGCCAAGGGCTGGTCCAGCACATAGGCAATCCAGTCAGGAGTGCGGGTCATGTGAGGAAAGGAATTTTTGCCGCCGAATTCTGTCCAGCTGAAGCCGGCTGTCATCGTCAGCAGATGCTCCAGCGTGATCTTCTGCTTGCGGGAGTCTTCTGCTGAGGCCAGCTGCGGGAAGAAAGCGGAGGCCGGCGTGGACAGCGCAGGCAGCAGCCCCTGATCCATGGCGATGCAGAGCAGGGAGGAGAGAATGCTTTTGGTGCAGGAATTAATTTTGGCCGTTTCCCGAAAGGTTTGAGGTCTTCTATAATGCTCGAAGATCAGCTTACCTTGTTGTTGAATCAGACAGCTTCTTAAATTCACGGGGGCGATCGCCGAAGATAGCTGAGTAAGGTCCATCTATATCCATCCTTTATTTTTATGTATAGGGAAGTGGTTGTATTGTCCTTGTCTATAAAAGTTCTAGGTACCTGAAAAATTACCCTGCCAGCAGCAAATGTAACCTGTCCATTATATTGCCTTTCATTCGGGTTCGGCTATTCGCTGGGCATGAACGAGGATTGCTGGAGTAGGATGAGTAAAAATTTCCAATTGCCAAGCTGTTCCGGAGTCTCTATGCTAGAATGGGAGGTATTCCCAATATTAATAGGACTTTTTCCACCTGAAAAGCTTGGCGGATGAAACGAAGAAGGCTCCAGGACGTATAAGGTAGGTAATGATTTATATAGGGGGAAGTCATGTGGAACAGCAAATGAGCGTAGTTTTATTTGAGAAGCTGCCGGACGGTGAGGTCCGGGAAATGGAAGAGCGTTTATGGTCTACTAACATGATTGCGGCGCTGGAGCATGTCAATTATTTGATCGTAGGCGGTAGCGAGTATGAAACGGTGGAAGGCAGATTAAACGTGGATGAGGGCAAACTGGAGCTTCTGCTCGTGCCAGTGCGGCACGGGTAAGGAAGCTCGGCAGGGAGGAATCCGAGTTGATAGAGAAGAACGCACAGAACAAATTACGGGCTGAAGAAAAGCTCGACGGACAGATCAAAGAAGAACAGTACTACGGACAGATCAAAGAACAACAAACTAACGAGCAGATGATTGAACAGCTCAAGCGGCATATGGCTGGACCGCTGCGGGGAGCTGAAGGGAATCAAACTGAAGTTGATCAAACCGCAGGGAATCAAATTCAAACAGGTAGAACGATGGAACAACGCCAAGAATCAGGCGCTGAACTAGAGGACGCCATCACAGGCTCAGAACCGCATCAGCCGGACATAAGCTCAGCTGTGAACGCCTCATCCTCTACACATGCGTCTCCGGTTTCTCCGGCTTCCAGGCTGTTTACCCCTGAAGGCAAACCGGTGCGCGTCTTATCGACCTCGCTTGGGATCGCCCTTCTGGCCAATGCGATCTTTATGCCGGGCGCGGCCTATTCGGCAGACAGCACGAATTCTTCGGCAGATGCGCCGAAGCTGGTATCCTGGTCGACAGAAGAAGTCAAAGCGTATTTCGATCAAAATGTTGACTGGAACATTCCGCTTCCTGCTTCCATCGAAGGCGGGGATGCCGCACAGCCGTCAGGCTCGGCTGAGCCGTCGGAATCCCCGGAGCCAGGTGCTGCCGGCTCCGGAGGAACAACCATCGTCAACAACTACGGAAGTGCAGGTTCCGGCTTCGGCTGGGACGACCTGCTGCTGTACCACCTGCTCTTTAACAGCGGGGGCGGTTATTCCTCAAGCGGCTGGTACAACGACCACCGCGGTTACTACACAGGCACAAGCACACCGTATAAACCGCGCAGCTATTCCAGCGGCTCGTTCCAGAACAAATCAACCGTAGGTTCGGTTGTGAAACCCAAAACGTCGACGACGACAAGCGGCTCCATTACTAGACGTTCCACGTCCGCGTCGCCGGGAGGCATCGGCGGGAAGTCGAGCGGACTTAGTTCCGGCAGCTCGAGCAGCTCCAGCAAAAGCTCCTCGACGGGATCCATTACGAGATCCGGCAGCTCAAGTTCCGGCACTAAATCGAGCGGAGGATTTTTCGGCGGATGAGCGGCGTCTTTGAAGTGATCGGAACGCCGCACCCCGACCGGGAGAGCCGGGTCAAGGAGCTGGCTGAGCTGGGGTTTGCCTGGGCCGACCTGGAGGACGAAGCTTATTGGATCGACCAGATGGTGCTGATGCCTGAAGCACTGTATGAAGAGCTGGTCGAAGCCTCGGAGAAGCTGTGGGCGATTCTCGATAAAGCCGCCCGGTATGTCTACCGCCGCCGTGATTTGTATGAGCTGATCGGCATTCCGCCTATTTTATGGGAGATGCTCGATCTGGCCCCGCTTGCTGAACCGGGACTCATCAGCCGGTATGCGCGTTTTGACTTTGCGATCGCAAATGACGGAACGATCAAGCTGCTGGAGCTGAATGCGGATACGCCGACGGGTTACGTGGAGGCGTCGATCGCTACGCCGTGGATGGCCGCGCAGGCCGGCTTGGCTTCGCCGAACAGCCGGATGAAAGAGCTTGTGGCGGAAGCATGGGCGGTTGAACGCCCGGATACTGCGGCTTGTGTAGCCTATGGCTGGCACACGGAGGACTCGGGAACGATCGAGGCTCTTGTCCGACACAGCGGGCTGGACGTAACCTGCGAAGACTGTCTTGAGCTCTGGATCGATAATGGGATCGTTAAGACTAAAGACGGCCGAGCTATTGAACGGATGTTTGCCTTATACCCAAAGGAATGGATGATGGTGGATGACGCCGGTGAGGCGCTGTCATACGCGATTGAAACGGAACGTCTGCACATTTTTAATCCGCCTCACAGCATTCTGCTTCAGTCCAAGGGCCTGCTTGCTGCGGTTTGGGGGCTTTATGAGCTGGGCCTGCTGTTTGATGAGGAGGAAAGGGAGGCGATCTCCCGTTATGTTCTGCCTACATACAACAAACCGGTATTTTCAGGCAGCTTTGTGTCCAAGTCGATGTTTGGGCGCGAGGGAGGTTCCGTACGCCTGTTTGACTCGGCCGGCAAGCTGGAGCTGGAGGACCAGGAGGGATTTGACGGCAGTGTGCTGTTCCCTACGGTCTATCAGAAAAGGGCGGAGCTGGCGAAGATCGATACGGCTGAAGGAGAGTTTCACCTGCTGACCGGCATGTTCGTCATCAACGGAAAGCCCTGCGGCATGTTGGGAAGAGCGGGCGGACAGATTACGGGGAATGCCAGTCATTTTATCGCGTTGGGAGTGAAATGAATGTTGCTTAGTGAAGGAAATACGACGAAAATGGACCGGGGAACATCCAAAGCGGCTAAACGTCCAAAGCAGAAGCGAATCGGCCTGATCTTTGCCGTCCTCCTGATGGCTGGAGCCTTAAGCGCCTGCTCTTCGGATACGGAAAGCGTGTTTTCAACCTCGCAGAACGGAACCGAAGCCGCTGCAGGAGAAACAACTTCGGCAACGTCGCGTGTGCCATGGGATTACCGGGTACAGGAGACAACGGTCGGAGATCTGGTGGGTAGCGACATGACGATATTACCGGATAACGAGCTGCTTCCGAATGATGAGAATTATGCGACCGGAGACAAGGTTTGGGTGCTGCAGTTTATGGACGCCGAGCTGACGACTGATGAGAACAACAAAAACGATATTCGGCTGTCCTCCTGGAGCTCGCTCAAAACCTATAAAGACGAAGCTTCCGCGAACAAGGATCTGGAGCAGCTGAAGGTGTCTGTCACAACGGACGTCAAGCTGGTCGGGGTATACAAAACGTCTTATCAGGGCAAGACGCGGAATTTTGCCGTCATCGAGCTGCCTTCGGGCAACCGGGTGAAGCAGCCGATTGACGATGCGAGATATACTAAGATGGAGAAGGAGAAGAATGTCTCCGTCAATCTGGAGGAAGTACATGATTTTGCCGATTATGATCTGGCATATGCGAAATTTCGGGGGTGGGCTAATTGACGATTGTCGTTAATATTGTGGTAAGTGTTATAGTCATGATTATTCTGCAGCTGCTGGGTATGTTTATTTTCAGCCTGATCACGCCATTTAAAGACATGGATGAGCTTAGAAAAGGCAACACAGCGGTTGCGCTGGCCTTTGGCGGCAAATTTCTGGGCACGGCCATTATCCTCGGTATTTCCGCTTATACGAATACCTCTATTTGGCACATGATGTTATGGTTTGCCGTCGGATATGTCTGCCTGGTGGCTTCTTATTGGATCTTTGAACTGGTTACGCCTGGCCTTAAAATTTCCGATCATCTAAAGCAGGGGAACATTGCGGTAGGAGCACTGCTGTGCATGGTCTTCATCGGTACGGCTTTTGCGGTAAGCAGCCTGATTATTTAAATCACCCGGAAGCTCTGCGCTAGGGATGATATAGTGAGGGAAGGTGTAGTTGGTTGCTTTTCTTGCTTAAGGTTATGACAAAAATGGGCCAGCTCCGCAAAACCTCCATCGTACTGGTGGTACTCGGTTTTGTGGTGCTGAGCGCCACCATTGCGTTTGTGCTGGAGCCTGATACTTTCACGAACTGGTTTAACGCGCTTTATTGGGTGCTGACTACGATGGCCACGGTCGGATATGGCGATTATTTCGCCAAGACGCCTGCGGGGAAGGTGTTTACCATCTTCCTCTACGTGTTCGGGATCGGACTGCTCAGCTTGGTGATCGGCAAGGTCATCGATTCGATTGCAAGCCTTCAGCGGCAGAGAGGGGCGGGGACATTGACCTTCCGCGGAGACAATCATATTATCATCATTAATTGGAGCAAAAAGGCGCGGGCGGCAGTGGAAGAAATTCTCGCCTACTCTCCCGATGCCCATATCGTCATCATTGACGAATCCAGCCGCCACCCGCTGGAGTATCTTCATCAGGTGCATTTTGTGAGCGGCGATCCGGCTTCGGATGAGGTGCTGGAGAAAGCGAATATCAGGGCGTGCCGGGCGGCCATTATTTTCGCCGATTCCAGGATTGAAGAGACGTCGCTGATTGACGGGAAATCGCTTCTGATCGTCTCCAGTATTGAACGATTGGCCAGTCATGTACATACAACGGTGGAGATTACCCAGGAGAAGAACATCCAGAACTTCAAGCATGCCCAGGTGAACGAATTTGTGCTGTCCCACGATGCGATCTCCAGGCTGGCGGTCCGCTCGGCCCTGCAGGAGAGCAATCCGGACATTATCCAGCAGCTGCTGAGCCGCAGCTATGGCAGCGATATTTACGAGGTTCCGGTCCAGTCCGGCTGGAGAACCTACGGTGACGCATTTACGGCGCTGCTGCAGCAGGGGGCGACGCTGCTGGCTGACCGGAGCGATCTGGGCATCAACCGCAAGTTAGATGAACCGATTCCGGCGGAAGCCAAGCTGTATATGGTGTCGGACGGGGAAACGTATCGCAGGATTACGGGAAAATAAGGTAGCCGATCGGCGGCAGGCCGGCAGGCAGCAACAAGCTAAAGACGTTAGGCAGCTTTAATCAGCTGGCTGACGTCTTTTATTTACGGGCAAAGCAAAATGGCCGCGAGAGGATAGAATCGATGAATATCAATAACCTGTATTTTCATATTCATTATTGCAATTTCCGGCAGTCGGAGAAAGATCAGCTGAAATCGGTGAAGATCAGCCGGACCTTGGCGCATCACGAGCTGGTGTTGATCAGCGAAGCTAAAGGTTTTTTTATCGTGGATAAGAAGGAATACGAACTCAAGGACGGGATGCTGCTGTATATCGCCCCTAATGTGGCCCATACGCTTGAAACCGGCCCTGACAGCCCTGTACGGTTAATGACCGTTCATTTCAGTTTTACAAGGGTGAACTTCAGCGAAGAAGGCTGGGAGCTTCAGGAGGAGAGCCGGGTTTTACCGTTTCAGCCGGTGCAGCAGATTAAGGACTTTTATCAGATCGAGGATGCGTTCAAGAAGCTTTGCGAAAGCTGGTACGGCAAACTGCCCGGTTACGAGTTCACGTCACGGACGCTGCTTCAGCAGCTGTTCATCACCCTTTATCAGGGGATCAAAAAAGATCAGCTGAACCAGCAAAATTATTCGGCTTCATTAAAGGTGGAGAAAATCATCGCCTACATGCATGAGCATTTAACCGGCAAAATAACGCTCGCCGAGCTGTCTGAACTGGTTCAGCTGTCGCCAGCTTATTTGTCCAGAACGTTTAAGGAAATGACCGGTTATTCGCTGATCGAGTTCTTTAACAAGCTGAAGATGGACAAAGCCAAGGAGATGCTAATCGAGGGCAGTCCCAAGATCAAAGAGGTGGCGGGAGCACTGGGTTATAGCGACGAATTCTATTTCAGCAGGCTGTTCAAGAAAAGCGAGGGGCTCAGTCCTTCGGAATTTTACAGCAAAAATGTCCATGGAGTTTAAAATTTTGCATGGTTTAAGGCCTTTCTTATTGCTAGAATGAGGACGTGATTGTACAGTGCGATCAAGCGGCCGCTAACATCGTAACTAGCAGAAGGAAGGCCTTAGGTATGCCTGTTTGGAAAAGAAATTTGTTTATATGCTGGTTCGGCATGTTCGTCACCGGAATAGGGATGAGCCAGATTGCACCGATTCTGCCGCTCTATATTAAACAGCTGGGCGTGCAGGATTCGAGCGCCATTACCCAATTTACGGGTTTGGCTTTCGGAATTACTTTTATTGTTTCGGCGATTTTTTCCCCGATTTGGGGCATTGCCGCTGATAAATTCGGACGCAAACCGATGCTGCTCCGTGCGAGCCTGGGGATGGCCATCGTCGTTGGCTGCATGGGATTTGCACATAACGTATACGAATTGATTGGACTTCGTTTGCTGCAGGGCATCATTACGGGATACAGCACGGCGTGTACTACGCTGATTGCAACTCAAACGGATAAAGAACACTCCGGCTGGGCGCTCGGCACGCTCTCTACTGCCAATATTTCCGGTTCTTTATTGGGACCGACCATAGGCGGGTTTATTGCGGAGCATTTTGGTCTGCAAAATTCATTCTTCGTTACGGGCGGATTAATGCTGGTCGCCTTTGTTACCACCTTGTTATTTGTACAGGAATCTTTTACAAGACAGCATAAACATGCTCCGCGGATGAAAGAGGTCTGGGGCAGCGTACCTCAAAAAGAATTGACGATAACGCTGTTCATCACCGGTTTCGTATTAACGATTGCGATGTATTCGATCGAACCGATCCTAACCGTATACGTCACCCAGCTGTCCGGAAATGCGACACATGCGGCTTTAATTGCTGGTATTACGTTCTCGGCGTCTGGACTTGCGAATATTATAGCGGCGCCCCGGCTTGGGAAGCTGTCTGACCGGACAGGAGCCCATAAAATCATCCTGGTATCACTGATCGTATCGGGAATTATCTTCATCCCCCAAGCCTTTGTCAGCAATCCGTGGGAACTGGCGGGTCTGCGGTTCATGCTTGGGCTTGCCGCAGCTGGTCTGAGCCCTTCTGTAAATACGCTGCTTAAAAAAATCACGCCGGACACCCTGACCGGCCGGGTCTTCGGCTTCAACCAGGCGGCAACGTATTTAGGCGCCTTTGCCGGTTCGGTATTCGGCGGCCAGGTAGCCGGCTGGTTCGGCTTCCGGTCGGTCTTTTTCATCACCAGTGCGCTATTATTATTAAATGCCTTATGGGTTTATCTGAAAGTATTTCAAAAGCTGAATAAGAACCGCCAGGCCAATCATGGCTAATCATGCTAGAGGGAGAGAATAACTTGACTCAA
This sequence comes from Paenibacillus physcomitrellae, assembly GCF_002240225.1. Classification (NCBI taxonomy): domain Bacteria; kingdom Bacillati; phylum Bacillota; class Bacilli; order Caryophanales; family Paenibacillaceae; genus Paenibacillus; species Paenibacillus physcomitrellae. The sequence goes on along the minus strand of NZ_CP022584.1, from coordinate 974,298 downwards.
TCCAATATTAATTCTAATCAACAGCTGGACCCGCAAACAACGGCGCTGGTCGTGATCGATCTGCAGAAAGGTGTAGCCATCCCGGGCCGTCAGACAGCGCCTTATCCGGTGGATCAATTAGTCGAACAGACAACGAAGATGGCGGAGGCTTTTTCCGAGAAAGGCGCTTTTGTCGTGCTCGTAAGAGTCACCAGCCTGGACGGCAAAGACATGCTTCATCCGGCAACTGATCATGAGCCGCATTCCATGCAGCTGCCTGAAGGCTGGGATGAAATTGTGCCTGAACTGGCTGACATTCCAAATGCCCATGTTGTGTCCAAACGGCAGTGGGGCGCTTTCTATGGCACTGATCTGGATCTTCAGCTGCGCCGCCGCGGTATTAGGACGATTGTGCTGTGCGGACTTTCCACTTCCATCGGCGTAGACACGACCGCGAGAGAGGCGTTCCAGCATGGGTATGATCAGATTTTTGTCGAGGATGCCATGACGGCCACAGCTCAAGAGGAGCATGATTACGTGGTCAAAACGGTTTTCCCGAGATTAGGCAAAATCCGGACGGCAGAACAAGTAATAGCCGCGCTTGGCTAATCGGATAGCCAATCATTTCGTTCCAAGACAATCGTAGTATCGCAAAAAGAAAGTGTTCACGGGCAGCAAGCCTGTGAGCATTTTTTTATATTGGTTGTGAAATTAATCACTTACTTGTTATGCCCGTTCTATTTATAATTCTCTCAGATACAACATTAAGGGGGAATTGAACAATGAAAGTAATTAAAGGTTTGGTAGTTATGGGAATTGCGGCCGCAGTGCTGGCGGGATGCGGTTCAAACAACAACAATGCGGCAAACACTCCGGCAAGCACGGCAGCAGAGCAAACGGACGCTGTCACCACCGCTTCCATCGTCAATCAGGCCGATCCGTTTATTTCCGCAGTGAGTGATAAAGGTAACTGGATTGTAGCGATTCTGAATGACCTTACCGTAGATAAGGAAGTGACGGTATCCGGCGAATTCCATGATAAAGGCGCTGCTGAGAATGCCATTTACCGCAAATTGGCGCTTTATTCCCAGGATGAGAATCATAACATTACGGCTTCTTATACGCTGACTGTACCAAAAATGACTGTGCAAAGCGAAAACTTCAAAATTCAGGGCGGTACGTTGAAAGGTGATGTCTATGTAGAAGCTAACGGTTTCTCACTGGACAAAACGGCAACCATTGACGGAAACCTCTACTTCAAGAGCGCAGATCTGCAAAGCACAGCCGTGATTGACGGTAAAGTGACCGGTGCAACTGAAGTGAAAGAATAAAGACGCAAGAATACAAGGGAGAGAATAGGAAGCTCAAACTGGAAAGCTTCACTACCAGTCGTAAACCGGCAGACTAGCCTGTGGACCAACCGCTTTAAACAGCGGTTTTGGTTTACGGGCTATTTTTGTTCTAGCCGATGTTTATCGGATTTTTATAGGAGATTAGCAGGTCAGCGGGTTAGCAGGTCAGCAGGTCAGCCGTTTTCATCACTGTTAGTCCGGCTGCTTTTTATGTTATATTCCAGTTAACTTAATCTGCTGCATAATCGGTTTCTTCACTGGTTTCTTCGCTGCATTCTCCACTGGTTTCGCCGTGGTTGCTTCGCGTATCCTCGCGGCTTCTCATCGGTTCCTCGATGTTTCCCTCGAAGGTCCTCCGCGATTTTGGTGCACCAACTGTCGGATGCGCGTTCACCTTGTTTGTTAAGCTGTTCATGAGGAAAGGAGGGCGAAATGAATACTTTGGAGCCTATGAATCAGGCCATGGTTTATATCGAAGAGAATCTGGCCGGGGAGATCGATTATAAGGAAATAGCGAGGCTGGCCTTATGTTCGGAGTATCACTTTAAACGTATGTTTTCCTTCCTGTCCGGGATTCCCTTGTCGGAATATATCCGGCGCAGAAGATTAACCCTGGCGGCTGTTGATTTGCAGCACACTGCAAACAAAATCATTGATATTGCTCTGACTTATGGTTATAACTCCCCGGATGCCTTCACGAAAGCCTTTCAGAATTTCCATGGGGTAACGCCTTCGGATGCCAGGGCCAAAGGTAAAGATCAGCCGCTGAAATCCTTTCCCCGAATGACGTTTCAATTAACGATTAAGGGAGGAAAAGAAATGAACTACCGTATCGTAGAACAAGAGGCTTTCCGAATCGCCGGTCTGAAGAAAAGGGTACGGATCCAATTCGAGGGCGTCAATCCGGAGATAGCTTCCATGTGGGAGAGTCTGGATGAAGCTAAAATCAAACGTCTCAAAGAGCTGTCGGGCAGAGAACCGTATGGGCTGATCAGCGCTTCTACGAATTTTTCAGAGGGCCGGATGGAGGAGCAGGGCGAATTGGACCATTTCATTGGGGCAGCCACAACGAAAGCTTGTCCGGAGGATATGGACTGCCTTGAAGTTAACGCCGGAACATGGGCCGTCTTTACGGCGGTGGGTCCATTCCCTCAAGCGCTGCAGGAGGTATGGGGCCAAATTTATGCCGAGTGGTTTCCGTCCTCGGGCTACGAAGCAGCGGAAGGGCCGGAAATACTGTGGAACGAAAGCAGCGATGTTTCGTCGCCGCATTTTAAGAGTGAGATTTGGATGCCTGTCAGACGTACGGTCAGAGATTAGCTGAAACGAAAGTCTTGCAAGCCTAGACACTTAGTTGATTAAAAGAGCCATCCGCCGAAGCGGATGGTTTTTAAATTTCCGGCTGACCGATATCGACCGTTATGACGGACAAGCCGGACTCCCTTTAAAACTGAAGCACGACCATTTGATGGCAGGACCAGGCCGGAATCGAACAGGTAACAATGCCTCTATTCTGCCGGAAAGGAAGAGAAGTACCTTGTGGGGCCAAATAAACTTGTTTTACTTCCTCAGTTACAGCAGCGGACAATCTGGTATCGGCCAGAACAGGCAGATCTTCGATCACCTCTACGTTTTGTCCCCTTCTTACAGGTGGACCGTATAACAAGTGAGCGACCCAGCGGTTGTCGGCGTTCTGCTGCTGCAGGGTAACGATGCCTTGGGCGGGGAGGTTGACCTCTATCGTTTTACCACCTGAACCGCCTGAATCATCTGAATCACCTGAACCTTCTAGTTTATCTGATCTATCTGAACCATCCGGACCATCTGATCCAGCGGGTGCGGCAGTTGCAGATGCCAGCAGGCGGTCCAGCGCGTACTTCACCATTTCCTTAACCGGAAGGCTTCCTTTCAGGGCATAATCCTCGAAGAGGTTCCAGGTGATATAAATACCGTTCGGTCCTTCGGTCATGCCGGGACCAGCTTCCTTCAGATTAGAGGGAGTATGCTGATGAGAAGAGAACGTGAACAGGTCCCGATTGAAATAAGGATTTTCCCTTTGAGCCAGTTGGACTCCGTTAGGAGCAAGAGTCACGTCCTGGCCTTCCGTGTACACGACGAACGACGAACCGCGCAGGGAAGGAAGTTCAAACTCAGGGCGCATATAGCTGGGTTTGAAGCTGGAGTTATCCTGCCATACGGCGCCAAGCTCGAGCTCAAACCGGCTTCCATCCGGCGCCAGCCCCGACCGTCCGGTGGCCAGCACCTTGCCGCCGCTTTCCAGAAACACGTTTAGTTTGGCTTTAAGCGGCTCCGTTACCGCGATGGAGTCCGGCAGAATCATCACTTTATAAGAACTCCAATCGCTTTCTGTATCCACGACGTCAAACAAATAGTGTCCCTCAAGTAAAATCCGTACGGCTCCCGTGTCCCCGGCCCCAAGGTCGGCTTCCGGCCGTCCGAAGCTATGGCCGGCCGCTTCAGCGGACAGAAGGGCTACGTCCGCTATGGAGACGGCGTCCCGGCACCATTGTTCCTTTGCTTCAACTTCGCGGTAGGCTTCTCCGATCAGCGAATAGGTGGCGGGGTCCATCATCCCGGCCGGATGCAGCTGATCGCCGATCGAGCAGCGGGCGCCATTGGCCAGACTCAGCGCCGTTTCATAGCGGAGCGCGTTCGGATGCTTGAACCCGCCGAATTCTCCCCAGGACAGATGGAATTTGCCTGTCATGCCCTGAAAGTCCACACCTAATCCTTGGGCGTACCTGGCCGATAAAGGGAAATGATCATATCCCCAGCCGCCGGTCGGCAAAGATTCAAGCTCCAGGTGCGTATTCAGATGAACCAGATCTCGTCTTCCCCTGGATACATGGCTGCTGTTATGAAACACGGGCAGCCCGGGCTTCAGCGCATGGACCGTTTCATTCATACGGTTGGCATAATTCGCATACGTTTCCTCCCACATCACCTTCATGTCCTCTTCGCAGCGCGGGTCAGACCCGCGTCTGCGAATTTCAGCCACACAAAATTGGCAGTAACATTCCCTTACCCCCACAATGTCCAGGAAGATCCCGTCGGCGTCATAATGGGCGACAACTTCGTGTACCTGTGCCGCCAGAAGGTCCAGATAGAGGGTATTCATGCAAAATTGGTGGTACCCTGGCGTCATAAAATCCGATACCCAGCTGATTCGCTCCTGCTGATCCCGAATCAGCCATTCCGGATGCCTGCGGGCGAGCTTCTCGTCCAACCCGGCCGACAGATAAACCGGCGTTTTGACGCCGATTTCATGGGCCGCTTCAATCTGCGCACCCAGCAGGTCAAAAGATAAATGCGGGTGTGTCTCATTAGCTGAAGACGGGTGATAAGCCCAGCCATGATGGCATTTGGCGAACACCGTAATCGAATCGACGTGTCCCAGCTTCAGCATGTCCTGAAACTGCTGTTTGGAGAAGCTTTGACCAATCCCTTCGATAGCTTCGGAGGTATGAAAATCCAAATGAACTTGACGAAATCTCATTATCGCTTATCCCCTTATCGTCATAAATTAACAGATGATATCTACCACTTTACCTGAACCACGCACCTGATAAAGCTGACAATCTCTACTTCATATAGTACAATTTCTACATCTTTGGATAGAGGGTGATGGGATGCAGATGCTGCAGCTGGACGTACCTCCTTTTCCCCTTCTGGCAGCGGTGGGGCAAACGGTCTGGCCGCCGGGAATTACACACGCCGAGCGGTGCTTTGAAGCGTACGATTTGATCTTGTGCTCCAAGGGTATGCTGTACATGGAAGAAAATGGCGTGAGATATGAGGTGGGCGAGGGTCAAATGTTGATCCTTGAACCGGGAAAACACCATCGCGGGTACCGGCCAACTGAATCGGAGACCGAGGTCTATTGGATTCACTTCCGGTATCCGCAGGGAGAAGGGGCTCGGGTATTAGATCCTGACAGCCAGTGGCAGACCCGGCTTCAGCGAACGGATCAGGACATCGAACCGCCCACCGGCGCGGTGAATATCCCGAAGTATGCGGACGTAGATATGGGAACTGTCCTGCCGCTGATTAATGAGCTGCTTGATCTGCACAACACGTTAACTTATTCCCGGACCTATGAACTGCAAATCGGCTTTGGAAAGCTGCTAATTGCACTTCAAAATGGATTAAGGGAAGGCGGCCCGCTTCCCCTTTCTTACCGGCTGAGCGAGAAGGTGGCGGCTTATCTGGCTGAAGGGCTGGAGAAGCCGTTTAATTCTGCAGAGATGGAACGAGATCTGCATTACCACTTCGATTATTTGGCCCGCTGTTTGAAGAAACATACGGGAATGAGCCCGATCGCCTTCAGGCATCATCTGCAAATCGAACGTGCGAAACGCCTGCTTGCTTATACGGATCATTCGCTTGTACGGGTAGGAGAGATGTGCGGATTTCGAGATCCTAATTATTTTACCAGGCTGTTCAAAAGGGCAGCGGCGATGACTCCCGGAGCGTATAGAAATCGGTATCAGATATTTCGCAGTAATAGCAATACTTAGCAGTAATTAATTGGAGAAGGAAGCTGAATATGCAAAAAATTATCGTGATCGGCGCCGGAATTCTAGGCGCATCAACGGCTTACCAGCTGGCCCGAAGCGGCGCGGATGTGACCATCATTGACCGGGATGAACCCGGGCAGGCGACGGATGCTGCAGCAGGCATTATTTGTCCATGGATTTCAAAGAGGCGCAATCAGGCCTGGTATAAGCTGGCCATAGAAGGGGCGCGGTTCTACCCGGCCTTGATCGCTGAACTTGAGCAGGAGGGGGAGAAACATACCGGTTACGCCCGTGTCGGCGCCCTGCGTTTGGATCCGGATATGGACAAGCTGGCCGGACTGGAGCAAATCGCCTTGCGCAGACAAGAGGAAGCTCCGGAAATGGGTGAGCTGTCACTGCTTGAGCCGGAAGAGGTGCAGCGGTGCTTCCCTCCCCTTGGCGATGCGTTCGCGGCCCTCTATGTCGAGGGCGCAGCCCGTGTGGATGGAAGGGCGCTGCGGGATGCGCTGCTTCGCTCGTCTGTCCGGCACGGAGCCAAGCAGATCAAAGGGGAGGCTGTTCTCAGCTGCGATGGAAACCGGGTAACCGGGGTGCTTGTCCAGAATCAGAAGCTCGAGGCTGACGCCGTATTGGTTTGTGCCGGGGCATGGGCCGGCAAGCTTCTTGAGCCTTTAGAGGTGGATTTTAAAGTCACTTATCAGAAAGCGCAAATTATACACCTGGGACTGGAAGAGGGAGATACTAGCCGCTGGCCTGTGGTGATGCCGCCTGGTGATCAGTACATTCTGGCTTTTCCCGACCAGCGGATCGTGATTGGAGCTACCCATGAAAATCATCCAAACGGCTTTGATACCCGGATCACAGCGGGAGGATTACAGGAAGTGCTAAACAAAGCGCTTGAGCATGCTCCAGGACTGTCAGATGGCGAGTTTCTGGAAGCGAGGGCAGGCTTTCGCCCGTTTACACCGGGATTTCTGCCCGTGATCGGTCCGCTGCCTGATTGGAAGGGGCTGTTCGTTGCCAATGGTTTAGGGGCTTCCGGACTGACCATGGGTCCATACATAGGATTGCAGTTAGCCAAGCTGGCGCTTGGCCAAAGTCCGGATCTGGATTTGGAGCCTTACAAGCTGGAGGGTGCGCTGGAAAGATTGTAACTGGAAAGCGAAAAACAGAAAAGCAGGAAAGCGGAATGCTGGAAAGCGGAATGTAGAAAAGCAGAAAAGGCTAAAGCACCGGAAGAAAGAGGATCACCTGGCAGGCAGGCGGGCGGGGGGATAAGGCTAAGATCAAGCTCACAGGAGTACATCCCAGGCGCACATCGCGAAAGCACAGCATCCCCGGTGAGACTAGCCGTCGAATTACAAAGGTACAGGGCAGAATCCGGGACAGCTGTCGTTTAATTGCCGGGCAAACTCGGGATCGAGTTTGGACAACTCGCCAAAATAACTGCCGATCACATGGTTGGGCCCAAAGGCTCCGTTAACGAAGGTTAATGGGGAGGGGGTCCGGACATGGCTGTAATAATACCTTTTCTCCCGTTTAGGCAGCTTGTATACGGCTGGCGGCGCCATCGTGACGATGTCGAACAGATTGGCGAACCGCCAGCTGTTTGGTACATATTTAGAGAACGTTTTGGCAAAAGCAGGGTCGCCTACACGCGGAGAACCAAACGTGTACAGGTAGGGCGACTTGAAAGCGGTATTCGCTGCTAGATCAAGGGCGCACAACGTAGCCAGAGCAGCTCCCAGGCTGTGGCCTGTAATAAACAAAGGTTTGTTTGCCGGGAGTTTCGCTGCGGCGTTCAGGAGTGCTTTGCGCGCTGAGGCATAAATGGAGGTAAAACCGCGATGGGTCTGGCAATCTTCCTGAATATATTTGAATTTCGTTTGCGAGGCCAGCATATCGGCGATCCAATTGGTTGTGGAGCTGGTACCGCGGAAAGCGATAATCAGCTCTTCGGGAGCTTCCAGGATGAATCCGAAGGGCTCCCATTGATGGGTGAGCGACTTGGCTTTGATGATGTGGCAGATTCGGTAAGGGGAAGGAAGGACAATCAAACCGTCTGGATTGGCAAATTGGGCGTAGGTCTGCGAACAGACGGCTGCCAAAAATATGGCCCGTTGATGATGAATGCTGCTGTTCATATGCCTCCCCCCTTCTACTCCTTTATGTATGATGGGGGAGAGGAATAGGTGACTGTCCCGTAACAATAACGATAAAAAATGTCCTATCCATTAAAAATGCCCATTTTAAGCCTGTAAAAGGCGTGAGAACGCCATTAATGCGGCTTATCTTGAAATCTTACAAAGTTCGGGGCCAGAATAGATATTTCCAATCTAGCGTCAGATAGGTTACGATATAATGAACAATCTTATCGATAAAGGGTGACACGACATGACACAGACAATCCACATTGAACGCACTACAACTCCCAAACCGAAACCCGCTGCAAGCGAATTAGGATTCGGGAAATATTTTACCGATCACATGTTTATTCTCGATTACGAGGAAGGCAAAGGCTGGCATAATGCAAGAATCGTGCCTTACCAGCCGATTTCACTGGATCCGGCAGCCAAGGTGTTCCATTACGGCCAAACGATCTTTGAAGGATTAAAGGCTTACAGAACCGACTCGGGTCAAATTTTCCTGTTCCGTCCTGATATGAACATGAAACGGTTGAACCGCTCGAACGATCGTATGAGTATTCCGGCGGTTGATGAAGAGATGGGACTTGAAGCCCTCCGCCAGCTGGTTATGGTCGATCAGGATTGGATTCCAGACGCGCCGGAGACCTCTCTTTATGTTAGACCGTTCGTGATTGCTACGGAGCCTGCTTTAGGCGTTTCACCTTCGCAGCAGTACAAATTCATTATCATTTTGTCTCCGGTGGGATCCTACTACGCAGAAGGGATCAAGCCTGTGTCCATTTACGTAGAATCCGAATATGCACGTTCCGTTGTGGGCGGCGTAGGCCATGTCAAAACCGCCGGCAACTATGCGGCAGGGCTAAAAGCGCAGGAAGGCGCTTCCGCTCTTGGTTATTCGCAGGTTCTTTGGCTTGATGGCGTGCACCGTAAATACGTCGAAGAAGTCGGCAGTATGAACGTCTTCTTCCGGATCGGCGATAAGGTCGTTACACCTGCATTGACAGGCGGACTGCTGCCCGGGATTACGCGGGATTCGGTCCTTCATCTGCTGAAGCACTGGGGCGTAGAGGTAGAGGAACGCCTGATCTCGATTGACGAGCTGGTTCAAGCTCAGAAGGATGGCAGCCTGAAGGAAATGTTCGGCACCGGCACAGCGGCCGTTATTTCTCCGGTTGGCTCGCTGCATTGGAACGGCGAGAAGCTCATGATCGGTGATGGAACAACCGGCGAATTGTCTGCACGCGTCTATGACACGATTACCGGCATTCAAAAAGGAAAAATCGAAGATCCGTTCGGCTGGCGCGTTGTTGTAGAATAAGAGTTAATAGGGGCGTTGTTTGTGAATAAAACAGTAGGTGCGATCCGGGAAATCAACCGTTATCCGGTGAAGTCTATGAGCGGGGAGACGTTGGAGTCCTGTACCATTGAGACCTACGGGATGCGCGGGGATCGGGTTTGTTCCTTCCGCGACGAATCCAAGAAGGACTGGTGGAAATATGTGACCGCTCGGAATACGCCAGCCATGCTTACTTATCAGGCTCGTTATAACGATGACGAAGAGCGTGTTCAAGTCACCACGTCTGACGGCCGGGTTTTGGGCTGGGATGACGACCTGCTTCAGGAAATCCAGGGACTGGTCAACAAGCCGATCTCCATGTCCCGTTTCATGGAACCTCATCCGGAGGCTCAACACTCCAATTTATTGTCGGTAGACGGAGCCAGTCTGCTGCTGGTTACGGATGCCAGTCTGCGTACGCTGGAGTCTCTATGGGGCAAGCCGCTGGACCATCGCCGTTTCCGCGGCAATTTCATGATCGCTTTGGACGATGCTTCGGAGTTTGAAGGGGATTGGATCGGACGTGAGCTCGAGATCGGAGAAGTCCGCCTTCGCGTGGACAGCTTCTGCCAGCGCTGCGTATTCATAACGATCGATCCCGACAGCCGGGAGAAAGACCCGTCTTTGCTCAGAAGGGTTAACGAAGATTTTGGACTGAATTTTGGCGTCTATGCTTCCGTTATCCAAACGGGGGAGATCCGCCGGGGAGATGCTGTAGTTTTAGCGGATTAACCTAACTGAGGTTGTTGGTGAACAAGAGACTTTGATCTGCCGCAAAAATAGAACAACGAAAGCCGGTCCGTTTTCAAGCGGACCGGCTTTTTTGTTGGGTAGCCCACTTGGGATTGGGTGCCCTGCTTTCATTGGATAGCTGCCGTGCATTCGAAGTCAACCTCCCTCGGGCTTTGGCGATAATCCTTGTGAAACCGGATTAGATACTCAAATTACTTCATTTTTCTTCAGCAGCTTCCAAAGCTGTTCAGCCATAAAGCCGGGAGGATGGGGCATTTTTTCTTTGATCCACCATTCTACAATGCCAACAAAAGACGCAGCCATAAACTGGGCGTTTAATTCCGGGTCGATCCCGGAGGGGGCTTTGTGGTTATCCAGCTTCGTTTTGATATTGGACGAAATAAAATGCAGCAAACGTTCCCGGAACAAAGAACTTCGCTCGTTGGCCAGCATAGCGGAGAAAAACAGGTAATTTTGCTGCAAATAAATAAATACAGGTTCAAGTTCGCTGATCAGCGAGATTTGGCCGCCCGGTTCCTGATCGTGATTGCAGAAGGTGATCAGCTGTTCCAGGTGGTCTTCGATACTTTTGTCCAACAGATCAAACTTGTCGCTGTAGTGTAAATAAACAGTTCCCCGGTTCACATTGGCTTTTGCGGCAATTTCATTAATCGTAATTTGTTCCAGTTCTTTCTCTGCAAACAGTTCTAAGAAAGCCCGGTTAATGGCCGTTTTTGTTTTGATGATTCGGAGGTCGGTTTTTACACCAGCACCTGTTGGGCGGTTCCCAGTCCCAGTCCCAGTCTCAGTCCCTGTTCCGATGGATGTGTTTACGCCTTTGCCCGGACGTTTATCCATGTGATCCCTCCATTTTTTGTCCTAAAGTCGTTTTATTTTTAGGGTTATTCAACATGTTTTCTGTTTCTGTCTTTTATGGGACAAAAACGCAAAGATTAGCGATTGAAAGCTGCCGCCGGTTCTCTATAATACTAATCAACGGACGTTAATTAATCAACACGTGTTGATAATAAATATGAAATAAAGGAAGGACAAATAAGATGGATCAGATTAAAGATAAAGTCATTCTCATTACAGGGGCTTCCAGCGGGATCGGGGAAGCAACGGCTAAATTGTTGGCGCAGTATGGGGGCAAAGTGGTTTTGGCGGCGAGACGTGAAGAACGTTTGCAGGCACTAACGGCCGAAATCAATCAGCTCGGAGGCGAGGCTGTTTTTCATAAGGCAGACGTAACCTCATCCGCGGATATGGAGAAGCTGGCGCAATTTGCCCTGCAGCAGTACGGCCGGATTGATGTACTGGTCAACAATGCGGGAATTATGCCGGTTTCGAGACTCAGCGAGCTTCGGGTAGCAGACTGGGAACGGATGATCGATGTGAATATCAAAGGAGTATTGTACGGGATTGCGGCTGTTCTGCCAATGATGAAGCAGCAGCAGGCAGGCCACATTATCAACGTGGCTTCGGTAGCCGGGCATGAGATCAGCCCGACCTCATCGGTTTACAGTGCCAGCAAATTTGCGGTAAGAGCGATTACGGAAGGACTTCGGCAGGAAGAGTCGCCTTCTTCCCGAATCCGGTCCACCATTATTTCACCGGGAATGACGGAATCGGAGCTGCTGAACACCGTAACCAGTCCGGAGGTACAGGCGATGGCGGGTCCTATCAAACAATTGGCTATGTCCCCGAATGCGATCGCAAGAGCGATTGCTTACGCCATCAATGAACCGGAAGAGATAGGGGTGAACGAAATCATTTTGAGACCTACAGCGCAGCCTTGACAGAGTCGATGATAGAAATTTAAAAGCGAGGGCGTGTCGAAAAGGAGATTCCTCTCAGCCCTTATCCCCTTATCCGATGGGTCCAAAATCTGCTATGATGAGAGAATCGGCAAGATTGACCAAAGGAGCGGGACAACATGTACAAAACAATTGGGCTGTTTGCCCATGTCGATGCGGGCAAGACGACATTGGCTGAGCAGCTTCTTTTTCATACAGGCGCCATCAAGCAGCGCGGCCGGGTGGATCACCGGGATGCCTACCTGGATAACCATGAGATCGAGAAGGCACGCGGTATCACCGTTTTTGCTGATCAGGCGATCCTGCCATACAAAACATCCGTGCTGCAGGTGATCGATACGCCGGGACACGTCGATTTCTCCCCAGAGATGGAGCGGGCCATTCAGGTGCTGGATGGCGCCGTGGTGATCCTGAGTGCGGTCGAAGGCGTTCAGGGCCATACGGAAACCGTGTGGCAGCTGCTCCGCAAACATCAAGTACCTACCTTTCTGTTCATCAATAAATTGGATCGCACAGGCGCGGACAAAGCCCTCGTGCTGGAAGAAATCCGCCAGCAGCTTACCGGCGACGCTTATGACTGTACGGCTTCTCCGCTTCTATCCGGAGGATCGGATCAGCGGCTTGAGGAGTTTGCGGCCGAACGGGACGAGCGGTACCTGGACGCCTATTTGAGCGGCTCTTATTCTTCAGAGGATTGGCTGAATGCGGTAGGGGGATTGCTGGGCAGCTGCCGGCTGTTTCCGGTGTTCAGCGGGAGCGCCCTTCAAGACGAGGGTATCGAAGAGCTTCTTGAATGGGTGGATCAGCTGCTGAAACCGGATTATGAAGCGAAAGAAGCGGAGACGTTCGCCGGACGGGTTTATAAAATCCGCCACGATGATAACGGTGTGAGAACCACTTACCTTAAAGTGTTGAGCGGCCGTCTGCGGGTGCGCGACGAGGTCGCTTATGACATGGATATCGGCGGGATTCCTGCAGAGGAAGAACGGTCGGAGAACGATCCAAGATCCGAAGACAAAAGAACGAAAGACGAAGCAACGAAAGAGCAGGCAAGGTCTGAAAAAATCACGCAAATCCGCCTCGTGTCCGGCCATAAATTTAAGATGGTTGATGAGGCGGCCGCGGGTCAGCTGATCGCTGTCACCGGACTTTCAGAAGCAGCGGCCGGCCAGGGGGTCGGGGCCCTCCGGGACCGGAAAAACTACGATATGGTGCCTGCCTTGACGGCCAAGGTCTTCCATAACGAAACCCTTTCTGCCAAAGAGGTTTTACGGGCTTTTCGCTTATTGGAAGCGGAAGACCCGACCCTTAAAGTGCTTTGGGAAGAGCAGCTTCAGGAGATCCATATCCATGTGATGGGCGTGATCCAGCTGGAGGTGCTCGAGCAGCTGGTCAAGGAGCGTTTTGGTCTGGCTGTCTCTTACGGGCAGCCTGAGATTTTATATAAAGAGACGATCGCGAATTCGGTGCGGGGATACGGCCACTTCGAGCCGCTTCGCCACTATGCGGAGGTGCATCTGAAGCTGGAGCCGGGGGAGCGGGGCAGCGGCATCACCTTCGTTAATGCCTGCCACGTTGAAGACCTGACGATCGGCAACCAGAATTTGATCCGCCATCATCTGCTTGAACGCGAGCATCATGGGCTGTTGACGGGATCGCCGTTAACGGATGTGCGAATCACGCTTTTAACCGGACGGGCGCATAACAAACATACGCATGGCGGCGACTTTCGGGAAGCGTCGTTCCGGGCGCTGCGGCAAGGGCTGGAGAAAGCGGACAATGTGCTGCTGGAGCCCTATTATGACTTCAGGCTGCGCGTCAGCCTCGAGGAAATGGGCCGGGTGCTGTCCGATATTCAGCTGGCCCATGGCACTTTTGAGCCGCCGCTGACCACGGAAAGGGATGTCCTGCTGCAGGGGCGTGTGCCGGTAGCGACCTTCCTCAATTATCCCACCGAATTTGCAGCTATTACGCATGGAAAAGGTTCGCTCCGGTTAACCTTCGGCGGTTATGGCCTCTGCCATAATGCAGAAGAAGTAATCGCCCGTCTGAACTATGATAAAAATGCAGATCCGATGTATACGTCTTCTTCGATTTTTTGCGCCAAAGGAGCCGGATTTTCCGTGCCTTGGGAAGAGGCGGAGCGGATGATGCATATCGAGAAGGTTTTATAAGGATTGGAGAAACCGCGAATCCCTCGCCGTCAGGGAGACGCGGTTTTTTATTATTTTTGTATTAATAGACCCGTTCAGCTCCCGTTCATATTCAGTTCATAAACATTCGTTAGTCTCCTTCTATAAACCTTAATCAGACAGTAACTGGGAATCAGGAGGAGTAGAACCATGAATCCAAATTACCACCAACAAGGCCGGCTGTCCGCCTCGGGCGATCTGGCCATCGAGGCTGTCGGTCTGGTCAAAACGTACGGCAGCAACCGGGCCGTAGACGGCGTTGACCTTCAGGTCCGTCCCGGCTGTATCTATGGCGTGCTTGGGCCAAACGGAGCAGGAAAAACGACCACCATCCGCATGCTGTCCACCCTGCTTCGGCCGGATGCGGGATCGGCGAGGATCTTTGGCCATGATGTGGCGAAGGAACCGCAAATCGTTCGTCAACTGATTGGCGTAACAGGGCAATATACATCGGTAGACGAATCGCTCAGCGCCACTGAAAATCTCGTGATTTTCTCGCGGCTGCTTGGGCTGGGCCGTGCTGAAGCGCGGCGCAAAGCGGCGGACCTGCTCGAGGAATTCGGGCTGACCGAAGCGGCTAAACGTCCGCTCAAAAACTTCTCGGGAGGGATGCGCCGTCGTCTGGATCTGGCCGCGAGCCTGATCGCGCAGCCTCCGCTGATTTTTCTGGATGAACCGACGACTGGGCTTGACCCGCGCACCCGTACGCAGATGTGGGAGACGATTCGCCGTTTGGTCAATACGGGTTCAACCGTTTTGCTGACGACGCAGTATCTGGAAGAAGCCGACCAGTTGGCCGACCGGATCGCGGTGATTGACCGGGGACATGTCGTAGCCGAGGGTACAGTGGATGAGCTTAAAGCTTCCATCGGCACGTCCTCCCTGCATTTGCGTGTGCTTAATCCGGAAGAGGTAGATGCCGCGCGTCTGACCGTGGAAAGGGTGCTGAGCGCGCAGACCGGCGTGTCTGCGGAAGCCGCTACAATCACGGCGCCGATGGCCGAAGCCGACCTGGTGACCGACCTATTAGTTGAGCTGAGGGAAGCCGGTATCCGTCTGGCTGAAATGAGCGTGCAGAAACCAACGCTGGACGAAGTGTTTCTGACGATTACTGGCAGCGGGGCGAAAGATAAGCAAGCGAATCCGGCGGATCAATCGAAGGCAATGGAGGGGGCAAAAGGATGAGCCAGACCAACGGGATGGATGCTGTGAAAAAGGGATCTCACGCGCCGGGAACGGCCCGGCAGCTGCGTAAGCACATCAGTTTCGGCCAGTCGCTGCGCCACTCGCTGACGATGGCCTACCGAGGGCTGCTGAAGATCCGCCGGACGCCCGAGCAGCTGTTTGACGTGACGCTTCAGCCGATTATTTTCACCTTGATGTTTACTTATATCTTTGGCGGAGCTATCTCCGGAGATATTCAAAGTTACCTGCCGGTCATAATTCCGGGAATCCTGGTGCAGACCGTGATTACGACCTCAATTGTGACTGGAGTCCAACTGCGGGAGGATATGGAAAAAGGCGTCTTTGACCGCTTCAAATCGCTTCCGATCGCACGGATTGCTCCGCTCGCAGGGGCTTTATTGGCGGATACGATCCGTTACACCATTGCTACCGTATTGACCTTTGCGATGGGCTACATCATGGGACTGCGGCCTGAAGGCGGTTTTGGCAGCGTAGTTGTTGCAGGCATTTTGGTCATCGTTTGTTCCTGGGCGATCAGCTGGATTTTTGCTTTCTTTGGCGTGATTGCCCGGACGGCGTCGAGCGTGCAGGGGATTTCCATGATCGTCTTGTTCCCGCTGACGTTTCTATCTAATGCTTTTGTTCCTGTGGATACAATGCCAAACTGGCTGCAGTGGTTCGCCAAAGTGAATCCGATCTCTCATTTGATTACGGCTGTCCGGGATTTGGTCAATTCGGGGACTTACGGCAGTGATATGTTATTCTCAATGATTGGCGCCGCGGCCGTTGTGGTGATCTTCGCTCCGATTACAGTGAGAGCGTATATGCGGAGAACGTAGAACTAACCCAAACCCAAAACAAAACCCAAAGCCTATAAGCGCCCATGCTTATAGGCTTTTTCTTATTGATCGTTCAATCTCCTCTTTACAATTGATTCAAAGTCAATTATAATCGACTTTAAGTCAATTAATAATGACTGAGAGTCAATTGGTTTAATTGGAGTCAAAAACCGATCTAATAGGGAGTGGAGGAATTTTTTATGGGGAAGAAGATCGTTTTAATCACTGGAGCATCATCCGGTATCGGTAAGGAAAGTGCCCGGAAGCTGTTGGCTGAGGGACATGTCGTTTATACGGCGGCCAGACGGGTGGAGCAAATGCAGGATCTGAAGCAGGCTGGAGCTATTCCGCTGCGGCTGGATATTTCCAATGAGGATGAAATTAAAGCTGTGGTCGATCGGATGATTAAGGAGCAGGGAAGAATTGATGTTTTGTTTAACAATGCCGGGTTCGGCCTCTATGGAAGTGTGGAGGAAGTGAGCATCGAGGACGCACGGTACCAGTTTGAGGTCAACCTCTTTGGTCTCGCGCGTTTGACACAGCTTGTCGTTCCCCATATGCGTGCCAAACAAAGCGGTACGATCATCAATACTTCCTCGGTCGGCGGAAAAATTTACACGCCGCTTGGCGCCTGGTACCATGCTACAAAACATGCGCTGGAAGGCTGGTCCGATTGCCTGCGCATTGAACTGAAGCCATTCGAAATTCACGTAGTGGTGATTGAACCCGGCATCATCACGACTTCTTTTGGGGATGCTATGGGAGGTTCTCTGCTGAAAAACTCGGGGAACGGACCTTATAAGAAAATGGCTAAAGGGGTAGAGAAAATCTCCAATGATTCCTACCAAGCGGGCGGCGGTTCTTCGCCGATTGTAGTAGCCAATGCTGTATCCAGAGCCATTGCTGCCGATCGTCCCAAACCGAGATATGCAGT
The DNA here is from genome assembly GCF_002240225.1 of Paenibacillus physcomitrellae. NCBI lineage: Bacteria > Bacillati > Bacillota > Bacilli > Caryophanales > Paenibacillaceae > Paenibacillus > Paenibacillus physcomitrellae. Next base: position 957,247 of record NZ_CP022584.1, on the reverse strand, counting down.
CGGGAAGATGGCCAAACCTTTGATCCTGATGAGAAAATGGCTGAGCGACCACAGCTTCGACAGGCTGATCTTAAGTCAGGTGAAATAAACGAAATCCTATTTTTTTATTATCCGAATACCTTGATTCCGGTTTTGCGCCAAACGCGAGACAGGGGTCGGGGTATTTGCTTATGGCTTGACAATTTGACAAGTATTCCTTACGATTGGCAGCAAACAAGTGGACAGGTAAAGATTGAGGGTGCATGTTGATATGAAGAGAGCCATGACAGAAAGCGCCAAAGCAGAGAAAGCCAAACTGATTTTGGACACGGCTTATAAAATGTTTCAAACCGGTACGTTTGAAGAGATTAAGATGAACGATGTGGCCAAAGCGGCGAATATCTCAAACGGCACGTTGTTTTATTATTACGGTACGAAAGAAATTTTGTTTATGGAGATGTTGTTCAGGGAATATGAAGAGCGTTTCCGGCGTTTTACGGAGCTGCTGCTTGCTTATGAGAAAATGAATCGCGAGGATTTTAAAGCTTTTTTCCTGGGCGAGATGGATATGCTGCTGGATCCGAACTCCGTGCTGGTCCGTTTGAGTGCGATCAAGAACACGGTTCTGGAGAAAAATATCGATGAGCAGACGGCGCAAAAAGACAGCGTCATGCTGTATACCTCTTTAACCCGGATCGTCAGCCAGATCTCGGAACGGACCGAATTTCTGTCGGAAACCGACTGCTTTGATTTGCTGCTCGCGCAAAATGCAATCCTTGTCGGATTCGCGAATATGGCCGATTTGCCTGACGTGATGCTGAAAGCGATTGAAGAGCATAACCTTCAGGCGTTCCAGATTGATTTCAAAGCCCGCTCGCTGGCTGCTATGGAGTTGTATATTACCGGCTTGTATGAAAGGTTGAAGAAGAGCTGACCAGCAAGAGGCCGGATTCTGCTTCCGCCCAGTTCCTCTACGACCAAAAGAGATTAAGCCTGCCCGCCTTTATTGACGGCTCATCCGCCATAGTGCTAAAGTTTGGGGGATGGGTCTTTTTGGCTTTTCAACAAATTTTATTAGGAGCCGGCAGTGCTAGGGCTGCGGTCAAACGGGAGGTTATCCTTTTGAAAAATAGAACATTCGGCAGTACAGGCAAACAGGTTTCTGAAATCGGTTTCGGGGCCTGGCAGCTGGGCAACCGCCAAGATTGGGAAGCGATGGACGATGCGGATGCGATCGCGCTGGTTCATGAGGCTTTGGACAAGGGCGTTAACTTCTTTGATACGGCGCCTAATTACGGTGGCGGACGCAGCGAACAACTGCTGGGCGAAGCGCTGCTGGGCAGACGCGGACAAGCCGTCATCAATACCAAATTCGGGCATGGCCCCGAAGGAATCACCGATTACTCGGCAGATAAAATCAGGGAATCGGTGGAGCAAAGCTTAAAGCGGCTGCAAACCGACTACCTCGACTCTATCCTGCTCCACAACCCGCCGTTTGATTATTTGGACGGCAAATACGGCCACTTCGATATTTTGGAGGAGCTGAAGCAGGAAGGGAAGATTTTGACCTACGGAGCTTCCGTGGATTCCAGCAGAGAAATGCTTGAGCTGATCAATAACACGAAGATTGGCGCCATGGAGGTCATGTTTAACATTCTTTATCAGGAGACCGCCGAGGCGTTTAAGCTGGCTCAAGACCGCAATATTGCACTTATTATTAAAATACCGCTGGATTCCGGCTGGCTTTCCGGCAAATACAACGCGGGCAGCACCTTCACCGGCGTCAGAAGCCGCTGGTCTCCGGAAATCATCCGCAAACGGGCAGAGCTGGTTGAGCAGGTCAAGGAAATTACAGGCTCGGCGGAAAACCTTTCCGCTGCTGCCTTGCGATTTATTTTGGCTTATCCGGAAGTCACTACGGTAATTCCCGGCGTGCGCAACAGCGCTCAGCTCATGGAAAACGTGTCTGCCAGCGATAAAGCCATGCCGGCTGAGCAGGTCAAACAGCTCCAGGCATTGTGGGAACAGAAGATTAAGCAGGCGGATTTGGGCTGGTAACGGAACGTTTGAAGAAACCCATCCTTAGCTCACCATAAGCCCACCCAAACGAAATGTTTGGGTGGTATCCCCTTACAGTAGAGAGTGGAAAAAGTCTCCTGCTCTGATGGAGATTACAAATCCTGTTGAACGGGAGGGGATTTTTCTATATATCACAAGAAGTGGCGTTCACTTCTAGTTTTCTTCAATTAGGGAAACCCCTTTTTATCCTGCGAGAATAAGAGATATCCCTATAGATACTCCCCTCAAAATCAGGCATTTCCCTAATAGGTTCGCCTACAAGGGCGTGATACATTTAAATTAAACAAGTGAATGAAATCACAAACTTGGAGGGAGTCTCATGACGAGGGAAAAGCTGCTGCTGATAGGGAACGGGATGGCGGGCGTAAGAACGATTGAGGAAATCCTGGATCGGGACGCCGAACGTTATGACATTACCATTATCGGGGAAGAAAACTATACTAATTATAATAGAATCATGCTTTCCAATGTGCTGCAGAACAAAAATACAATAGAAGAGATTATCACCAACCCGGCAAGCTGGTATGCCGAACAGAAGATCGAGCTGGTTCACCACGATCCGGCAGTAAGCCTGAACACAGGGGCCAGGAAGGTGCGCACCCAAAGCGGCAAAGAAATCGGCTTCGACAAATGTATTTTGGCGACGGGTTCGCGATCGTTTATTTTGCCGGTGGAAGGTTCAAGCCTGGAAGGCGTTTTGGGCTTCAGAACCATTGACGATACGCTGAGCATGCTCGAAACGGCCAAAAGCTACCGGAAAGCGGCGGTCATTGGCGGAGGGCTCTTGGGGCTGGAGGCAGCCAAGGGGCTTGTTGATCAGGGCATGGACGTTACGGTTGTTCATCTGGAGAAGTGGCTGATGGAAACCCAATTGAACGAAATGGCCGGCAAGCTGCTGAAGGCTGATTTGGAGCAGCAGGGCCTGAAGTTCCTTATGGAGAAAAAAACGAGCCGAATCCTTGGCGACACCCGCGTCACGGGACTTGAATTCAGCGACGGCTCCATATTGGAAGCCGATATGGTTATCATGACCGTCGGTATACGCCCGGAAACGGCTCTGGCCCGTCAGGCAGGTTTAGCCGTAAACCGCGGGATTGTTGTTAACGATTGGATGGAGACATCCGCTCAGGGCATTTATGCGGTTGGCGAATGCGCCGAACACCAGGGTAAGGTATATGGACTGGTGGCTCCGCTGTTTGAGCAGGGCAAAGTGCTGGCCGACGTTCTAACCGGGCGTGAAACCGCCCCTTATGGCGGAAGCACAACCTATACGTCGCTTAAAGTTTCGGGCTGCGATCTTTTTTCGGCAGGAGAGATCAAGGAAGTGGGCGGTGTAAAAAGCATAGAAGCTTATGACGGTCTAACTAACAGCTACAAAAAGCTGTTCATTAAAGACAATCAGGTGGTCGGCATCGTCCTTTACGGAGATACCTCTGAAGAGAATCGTTATTTCAAGCTGCTGAAGCAGAAACAGGATATCTCGGCATTGACCTCGGTTTCCCTGCTGCCTGCGGGTGGCGGATGCTGCGGGGGAAGCGCTGCGGACGATGTGACCCAGTGGGCCGATGATGAAACAATATGCGGCTGTAACGGGGTAACGAAAGGAACGATTCTGCAGGCGATCCGAGGCAAGGACCTCAAGTCGGTAGCCGAAGTCACCAAAGCGACCAAAGCGGGCGGTTCGTGTGGAAAATGCAAGGGCATGATCGGAGACCTGCTGACCTACGTTTTGGGCGATAGAGTGGCTACAGCGCCAACGGGCATTTGCGGCTGCACGGACCTGTCGAGGGATGAAATCGTGCTTCAGATTCATGAGAAAGGACTGACCACCACGGACGAGGTCTACGAGCAGCTCGGATTCCGGAACCGGGAAGGCTGTCCGAAATGTCGGCCTGCCATCAATTTTTACCTGAATGTCGCCTTTCCGAAAGAACATGGAGATGAACCGGCTTCCCGTTTCGTCAACGAACGTCTGCACGCCAACATCCAGAACAACGGCACGTTTTCCGTCATTCCGAGAATGCGGGGCGGACAAACTACACCTCAGCAGCTGATGCAGATTGCCCGTGTGGCTGAAAAATACGAGGTGCCTCTGGTCAAAGTTACCGGCAGCCAGCGGATTGGACTCTACGGCGTTAAGAAAGAAGACCTGCCGAACATGTGGGAAGAGCTGGACATGACTTCGGCTTCCGCTTACGCCAAAGCGGTGCGTTCCGTGAAGACCTGCGTCGGCGCCGCTTTCTGCCGGTTTGGCACGCAGGATTCAATGGGTCTCGGCATCAAGCTGGAGGAGCGTTACGAATTTATCGATACGCCGCACAAATTTAAAATGGGCGTGTCGGCTTGTCCGCGGAGCTGTGCGGAAACCGGAGTGAAAGACTTTGGCGTCATCGGCGTCGAAAACGGCTTCCAGATCTACATCGGCGGCAACGGCGGGACCGAGGTGCAGGAAGGCCAGCTGCTGACAACGGTCGAAACGGAGCAGGAGGTCATCGATATTTGCGGCGCTTTCCTTCAATACTACCGTGAAACCGGTATTTACGCCGAACGGACGGCGCCTTGGCTGAAACGGATGGGTTTTGACCATGTGAAAAAGATTTTGTTAAGCGCGGAGCAGCGCGCCGAACTGCTGAAACGCTTGGATGAAGCGGTGGAAGGCAAACGCCGGAATCCTTGGCAGCAAGTCGTCGAAGATCCAAAACTTCAAAAAGACCTGTATGCGGTCGTTAGGGGGTAATCCGGATGCCAAAAACAAAAGTTTATGTAGCCAGACAGGAGGAGCTTCTTCCGCGAATCGGATACAGCGTGGTTTGCGGGGAGCGGAAGATAGCCGTATTCCGTCTGAGCGACGGCCGCATCAAAGCTTTGGAGAACATCAGTCCTTACCGCCAAGGCCCGCTTGCGGAAGGAACGGTTTCGGGGGAATACGTATACTGCCCGCTCTATGACTGGAAAATTTCCCTGCTGGACGGCCAGGTGCAGGAACCGGATCACGGAACGGTCGCGACCTTCGAAACGCTGCTGGAAGACGGCAAGGTATATGTTTGGATATAATGGCTTTAAGAGGCAAATTGAAGGGGGAAATCGGCGTTATGAGAATCGAAATGAACGCGTGGACGAAGCGAAAACTGAATGGATATTTAAACGGAGCGCCGGGCTGCTTTAAGCTTTATTATGATACGCAGGACTGCGGCTGCAACGGCGTACTGACCCTTCAGCTTTTGGATCAGCCTCTTGAAACCGATGTGAAGGCTGAGGCCGATCCATTTACCTTTGTTGTTGACCGCCAGCAGCTCCAGCAGTTTGATGAAGTGATGCGGATCGAAGCAGACGCCAGTTATCCTTCCTTTAAGGTAAGCAGCGATGCTTCCCTTTATAGTTCGAATGTAAGAATTCAAGACCTGCGGGGCCGCTAAGCTTTCTTTGATCCCCAAGCAGAATGGGCGATCACTTTCCGGTTCTCCACCGGAGAGTGATCGCCCATCTTTTTAAAACTTTAGAAGTCTACGTGCACAGCTGCGACAGGTTCTTGTTTTCCTGTATCAGGCTGTTTTTTTGGTTTGCGCAAAATAAAGGTCATGACCCAGCCGACAACAGCCAGGCAGGCTGCCAAAAAGTAAGTTTCATTAAATCCGCCTGCAGCTGCATCCAATGCCTGCAAAGGCGTATAATCTTTGCCGAGCTCAGCCATACGGGCATTAATATGCGAAGTCAGGTAGCCTGTCAAACCGGCAATCGCAAAGGAAACGACAACCTGCTGCGCGGCTGTGGTCAAAGGCGTAACGCGGCTGACCAATTTGGCCGGAGCAGAGTTCAGAACATGCGTGTTGAGCGGCATCATCGTCATGCCCATGCCGCTGCCCATCAAGGCCAGGGATAAAAGGATGACGATCAGATGGGTATCGGCCGAGATATGCGCGAACAGGAACAAGGCGGTTGAGATGATGGCCAAACCGACAAATGCCAGCGGCCGAGCGCCCAAGCGGTCAAACAGCCGTCCGCCAATCGGCATAAAGCAGGCGGAAGCCAAAGCCTGCGGCAGCAGGATGAGACCTGTTTGCAGTGGCGTGTACCCTTTAATCTGCTGCAAATACAAAGGCATCAGAATCATTGAACCAAACAGCGCAACCTGGGCGATCCAGAGCAGCAGGATGCCCCGCGTAAAATCGGAGGATCGGAATACGCGCAGTTCCAGCAGCGGCTGCTTATGCCGGAGTTCAGCAATAATGAAGAGCACAAGCGCGACGCCGCCTACAATAAGGCCGGTAAGCGTGGTGCTTGAAGTCCAGCTTGTTCCTCCTTCACTGACCCCGTAGGTCAGCATCGCGAAGGCGATCGGAGCCAGGATCATGCCGAGGACATCCAAGTGCGGAGCCTGATGGCGTTCAAATTGAGGCAGGAAGCGGATTCCTATGAACATGGCCACGATGCCGATTGGCAGGTTGATCAGGAAAATCCAGTGCCAGCTGACGTATTCCACCAGCCAGCCCGATAATACCGGACCCAGAGCCGGGGCCATCAGCATCGGAACGCCAAGCACGCCCATGATGGAGCCTCTTTTCTCAGGTGGGGCCAGTCTGAAGACCATAGCCATCCCGATTGGAGAAACCATGCCGCCGCCAATGCCCTGGAGGATGCGGAAAATGATCAACTGCGTCGGCGTTTGAGCCAGCGCGCAAAGGGCGGAGCCGATCGTAAACAAAGCGATGGTAATCAGAAAGATCCGTTTGGATCCAAATTTGTCGGTCATCCATCCCGCCAGCGGAATGACCGCCGACAAAGCCAGCGTATAACCGGTAACTGTCCATTGGATCGTTTTTAAGTCGGTATCGAAATAATCAACCAGTTTCGGAATCGCTACATTCACGACCGTCGTATCCAAAATAACCATAATCATGCCGACAATAACGGCAAGCAGGGGCCCAATGATGGCTCTGATCGAGAATTCATTGGAATTGACAGCCTTTTTCTCTTTAGCTGGGTTAGACAAGGTTTCTCACTCCGTTTTCTCTTTAAGTATTTATTTAATGATCCACAGTGGTTATGTCAGCGTTATAGTCAGCGAAAGGAACTCACCTCCTGCCAGAATCTAAAGATAGGAAAAATGGATTAATCGTCGTTTTAAACATTGTTTAATACGTTGTTTAATACAATAGTCGGCAAGGGGGTATTTGTCAATATAGAATAAGACCTTCAACTTGACACGGAACTGGCGGGAGTATTAAGGTGGATGAAGAATGGCGATAGGGGAGTAACTCATGTTCAATGAAACCGGGAAAGATGTGACAACTAAAGATCATATTTTGAACACCGCACTGGAATTGATCAAGGCGGAAGGGTTTGAAAATGTAACTCTGCGAAAAATCGCTTCCTGCGCGGACGTCAACCTGGCGCTCATCAATTATTATTTTGGTTCCAAGGATAAATTGATCAATGAAGTCTTGAAGTTTATGCTTGCGGAGTTTCATGATCACTTTCTAATTCTGGACGATTTGTCCATCCCTCCCAAACAACGGCTCAAGTTGTTTATGAAGCGGTATGCCGCTTCTTTGGCGGAATTTCCCGAGCTTATGAAAGAAATTCTGGGCAAAGGGAATCTGTCCTTTCAATCCCATTATGAATACCTCGCTTACATGAAAAAGCTTGGCATGAACAAAGTTTCCGTTCTTCTGTCCGAAATTACGGGTGAAACCGATCCGGAAATTTTAAGAACCATGACCATGCACATTCATTCCGCCTCATATTTTCCAATTTTAATGGACCAGCGCATCAAAAATTTACCGTCTGCTCCGGGTTCAATTTCCGTTGAGAAGCAGATTGATATTTTGTTTGATCATTATTTTGCTAAATATTCGGATTAATCCTCCGTATGCTTGGCTGGTGGATCGGGCAGCGGCTGCAGCATTCAGTCTCGGCGCGGCTTCATGCCGCTAGGAGAGCCTCTTTTTTTAAAACCCATGTGGAGTTATGACGCTTTAACCTTTATAATATGACGAGAGTATACAGTTTAAAGGAAAAGGTGTCTAAATTCATGAGCATATTAAACGTAGAACGTCTGAGTCACGGTTTCGGAGACCGCGGGATCTTTAGTGACGTATCTTTCCGCCTGCTGAAGGGCGAACACATCGGTCTGATCGGAGCCAACGGCGAAGGCAAGTCCACTTTTATGAACATTATTACCGGCAAACTGCAGCCTGACGAAGGCAAGGTAGAGTGGGCCAAACGCACGCGGGTCGGGTATCTGGATCAGCATGCGGTATTGACGAAGGGACAGTCGATCCGCGACGTATTGCGCGGAGCGTTTCAATATCTGTTCGATATGGAACAAGAGATGAACGACATGTACGGCAGAATGGGCGAGGTATCCGCTGAGGAGCTGGAGCAGCTGCTTGAGGATGTCGGCACCATACAGGACACGTTAACCAATCAGGATTTCTATATGATCGATGCCAAAGTCGATGAAACCGCGCGTGGTCTCGGTCTTACCGATATCGGTCTGGATAAGGACGTTCACGACCTGAGCGGCGGTCAGCGGACCAAAGTGCTGCTGGCCAAGCTGCTGCTGGAGAAACCGGACATCCTGCTGCTGGACGAGCCTACGAACTATCTCGATGAGCAGCATATCGAATGGCTGAAGCGTTATTTGCAGGAATACGAGAATGCCTTTATTTTGATTTCACACGATATTCCGTTCCTGAACAGCGTCATCAACCTGATCTATCATATGGAAAATCAGGCGCTGACACGTTATGTGGGCGACTACGATTATTTCCAGCAGGTGTACGAGGCGAAGAAACAGCAGCTGGAATCCGCCTACAAGCGCCAGCAGCAGGAAATCGCCGACCTGAAGGACTTCGTGGCGCGTAACAAAGCCAGTGTGGCTACGCGGAATATGGCGATGTCCCGCCAGAAGAAGCTGGACAAGATGGAGGTCATCGAGCTTGCCAAAGAGAAGCCGAAACCGCAGTTCAACTTCAAGGAAGGACGTACGTCCGGCAAGGTGATTTTTGAAACGCAGGATCTGGTGATCGGCTACGATTCCCCGCTGTCCAGACCGCTGAACCTGCGCATGGAACGCGGGCAGAAGATCGCACTCGTCGGCGCAAACGGGATCGGTAAAACGACGCTGCTCCGCAGCATTCTCGGTCAAATTCCGGCTATTTCGGGCTCTGCCCAGCTCGGCGACTTGCTGGAAATCGGTTATTTCGAGCAGGAAATGAAAGAAGCCAATTACAACACTTGTATTGAGGAAATTTGGAACGAGTTTCCGTCCTTTACTCAATTTGAAGTACGGGCGGCGCTTGCCAGATGCGGCCTGACTACCAAACATATCGAAAGCAAGATAGCTGTGCTGAGCGGCGGCGAGAAGGCCAAAGTCCGGCTCTGCAAGCTGATCAACCGCGAAAGCAACCTGCTTGTACTGGACGAGCCAACCAACCATCTTGACGTGGATGCGAAGGACGAGCTGAAGCGGGCGCTTAAAGCTTACAAGGGCAGCATTCTGCTGATTTCCCATGAACCTGAATTTTACCGCGATGTAGTGACGGAAACGTGGAACTGCGAATCGTGGACAACGAAAGTGCTGTAATAAAATGTTTTAGTTAAGAAGGTATTTAAAAGTTCACGACGGGGCTGCCCTTTGGGGCAGCTTTTTTCGTATCATTTTTTAGTAATAAGCACAAAAAAAATTAAAATATCCGGTGATGTACACCTGTTGAACACATCTTCCTTCTATACTCGGAGTATAAAAACAACTGGAGGGAAACATGATGACAAACAACAGCAAAAGAAAAGCCGCCATTATTTTAAGTTTCGCAGTTGCTTTAGCTGCCTTTTCAGGCCAAGCCTGGGCCGATCAGAATACAAAAACTTCCACACCCGCTTCCATAACGAAATCGGTTAGCAACAATCCGTATGAGGTTGCCGGTATTAACGATCCGGAGGCATTCAAGGCTTATTTTGCCAAATTGCAGAAAGCCGTTAAGGATAACAAACCGGAAGAAGTTGCGAATCTGATCTCCTATCCAATGAATCTAAATAAAGATCATAAAACCTTTGTTATTTATAACAAAAATGACTTTGTTAAGAAATACGATCGTATCTTTACTTCTCATGTACGCGAAAATCTGCTGGCTCAACAAGTCGATAAGTTGTTTGTGAACTATAAAGGAATTAGGGTTGGAGATGGGGATCTATGGATGGGTCAACAAAATAATAAACTTGGAGTTATTGCGGTTAATATCATTAACAATCCATATGAAGCCGCAGGTATTGATAATCCATTCGTATTTGAGCATAACTTCAGTTTGTTTCAGAAATATGTTAAGGAAGGCAATAAAACCGAAGCAGCCAATTTGATGGTGTATCCATTAAAGGTGAACAATAAGGGGAAGACCATGGAAATCAAAACCAAGAAAGACTTTATTGCCAAATACGACAAAATCATGACGGCCAAAGTAAAGAAGGCGCTGCAGGCCCAAAAAGCCGATCAGGTAGTTGTCAATTGGAAAGGGGTTAGTATTGGCAGCGGTTCGCTTTGGATGGGACAGTTTGGAGAGCAGGTTGGTGTATTTGCAATAAACCAGTAAGCAGATGCTAAATATCATTAAAACCCCCGCCAAAGCTAAGGGAAACGGCTTTGGCGGGGGTTATTTTGCACCTTCCTCAAGGCGGAAACGATTAATTTCATTCGCACGGCAAGTGATCGTTCGGTCCTGGTTCTACTCTTTGAACTCCTCCAGCAGATCATGCAGCTCAGCGCTCGTATCGGCCAAATATTTGGCAGCGGCGAGCACTTTCTCCGAGGAGCTGGCCTGCTCTTTGGCCGTTGCTGCTATTTGCGTAACTCCTGCGACCGTTTCGTTGGTGTTGTCTGAAATAAAGCGAACGGACTGAACAACCGAATCGTTGGACGCTGCAATTTGTTTGGCCGCATCGGTCATTTCCAGCACTTTCTCATTTACCTGACCAACCAGGCTGAACAACTGCTGGAACGATCCGTCGGCGAAGGAGACAGCTTCAATGCCTTCGCTAACCCCGATGCGCGTTTCTTTCATTACTGCTGAAGCATGCGACGTTTCCGTTTGTACACTTGCGATCAACTGCGTAATCTGCTCGGCGGCTTCAAAAGAATCGCTCGCCAGCTTACGGACTTCCGAGGCTACAACGCCAAACCCTTTGCCGGCCTCGCCCGCTCTGGCCGACTCGATTGAGGCATTCAGCGCCAGGATTTTGGTTTGCGAGGAGATAGCCGTCATATAATCAACAATCTGCCCGATCTCACCTGAGCGCTGCTCCAGCCGCTCAATAACGGCGGACAAATCCCCGATTTGCCCATGAATGGTATTCATCCGTTCCACAAGCCGCTGCATGGCTTCGAAGCCGATATTTGCGGCGTCGCTCGCTTGTTCGGAGGCCTCGCCTGAATAGCTGACCGTTGAAGAAATCTGAACGATAGCTGCGCCAACCTCTTCAATCGCGTTCATGCTGTTCTCGACCATCTGCCGCTGCTGCTCGGCATTTGCTGCAATGCGCTCAATGATGGTGACGGCCTCTCCGGACGAAACGCTTGTCAGTTCGGCAATGCCAAACAGCTGCTGGGAATAAGCGGTCAGCTCACCCGAATTGGAGCGCAGCTTCAGAATGATATTCCTTAAATTGTCCGTCATATGGTTAAAAGAAGTGGCCAGCGCGCCGATTTCGTCGCGTGTGTTCACGATAATCGGTTCTTCGCTAAGATCCTTCAGGGCGATCTTTTCCGCCCGCTTCTTCAGCAGCGGCAGGGATTTGAACAGTCTTCCGTACAGATAGACGGCAATTGCTCCGCCGACAACAAGGGAAACGATCAAGGCGATGATCCCGAAGAGAAGGCTGTCATAAAAGACGGTTTCCAGTTCCTTAACCGGGGCAGCGGTTTGCGCGAACCAGCCGGTAGAGCCGATTGGACTGACCGCTCCGAAGCTTTCCGCACCAGCGATGCTGGTAAAGGTGATTACGTTATTCGAGTTGGTTTGAATGAGCTGGATCAAAGCGTCCGGAACCGACTTGCCCTCCCTGACAAAGCTGATGTCCTGATGGGCGATCAGCTTCCCGCTTGGAGCAACGATAGCCGCGAGCCCGGTTTCACCGATTCGGGTCTGGGCCACCTGGGTTTGCATATAGGACAAGTCGACCTCCTCACGGACGGATCCTATGATTTTTCCGTTCCTGTCATGAATAGGGAAAGTGAGGGGCACCGCCGGGTATTGGGTTGTTTCGTTTACAAAGATGCTGCCAAATGCCGGTTTGTCCGGAATACCGGAGCTTCCTTCTTTAATTTCAATTTTCTTTATATCTGAATTTTCTTTTATGTAGGTTTGCTGTAAAAAATCTTTATCCTCATCAGTCTGAGCTCCGCCAAGCTGATCGGCAAACAGCTGTCCCGAATTGAGCACACCGTTCATCCAGTTGTCAGCTCCTTGAGCCAGCTGGTCCGTTTGCTCCCGCAAATTGAGCACCGTGTTATCGTAAACCTCCTGATGCATTTTATAGACCAGAACACCAAAGCTGCAAACGCTGGTGAGCACGAGCAGTGCTAATAAGATGCTGAGCGATTTTATTTTTAAACTCAATGGAATCCCTTCTTTGTCTAAGTTTTTGATGAATCTTCTAGTAGAAGTAAAAAGACACCAGATTATCCGGGCCAGCCCGAAACCTTGTATTTCCCTCCAATCCCCCGGTAATGCGTGCAACTTGTCCTAATGATATAAACGACAGCTTTTTTAATCCGGTTTGATCGAACAGCGAAAATGTGTCGAAGTCACAATTCTGACACAATGGAGAGGGTTATTGTTTTTATTGCGGAGATGCCAGGTGGGAAGGAAAGCGCGGTGTAACGAAAGAGGGGACACCTGGCTTAACCAGATGTCCCCTCTTACTTTTGCCATTTAGAAAGGATGCGGTATGGAGCTTGCGTTTAACCAGATCAAGACCAAGGCGAGAAGGGCAAGAACCAAAGCCGGTACGGCTTTGCTGAAGGGTTCTTTAACCTTGATGTGGAAGAATACTGCGGCGAGCATCGTGATGCCGAGCCAAACACCGCTCCAGCCCGCGATACACGGCAGCCAGAAGCCGACGATCAGTCCGGCGACGCCAATGTATTGCACGATGGCTGTAACGATTCGGAACCACTGCGGCAGCCCCAGCTGTTTAAAAGCCTCTATTTGAGTTTTTACACCTGCGAACATGCTGCCCCCGGTCAGAAGAAACAATAAGGCCAGTAAAGCTTGTAAATGATAGAAAGTGTAGACATCTTATCCCCCTCATAGTAATTTGTAAGTGATAACCTCGAAAGGTTGATGGACCATTTGAATAAAACCGCATGCCTGATCAACATCAGGGCATAAAGACAGGAGGTGCAGAACAGATGGATCATGACATGCATGATATGGATTCCTGCCGGATTGAACAGGCTCTCGAAGTAGTCGTCGGCCGTTGGAAGGTTTCTATTTTGTTCTTGCTGTTTCTTGGCACCAAACGATTCAGCGAGCTGCAGAAGGCCATTCCCCAAATTACGAAGAAGGTGCTCACCACACAACTAAGGGAATTGGAGGAACACGACATCATCCAGCGCGTGGTCTATCCGGAGGTTCCTCCCAAAGTGGAGTACTCGATTACCGAATACGGCAAATCATTGGCCCCCGTATTAGAAGTGATTAACGAATGGGGCAATAAACACGTTGAATATATGAAATCCAGAGAGCCAAGAGAAGAGAAAGCTATCCAAGGGTCGTAGACGGCTTTTGAATGAACCGTGAACCCTTTCCGGACAGCGATCACAGCAAAATCCCTCGCTTAGACTTAGATCTTCAGGCTCAGACACCTTGTACTTCGGTGACTGCATACGTAATTATGGAGTCGAACCGTGTTTTTGGGAAGTAGTTACCTTTTTCTTTCCTGGTTACTTAGGAGTAACCCGGAAGAAAAAGCGTCAGCTTTTCTCCTTTAAGGCATAAGTGTAAACAAAAGAAATACATAGATAAAATAAGATTTAATGAGGAAATTCAAACCTATTTCTTATTATCGGCGGCCTAAACACATGAGCCGTACGCTTCCATTCAGCGGGAAATCGCCGAGCGGAGCGCCCAAATTGTGGTGATGAACCACAAGGCTATCGGTTATTTGCACCAGGCCTTTGGTATTCCTGAAGATAAAATCGTCTTCTTCCCGCACGGTACGCCGGAGCAGGGGCTCGAAAGCAGACAGTCCTTCCGGAGAAAGTTAGGCTGGGCAGACCGCAAAGTGCTGATGACGTTTGGTCTGCTGGGCCGGGGTAAAGGGATTGAGCTGATTTTGAAGGCTCTGCCGGAAATCGCCAAACAGGTGCCTAACGTGCTTTATGCGATCGTCGGACAGACTCACCCTGAGGCCAAGAAACGGGAGGGCGAGCAGTACCGCGAAGAGCTGAAAGCAATGATCAAGCAGAGCGGCATCGAGCAGAACGTGGTCATGATTGACCAGTACATGGAGGAGCAGGACCTGGTGCGCCATATTACGGCTTGTGACTTATACGTAACGCCGTATCCGGGTCTTGAACAGATCACAAGCGGAACGCTGGCTTATGCCGTCGGTCTTGGACGGCCGGTGCTGTCGACGCCTTATTGCTATGCCCAGGATCTGCTGGCGGATGAACCGGAACTGCTGATTCCGGCGGATGACGAGAAGCAGTGGGAAGAGCGGATTGTGCAGCTGATGACCAACGAGGTACTCTTGCAGGAGGTCGTCCGGAAAATGAAGCGGATCGGCCAGGAAATGCATTGGCCAAACGTCGGCCAGCAATATCTTCGTTTATTCACCGAGGTGGGCAAACATGCAGCAGCCGAACATTCGGTTTGATCATTTGATCAAAATGACGGACGATACCGGCATCCTGGAGCATGGCCTCGGCTCCTTGCCCCGCAGAAAGGAAGGCTACAGCACCGACGATCAGGCCAGGGCCCTCTGGGTCTGTTTGGAGTGGCTCGGCCGCTGCGGGGAACAGACCGATAAGCAGCTTTTATCGCTGGCTGAGAAATACCTGGCCTTTCTGCTTTGGGCCCAGGAGGAGGATGGACGGTTCTATAACAATTTTGCTTATGACCGCAGCCGGGAACCCGAGCAGCCTTCGGACGACTGCCTCGGCCGCTGTCTGTGGGCCTGCGCGCTGGCCATGACCCGGCGTCCTTCTGTCTCGATCAGCCTTGCTGCTGAGAATATTTTCTTTAAGGCGCTTGGGCAGGTCTGGAACCAACGTTATCCGCGCGGTTGGGCTTATTCGCTTGCCGCTATTGGCCTGCTTAAACGTGCTGGCTTGGCAGATGAGAAGATGATTGGACTGGCTGGTACTCCGGCCGTTTGACCGCTCTGTACCGTAAACATTCGGCTCCAGACTGGTCATGGTTCGAGCCTGAGTTGACTTACAGCAACGGTGTGCTACCTTGGGGTCTGCTCTGGGCTTATGAAATGCTGGAGCAGCCTGAGCTGCTAGGCATTGCCAGACAGAGCCTTGATTTCCTGATTGGCATTTCCCGGAATAATGCCGGGCAAATCAGCGTGGTCGGCAGCAACGGCTGGTGCCGGCCCGGCTTCCGGGCTGTATGGGATCAGCAGCCGATCGACGTCATGAAGCTGGCGCTTGCAGCGGCTAAAGCGTACGAGCTGACCGGAGAGCCGGCCTATGAAGAGACGGCCCGCAAGTGCCGGGCCTGGTTCTACGGCCATAACGACCTGGGCGCAGCCATGGTCAACGGACAGGACGGCAGCTGCTACGACGGCCTTCAGGAGCACGGCCCGAACGTGAACTGTGGGGCGGAAGCAGTCATTTCTTATTTGTTAACGGAAGCGATCTGTGGGAAGCAGGCGGAGCCAGTGCAGGAGCCGCTGCAAATGGAATGAATAATAGATAGAGGTATATCTGCTTGGGGAGAAAACGGTCAGAATCCATTTAGTGGACTTCAGAAAAAATACCTAGGCAGCAAGCAGAACTGCACTCCGATTGTTGAAGATCATCTAACAATTGGGTGCAGTTTTGTTGTCCAAATCTAATTAATAATTGATAACGCCTTCCTAGATAAATGTAATTAAGCTAAGTTTTTGAACACAACATGAAGTTTGGTAAAACTACGGGTTTTAAACCAGTAGAGAAGCTTCAAATTCTGTAATGGAATAGATAAACATAAAGTTGGGAGGGAAGTTAATTGCAACAAACCTTTTCCTGTATAAAGGGAGTAGAAATCAAGTCCAAGCCCCGTTGTAATCTCCGTAATTTCATCGATAGCATATCCCAATTGTTTAATATCCGTAGATGGCATATTGTACTCCTCCGATCGTTAGTTAAGGGTAACAACTCAACGCTAAGAAATCGTAGCGATATGTGTTATAATTTAGGGACACGCAACCAGATTTTCACAAGTATATCGAAGGAGTTTGCGACATTGGGTGATAATCCGAGCGCGTTTAAGAAGGGGCGTTCATAGACTTGATTCTGATCCAGACCTATATCCTATGATCGAACAATCCGAAGAGAATTCCAAGCAAGGCAAGTTCTATACGACAGGTGAATCATCGAATAGATTAAACAAGGTAAGTTATAGATAAGCAGTAACAGGGTGATAAATCCAAAGGAGGTAGATCCAAATGTCGAATCCGGATGAGAAGAAGCATCACACGTATCAAGATTGGTTGACATGGGATGGAACATGGGAATTAATTAATGGCAAGGCATATAACATGTCCCCGGCTCCAACAGCCCTTCACCAGTTTGTTGTAGGTGAACTGCTTTTCGCGCTTCGAACGTTCTTGCAGAACCGGAACTGCTATGTGTTTGTTGCTCCATTCGACGTGTTCTTCAGCGAGAGTGATCAATACGATACGCCTGATCATGTGACACAGCCGGATTTGTCGGTGGTGTGCTCCAAGAGTCAAATCTCCAAAAACGGCTGTCATGGCGCGCCGACAATGATTATCGAGGTGTTGTCGCCATCAACGGCACTGAAAGACTTTAATGAGAAGTTCAATCTGTATCAGAAAAATGGTGTCCAAGAATATTGGATCGTCGACCCCGGCAATCGCACGGTTCATGTGTATGCTCTGGAGGATGGCGTATATCAGGTGCGCGACTTATACACGGAGCAGGATAACGTGCGGTCGAATGTGTTCAAAGATTTTCAGATATCGCTGGGCAAGCTGTTTAACTTGGAAGCCTAATAAGCTAAAGCCGATTCCCACGGAATCGGTTTTTTTTCTGTTCCCAATATTAAGCACCTTTGCGAAACGAAGCCCGGCCTTCGTTTATAATTACGGCCTCCGTCTGCGTCTAGAAATGCATTTCGACCCGCAGCATTGTTATGCTGTCCCGCTGCTAATCCTCTAGAGAATTGGAAAATTCCTGGAAAGATTAGCCGTTCCATTTTATAGTAGAATTAGATAAGTTTAATTAAACGATTCGTACATAAGGAGATTACTAATGGAAACCAACAAATCGATCCGTTTCGCAAGACCCGAAACCATGCCGCCGACTTTTGGCTACTCTCATATTGTAGAAGTCAAAAATGCGAGAATGTTATATATCTCCGGCCAAATTGCGCTGGACCCTAATGGACAGCTTGTCGGAGAAGGTGATCTTGCCGCCCAGACGCGGCAGGTGTTTGAGAACATACGGCTCGCTTTGGAAGCGGAAGGGGCATCTTTTGCGGATGTCATTAAGCTGACCTTTTTTATGGTCGATATTTCTCGGATGGCAAGTGTACGGGAGATCAGGGATCAATACATCAACCTTAGCAATCCCCCGGCCAGCTCGGCCGTTGAGGTCAGAAGGCTCATTCGCGATGACCTGCTGATCGAGGTAGAAGCGATTGCTGCGGCGGCGATGTCATAGGAAAGCTACTGGAATCGAAGTGGACGACAAGATGCTTATTTTTAGATTTAAAAATAATCCATACACAATCACAGAACGGAGAGGTCCTTTTCAGAGGCTCTCCGTTTTTCTATTCTATTTGTTCTTTGGCAGATATGGATAACTGGCTCCGTTTCTTAACAGCTCGGCGGGCTACACGCTTAGTGTCGCACAGCTTACCTCTCTGGAAGACTTAAAGTTTTAATTAGGGCTGCCTTACTTAACAAGCATTACATGGCGATCAAAGTGGACCGCGAAGAGCGGCCGGATATCGACAATTTGTATATGGCGGTGTGCCAGACGATGACCGGGCAAGGGGGACGGCCGCTGACGGTGCTCCTGACGCCGGCCGTCCTGAACGCTTTCGCAGGCGGAATGGAAATCGTGCTCAGCAGGGCGGCGGACGATCCGCTGCTGCATGAAATGATCGCGGAGGTCCGCAACCTTTATTTGCCGGGAACGGCCGTGCTGGTGAACTACGCGGGAGCAGAAGGAGAGCAGCTGCGCAGCCTGCTGCCTCATTTGGCCGGCATGCAGCCGGTGAACGGCCAGGCGGCGGCTACCGGCAAAAGGTAAACAGCAACCAATGACCAACAGCAATCTGCTAAAGTCAACCAACAAACAGAAGCCAACAATTAACAACACCCAACAACCAACAGAAGGCAAACCTGCTGCCGATAACAGCTGCCTGCACCCACTCAGGAGATAAAAAAGCCTGCACCGCAAATGACTCAGCGGTGCAGGCTTTACTTTTGTTCAATAGTCTGCCCTATTAAAGCGCAGCTTTTTCCTCCAGCGATCCGTCTACGACAAGATCCAGCTCGCCGGTTTTGGAGTCGATGACCATGCCGTGAACCGGTACGGTGGCCGGAAGCAGCGGGTGGTTTTTAATGATGCCGACCGTTTCGATGACGCCTTCGCGTTCGGAATCAAAGCCGCGCAGCCAGTTCTCCAGCTTGATGCCGGAATGCTCCAGCGTATTCAGCACATCGTCGGAAATTCCGCGTTCCTTCATGGAGTTAATCATGCGGTCCGCATTCAGGGATGCCATGCCGCAGCCGAGGTGGCCGACTACGATCACTTCTTCAGCTCCAAGCTCGTAAATCGCAACCAGGATGCTGCGCATCACCGATCCGAAAGGGTGGGAGACAATGGCGCCGGCATTTTTAATGATTTTGGCATCGCCGTTGCGCAGATTCATTGCTCTTGGCAGCAATTCAATTAGACGCGTATCCATGCAGGTCACGATAGCCAGTTTCTTTTGCGGGAACTTATCGGTGACATAAGCTTCGTATTCTTTGTTAGCCACAAATTCTTTGTTGAAGTCTAAAATGGATTGGATTTTACTCAAGATTAATTCCTCCGTTCTATTCTGCGATTGATGTGTAACAGGGTCTGCCGAACGACGACTATGCCATAAAAGTTAAAGCTCGGAACAAATCGGGTACTAAAGGAAGAGTGCCTGATAAAAAATCATTATAAATGTGACATAGGTCACGTTCATTAGTTGATTATAGTGTTTTTAAAAAGTATCATCAATAGAGTAAGTTAATTTACCAGTGGAGGTACGCATGATTATGGAACAGGAATGGAAGCAGAAGCTTGAGCAATTCCGTGAACTGAACAAGAAAATCAAAAGCTATAACGAAGCTGTTGCGCTTATGGCCTGGGATTTGCGGACCGGAGCTCCGCGTAAAGGGGCGGCAGCCCGTGCCGAAGCACTGGGCATGTTGTCTACGGAAGCGTTTAAATTGGGTACCTCCAAGGAAATGGGAGAGCTGCTGTCCTCGCTTAACCGTCCGGAAGTGCTGGAGCAGCTGAGCGATATCGACCGCAGAACTGTACTCGACGTACAGGAAGATTATGACCGCAGCATTAAAATCCCGGCGGACAAATTTCAAAGCTATATGGTGCTTACCGCCCATTCGGAAACGTTGTGGGAAGATGCGAAAGAGAATTCCGACTTCGAGGGTTTTGAGCCGAACTTGACGCAAATCGTGGCCAAAACACAGGAATTCATTGATTACTGGGGTCCCCGCGCTACCCGTTATGATACCCTATTACATATGTACGAACCGGATCTGACCTCCGAGAAGCTGGATGAAGTGTTCGGTCGTTTGAAAGCCCGTCTTGTACCTTTGGTGGAAGCGATCCAGGCTTCGCCGAACAAACCGGATACCGAGTTCCTGAATCAATTATTTGATAAAGGCCAGCAGGAGAAATTCGGCCTGTTCCTTCTCAAGGAAATGGGCTATGACTTTGACGCCGGACGCCTCGATGAAAGCGTGCATCCGTTTATGATCGGCCTCAACACCGGTGATATCCGGGTTACAACCAACTTCATTCAGGACGATGTAACCAGCTCGATCTTCAGCTGTCTGCATGAAGGCGGTCACGCCCTTTACGAGCAAAACTTGAATCCGGAGCTTGAAGGCACGCCGCTGGCAACCGGTACCTCCATGGGCATTCATGAGTCGCAGTCCCGTTTCTGGGAGAACATGGTCGGCCGCAGCCGCGGCTTCTGGGAGCATTATTTCAAGGATCTGCAGCAGCATTTCCCGCAGCAGTTCGATAACGTAACGCCGGAACAGTTCTACCGCGCCATTAATAAAGTCGAGAACTCGCTGATCCGGATCGAAGCGGATGAACTGACCTACAATCTGCATATCATCATCCGTTATGAAATCGAGAAAATGCTCTTTAACGACAATCTGTCCGTCAAAGAGCTGCCTCGGATCTGGAACGAGAAATATGAGCAGTATCTTGGCATCGTTCCGCCGAACGACGGCGTGGGCGTGCTGCAGGACGTTCACTGGTCCGGCGGAAGCTTCGGTTACTTCCCGTCTTATTCGCTCGGCAATATGTATGCGGCGCAGTTCGCGAATACGATCCGCAAGGAAATTCCGAACTTCGACGAGCTGATTGCCAAAGGGGAATTTACGCCAATCCGCGAATGGCTGATCGAAAAAATCTACCGCTACGGCAAAAGCCGCAAGCCGGCCGAGCTGATCAAGGACATCACGGGCGAAGATTTGAACCCGGATTACCTGGCGGACTATCTGGAGAATAAATACAAAGCCATTTACGGCTTGTAAGTTTAGTTTAGAAATGCTTCATTAAACGATTTAAATAGTTTAACAATTCAAATAGGGATTCGATCCGGCAAGGAGCGAATCCAAGGGAAGACTGGAACCCGGCGTTTGCCGGGGGTTCCGGTCTTTTTTTGTGGAGATTTAGGAGACGATGCCCTCTTCAAACCGATGATTGTACAGATCGGCATGAGTCCTCTTCGGCTGCCAGGCTTTTAACCTTTTGGGCAGCCCTCGCATACAGTGAGATAAACCCAATAGAAAGCTGCACAGTGAAAGGATGGATAAGTATGAAGAAACCGCGTATCTCCGCTGCCGTCATGGCGGTGCTGGCCGCAATTCTTCTGCTGAGCGGCTGCGGCGCAAAGGACGGGAACATCAAGATCGGGGAAGTGACCCGTTCGGTCTTTTACGCCCCGCAGTATGTCGCTTTGGAGAACGGCTTTTTTAAGGATGAGGGGTTGAATGTAGAACTCCAGACAACGGCTGGAGGAGACAAGACGATGACGGCTCTGCTGGCAGGACAGATCAATGTAGCGCTGGTTGGTGCGGAAACGTCGATTTATGTGTATCAGCAGGGGGCCGAGGATCCGGTCATCAATTTTGCGGGCCTTACGGAGACGGACGGTACATTCCTGGTGGCGCGCGAGGATAAAGGAGCCTTTGACTGGGATCAGCTTAAGGGCAGTGTCTTCCTAGGGCAGCGCAAAGGCGGCATGCCGCAGATGGCCGGTGAATTTACCCTCAAAAAACACGGCATCGATCCCCACGGCGATCTGGAGCTGATCCAGAACATCGATTTTGCCAATATTACAGCGGCTTTCGCTTCCGGCACAGGCCAATATGTTCAGCTGTTTGAGCCTCAGGCTTCGATTTTTGAGAAAGAGGGCAGGGGCCACGTGGTTGCTTCCTTCGGTACGGAAAGCGGTAAACTCCCTTATACCGTGTTTATGGCCAAACAAAGCTATATTAAAGACAACCAGGAGAAGATTCAGAAATTTACAAACGCCCTGCAGAAAGCTCAAGCTTGGGTGCAGGAGCATTCACCGGAAGAAATCGCACAGGCCATTGCTCCTTACTTTAAGGATACGGACATGGACATCTTGACCAGCTCGGTAAAGCGGTATAAAGAACAAGGCACCTATGCCCAAACCCCGGCCATTACTGAAGAGCAGTGGAACAACCTGCAGGCGGTGATGGAATCGGCTGGCGAGCTGAAGGAAAAAGTCGATATAAACAATCTGGTAGATCCGTCTTTCGCCGAGAAAGCGGCGGAAGACGTCAAGTAACAGCATCCGGAAAGGAGCGTGCGGGATGACCAAACCTGTCATTGAACTGCGGGCCATCAGCCACGTTTATGTCACCGATCGGGAGGCAACATTAGCCCTGCAGGACATCAACCTGAAAGTGGAGCCCGGAGAATTTGTGAGCCTTGTAGGACCAAGCGGATGCGGCAAAACCACGCTTCTCTCTGTGATGGCTGGACTGCTGAAGCCGTCGACTGGGGAAGTGCTGCAGGACGGAAAGCCGCTCAAGGCGGGCAGCAACAAAGCCGGCTATATGCTTCAGCATGACTATTTGTTTCCTTGGCGGACGATTCTGGATAATGCTTTGATCGGCCTGGAGCTGACCAAGCAGCTGACCAAGGAGCGGATTCAGAAGGTTAAAGATTTGCTGGACGGCATGGGGCTTGGAGGGACCTGGGACTTATATCCGAGCCAACTGTCCGGCGGCATGCGTCAGCGGGTAGCGCTCGTCCGGACCTTGGCGACCGACCCGGAAGTTCTGCTGCTGGATGAGCCTTTCTCCGCACTGGATTACCAGACCAAACTTCAGCTGGAAGATTTGATCGTGGATACACTTCGTGAACGGAAGAAGACGGCGGTGCTTGTCACCCACGATTTGAGCGAAGCCATAGCCGTCAGCGATCGTGTCATCGTGCTTGCTGCCCATCCTGGCCGGATCCGCACTACCTTTGAAATTCCAAAGGAGATCCGGGAAACGGCTCCTTTCTACGCGCGGGATCAGGAAGGCTTTGCCGAGCTGTTCCATCAGGTCTGGAAGGAGCTTGAGGCCGAGAAGGAGGAGGTGCAGCCGTGAACGGAACAGAGAAAACACAAGTCTCGGGGAATTGGGTCCGTGAGGAATTTGCCCGCTACCGGAGACAAGGCAAACGGACGACAAGATGGGTTCGGACGGTTCAGCTGCTCATTCTGCTGGCGCTGATCGGTTTCTGGGAATTGGCGGGCCGGATGCGCTGGATCGACGTGCTGATCTTCAGTTATCCGTCTAAAGTATTTCATCAGATTGGCAAGGACGCCTGGAGCGGCGAGCTTTGGCCGCATATCGGTATGACGGTGTCGGAGACCGTCATCGGCTTTCTGCTGGGTACGCTGGTCGGGACGCTGCTGGCTGTCCTGATCTGGTGGTCGCCGTTCCTGTCCAGGGTGCTTGATCCTTACATGGTCGTCTTCAACAGCATGCCGAAGGTGGCGCTCGGGCCGATCTTTATCGTCATGTTCGGCGGCGGATTTACCGCTATCGTGATGACGACGCTCTCCATAACCGTCATTACGACGACCTTGGTCGTCTATACGAGCTTTAAGGAGACGGATGCGAATTATATCAAGGTTGTCCGCACCTTTGGTGGATCCAAACGGGACGTGTTCGTTAAAGTGATGCTGCCCGCTTCTTTCCCGGCAATTGTCTCCACCCTGAAGGTCAACGTGGGATTATCCTGGGTCGGCGTTATCGTCGGCGAATTCCTGGTAGCCAAGATTGGCCTCGGCTATTTGATCATCTATGGCTTCCAGGTGTTCAATTTTACGCTTGTATTTGCGAGTCTGGTCATTATTGCGGTTGTCGCTACGCTGATGTACCAGCTGGTGGTTTATCTCGAATCGATTCTGGTGAAGAGGCGTTAAGCCTCTTTGCCTTTTTTTATTTTATATAGAGCCTTAGGTTTATCTGGGCATAGTACGGCTTCCCGTAATAGAAAAAATGCATTCCATCCTATGTAACGTGGACAAGCAGCGGGGGCGGTGGAATAATGGATAATGGATAAAGGAAGAAAACGGCACAAGTATAAGGAATGGAGAGTAGGAAGGGATTTATGGGATTTCGGGTTATTAAGACAGCTATTGCGACGTTGATTGCTATTCTGGTGGCGGAAACGGCCGGCATACCGGGTGCGATGTCGGCGGGACTTCTCGCCATTTTGGGGGTGGACGTCACCAGGAAGAGAAGCCTGAGATCGGTTTCGGCGCGTTTTTTTGCATCGGTTGTAGGTCTGGTTTTATGTTTTATTTTATTCCGTTTCATCGGTTTTCAGATTTGGGTGCTTATCGTTTATATTCTGGTCGGATTCCCGCTGATCGCCAGACTTAACTTCAAGGAAGGCATTGTAACCAGCTCGGTCTGTGTCTTCCGGGTGTTTAACGGGGGCGATGTCAGCTTCCACATGTTTATCGAACAAATTTTATTGCTGGTTGTCGGTCTGGGATCGGCTATGCTTGTCAATCTGGTTTATATGCCGAAAGATGAAGATAAGCTGGCGTCGATCCGCCGGGAGGTGAATCAGCTGTTTGCCACAATTTTTAAACATATTGCCGAAACGCTGCGCAATCCCGAGGATGAATGGAACGGGAAAGAATTAATTCTGGCGGAGAACAAGATCGAAAGCGGCATTTCTCTTGCTAAACGTGGTCTGGAGAACCAGGTCATTCATACGGATGAATCCTGGGCCGTATATTTCTATATGCGCAGAGAGCATCTGGACCGGGTGGAGAGCATGATGGAGCTGATCTCTCAGGTTTATCGGAAAATGCCGCAGGCGGAGCTTGCCGCGCGTGTCTTTGACCAGCTTAGCGCCGACGTTCTTGAACCTCATTACACGGGCAAAACGGAGCAGCAGCTGCGCCAGCTCGAGAGTGACTTCAAAGGCATGGAGCTTCCAGGCACCAGGGAGGAATTTGAGATGCGGGCGGCCATTTTGCAGCTGTGCCGCGAGCTTAACGAATATTTGAATATTTCCAAACGGGATAAGAAACCGATGAGGGCCGGGGGAGAAAAGGCCTTGTCAGAAGGAAAATAACCGTGGATTAAAAATAATTGTCACCCTGGGCGACTGTCCTGCATACACATGAATTGAATGATTGTATGGAGGAGGTTCGAAAATGCCATCAAAATATCAAAGTAGAGAGATTATCACGAAGGCGATCTGCGGCAAAGGTCGTAAGTTCTCTACCGTAACACATACCGTGACTCCGCCTCACAATCCGTCAAGTATTCTGGGGGCCTGGATTATCAACCACCAATACGAAGCGGTAGCTGCGGGAGACGGAATTGAAGTTATTGGTACTTACGATGTCAACATTTGGTATTCCTATGACAAAAACTCGCAGACAGCCGTAGCAAAAGAGAAAGTATCCTATGTGGAAAATGTTCCGCTGACCTACCTGGACGGCAGACACCGTTCTTCCACTGTGGAAGTAACGGCAGAAGCCACCCAGGAGCCGAGCACCGTTGAAGCAACGGTATCCGGCGGCGGCAGCGTTCTGATCCGTGTGGAACGTGAGTTCGCAGTGGAGCTCGTCGCTGAAACGAAACTCAATGTACTCGTATTGCCTGGCGGGGATGATTACGAGGACAAAGACTTTGACTTCGGCGGAGATGACGGGGATTACGACGATTTGGACCCTGATCTTCTGGACGAAGATCTGTAAGCTAAAACTCGCCCCACTAGCACCAACAATTGATGTATGTTATGCAGCTGTGACGGCAGCGGAGAGGGCGTATGCCCTCTTTTTTTTGGTTTCTTTAGTGGATTTCAATTTTCTTAGGAGAATTTCAATTCAGAAGATAAGAGCCAGACATAGCGAAGGAGATGCCGCCGATGGGACAGCAGTCAAACCAGCCGCTTCACCTGCCAATTCAATTATATGTTGGAGAAGAACCGGAATCGGACCGATTTGCGCGCCGGCTGACAACGGAGCTGCGCCGCCTTCAAGCGGAGGCAAGGCAGGAAGGGCGGCGGTTACGGCAGGCGCACAAGCCTCAAGAATGGTCAGAAGAGCCGTTGGAGCCGGAGGCGGAGCGGCAAGGGCTGCGGCCGGAGAAAGAGCGGCTAAGTTGGGAAGAGCAGCCAGATCGGACCGAGCAGCCCAATCGGAAAGAGCAGTTAAATGGCCGTGAGCAGCAGACACGGCGGGGAGAGGCTCACGGGCAGAGGCCTGCGGTTCGCCAGGGATGGCTGGCAGCGGGGCTGAAGCCGCTGCCAGAGGGCGTAGCGCCGCTGTGGATGAACCGCGGCGCTGCAGCCTTTGCCGCGCGCTCTGCTTCTGCGGCGGCGTGGCGCCTGTCCATGGCCGGATTGGTGCCGGCCATGGAGTCCAAGCGGCGTGCGGGGTACCGCCGCCGCTTTGAAGTGACCGTCTTCGGCCTCCGTGCTGTGCATGTGGCCGAAGTGAGCGGCGTTGGCGCCGGGTGGCTCGGCGCCAACGCCCGGACGGCTGCCGGGCGTATTGCCGACGGCAGCGCCCACATAGCTGCCGGGGATACCGACGGCAGCAGCGGCACACGGACGGCTGCAGAGCATACCGCCGGCAGCCGTGCCCATATGACTGCTGGATATATCGACAGCAGCAGCTTTCACATGGCTGCAGGACACACCGCCGGCAGCAGCGGGTCCGGCTCCGGCGGCGGACGGAGAGCCGGCGTTAGTGAAGCGGAATCGCCGCTCATGGAGCCGGATTCCCCCTTGTTCCGCAGGCTGGAGAAGATGGCCATCAAGGCCTTGTATGCGCAGGGTCTGGATTTTGCGCAGGTTACGCTTGAAGCGGGGGATTCCGGCTGGGAAATCGCTGGGATCACGACATTTCCGGATTTAAGGGCTTATGAAGCCGCACGTGCTTTTGCCGAAGCGGTGCTTCAGATGGCTGAAGAATGGCGTTTGGCTGCAGAGACCGCAAATAGCTTGGAGGCTTTGCCTTCTTTGCCCTCTAACGACAATCCTTTTTCCTCCCGCGAAGCCGTATCCGGCCGGGCGGGAGAGGATCGCGCGATATCCAGCGGCCTGCTGCTCGGCATGGACCCCGAGTTTCTGCTGTTTGATCCTGCCGCCCGAAAAATCATACCGGCCTCCAGATTCCTCAGCCGGGAAGGAGTCGCCGGCTGCGACTCCGTCTGGATCAGGGGCCGCCGCCGCTTTCCGCTGGCGGAGCTGCGCCCCGATCCGGCTGGCGAGCCTGAGGCCGCCATACGCCAGCTCATGGGCGCCATGCGTGAGGCCGCCCGGCAGATCGGCGATGCGCCGCTCGCCTGGCTGGCTGGCGGCCTGCCGCAGCCGGGGCTGCCGCTCGGCGGCCACCTGCACTTCAGCGGCGTACTATTGACGCCGCAGCTGCTGCGCGCCCTGGATCACTTCCTGGCGATCCCGGCCGCGGTGCTCGAGGACAGTCGCAGCGCGTCCAGACGTCCGCGCTACGGCTGCCTCGGTGATTTCCGCCGCCAGAGCCACGGCGGCTTCGAATACCGGACGCTGCCCAGCTTCCTTGTGTCCCCGGTGGTGGCCAAAGGGACGGTCGCTTTGGCGCTGCTGGTGGCGTCCGCCTACAAGAGCGGCACGCTGCCTGAGGTCCCTCCGGAGCACGCGGCAGCGCTTAAAGCCTTTTATACGGGCGATCGTACAGCCCTCCGCCCGTTTGCCTTGCAGGCCTTGGAGCAGGCGGAGGCGCTGCCCTCTTTTTCACGCTATAAGCCCTATATAGACCCGATGTTTAAAGCGATTCGTGCAGGGCGGACTTGGGACGAAAGCGTGGACATCCGTAAAGTCTGGAAGCTTGAAGGGCATTCACCGATCATTCGGGACTTGAGTTAAGGTACAAGGCACGAAGGCACAAAGATGAAGATGCAAAGGTACAGAGGTAACAGTGGTAACAGGTGTAACAAATAGTAACAGAGGCCACAGTGTCTGCCAGAGGTACGACACAGGTATGTTGACAGTATTTTGCAATCAGAAAATATTCCACTCTAAAAGCTTTGCCCAAGCCATGTGGCCGATTCCGGCGTATTTTTGCCTTCTCCGGCATTTAGACTGCCGAGGGGTTTCGACATTTGCACGCTGAAACCTTGTCTTTCCATGTCTTTTCTCGCTGCTTAAGCGGAGCATAGGAACTGCTTTTCTGATATAATAGAGTTCTATGAATGGGCATGGAGGTAACGTCGAATGGCAAAATATACGCCGATGATTGAACAGTATTTGAGCGTGAAGGAAGAAGCGAAGGATGCTTTTCTGTTTTTCCGCTTGGGCGATTTTTATGAGATGTTTTTTGATGATGCGATTCTCGCCGCCAAAGAACTGGAGATTACGTTAACCGGCCGTGCGGGCGGTGCCGATGAGAAAATTCCAATGTGCGGCGTTCCGTACCATTCGGCCGAGAACTATATACAAAGATTGATTGAGAAAGGCTACAAGGTTGCAATCTGCGAGCAGGTTGAAGATCCTGCGGCGGCCAAAGGGGTCGTACGGAGGGAGATTGTACGGGTGGTAACACCCGGAACGGTGATGGAAGGCAAGGCGGTTTCGGAGAAAAGCAACAACTATATGGTTGCCGTAACCGAAATTGACCGGGTAATGGCGATTGCTGCCTGCGACCTTTCCACGGGCGAACTACACGTTACTTCCGCGCCAAGCAGCCAAGAATGGCTCCGCGATGAGATCGGCATTTATTCGCCGTCTGAAATTATCGGTGATGAGCGGCTTCTGACCTGGATCAAGGATCAGTCCGGCCCGCTGGGCAAACCGGTAGTTTATTCACCTCGCTCCAAGGCGCAGGATGAAGTTGGACGCAAGCAGTTTGGTGAAGCGGCCTGGATCCGGCTGGAGCCTGAACGCCGGGCTTGCGTAGCGATGCTCGTGGCTTACCTGGGAGAAACCCAGAAACGTTCGCTGGGCCAGCTCAGCAGAATATCTGCTTATGAGCCGGAGCAGTACATGATTCTCGATCCGTTTACCCGGCGGAATCTGGAGCTGGTGGAGACGGTCCGCGACCGTTCCAAGAAAGGATCGCTGCTGTATTTGCTCGACCGGACAGAGACCTCAATGGGCGCGCGTCTCCTGAGACGCTGGGTGGACAAGCCTTTGCTCTCCCGCAGCCAGGTGGAAGTGCGGCTGGAGGCCGTTGAGGAGCTGCATGGAGCTTTCATGCTGCGTGAGGATCTGAAGGAGAAGCTGAAGGGCATTTACGATTTGGAGCGGCTGGTAGGCCGTATTGCGTTCGGAACGGCCAATGGCCGGGACTTGAACGCGCTCAAAATGTCTTTGCTGCAAATTCCAGAGCTCAAGGAGCTCTGCTCGGGTTCGGCTTCGGCGACATTGGGCCGCATTGCTTCCGGCATGGACGATTGCGGGGATCTGGCTTCGCTGATTGAAGAAGCGATTGCCGACGAACCGCCCGTTTCCGTCCGTGACGGGGGATTGATCCGCCCCGGGTTCAATGAGAAGCTGGACGAGCTCCGGGAAGCATCTAAGAACGGCAAGCGCTGGATCGCCGATCTGGAAGCGGCGGAACGCCAGGCAACGGGCATTAAATCTTTAAAGGTCGGCTATAACAAAGTGTTTGGTTATTATATAGAAATTACGAAATCAAATCTGACCTCGCTACCTGAGGGGCGTTACGAACGCAAGCAGACGCTGGCGAACGCGGAAAGGTTTGTAACACCAGAGCTTAAGGAGCGGGAGTCGCTTATCCTGGAGGCCGAAGACCGGATGCTGGATCTGGAATACGGCCTGTTCTCGGACGTGCGCGATCAGCTTAGCGCCAACATTCCCCGTCTGCAGCGTTTGGCTGAAGCCGTCGCGGAAATCGACGTGCTTAGGTCCTTGGCTGCAGTGAGCGCGGAATCCGGCTTCGTGAAGCCTGTGCTGACGGACGGTTATGATTTTATCGTCGAGAATGGCAGACATCCGGTTGTGGAGACCGTGATGGAAGGCAGCTCCTTCATCGCGAACGGAACCAATCTGAAGCGGGATGCCAGCATTCTGCTGATTACAGGTCCGAATATGGCCGGAAAAAGCACCTATATGCGTCAGGTGGCGCTGATTTCGATCATGGCGCAGATTGGCTGCTTTGTTCCGGCGGCACGGGCGGAGATCCCGATGGTGGACCGGATCTTCACACGAATCGGAGCTGCCGATGATCTGATTGGCGGGCAAAGTACTTTTATGGTCGAAATGGCCGATATCCAGGTTATGACGGAAAAGGCTACCCCGCGCAGCTTGATCATTATCGACGAGCTTGGACGCGGCACTTCTACAACTGAAGGCATTGCCATAGCTCAGGCCGTGATCGAATACGTACATGATGTCATCGGCTGTAAGGCGCTCGTATCGACCCATTTCCACGAGCTTGCTCATCTGGAATCCGGCTTATCCGGGCTCCGCAACTATTCGATGGCGGTTCAGGAGAGCGGAGATAAAGTCCATTTCCTGCGCAAACTCGTTCCCGGGGCGGCTAGCACAAGTTATGGTATATACTGCGCCAAGCTGGCCGGGCTCCCTGCGGCGATCACGGACCGGGCTTCAAGCCTGCTGGATGACTTGGAAAAAGCTTCGGTTTTGGAGGCCGGCTTCACGGCCGGTGAAGGCTCTTACAGCGAGAGAGGACAAGCAGGAGAACGGGCAGGCCGTCATGTCGTTCATGATGATGTTCATGACGTCCGTGAACGTCAACCTGAGCTTGCAGGCGGCTGGGAGGAATCCGGCGGCGGAGGGCTAACCCTTTCCGGGATCAGACTGCCGGGCTCCGGCGGGTTAGAGCCGCAGCATGAAGGAGCTGAGTCCGGAGCATCTGCTTTAGCTGAAGCCTCTGCTTCAGCAGAGACTGCGGTTCAAGCTGCTCCTGAATCTGCTTCTCAAGCTGCCGTGGGTTCAGCAACCGCCGAATCGGCCCCGGCTGCCGGACAGGATGTCGTGCAGCTCTCCATCTTTGGAGATGAGCAGGCGGAATCGCCGGTTTCAAGCTCACCTGCTTCGGTCAAAGAAGAAGCGAAGCTCCGCGGGCTGGTGAAGCAGCTCAAGCAGGCCGACATCATGAACATGACGCCGCTGCAGGCGATGGGGCTGCTGAATGAACTTAAAATGAAAGCTAAAGACTTGTAAGTCTGGCGGGTATATTTTTGGCAAGTAACTTATTGCAGTTAAGTTATTGCAGTCAACTTATTACTGGCAAATTATGAATACGTTGTAAACCGGATTTGACTTGCGGAGGTGAAGATTGTAATGGGGAAAATACAAGTACTGGACGAGCATATTGCCAACCAGATCGCCGCTGGCGAAGTGGTCGAGCGTCCTGCGTCCGTTATCAAAGAGTTGATTGAGAACTCCATAGATGCTGGGGCGACAAAGATTGAGGTCAGCGTCGAGGAAGGCGGGCTGGACAGCATCCGGATTACCGATAATGGTTCGGGGATCGATCCGGAGGATTGCGAGACGGCCTTTTACCGCCATGCTACCAGCAAGCTGAGCAGCAGCCGTGATCTGTACCAGATCCGGACGTTAGGTTTCCGGGGGGAGGCGCTGCCGAGTATTGCGGCGGTAGCCAAGGTTAAATTGCTTACCGCCAACAGTGACAGCGGGCTTGGCCGGCAGGTGGTGATTGAAGGCGGCAGCCTGAAATCTGCTGAAGACGCCCCGGCACCGCAGGGAACGGATATAACGGTGAAGGAATTATTTTACAACACTCCGGCAAGGCTGAAATATATGAAGACGATTCAAACCGAGCTGGGGCATATTTCGGACGTTGTTTACCGGCAGGCGCTGGCTCACCCGGAGATCGGCTTTGTGCTGCGGCATAACGCAAACCTGCTGCTTCAGACGCAGGGAAATGGAGATTTGCTGCAGGTTATTGCCTCTATTTACGGGAATAATGCGGCCAAAAGCATGCTAAGCATCTCCGCCGAAGATCCCGACTACAAAATTACCGGATATATCGGGCGTCCCGAGCTGACCAGATCCAACCGGGCGGGCATGTCGACCATTGTAAATGGCCGGTTTATTCGCAATCCGGCTTTGCAGCAGGCGATCATGCGGGCTTACCATACCCTTTTGCCTATTGGACGGTATCCGCTCCTGGTGCTGGAGCTTCAAATGCATCCTTCACTGGTAGACGTCAATGTGCATCCGGCCAAGCTGGAAGTAAGGTTCAGCAAAGAGGCTGAGCTGACCGCTTTTGTCGAAGCAGCCATTAAAGAGACGTTGTCTCAAGAGGTGCTGATTCCACAGGTCGTCAAACAGAAGATCAGCAGAGGCAGCAGCAGCTCCATCATTCAGGAGCAGTTCCATTTCTCGGCCCCTCCTGCACAGCCTTTGGATGTAACAGCGGGGGCTGGAACCGGGATTCTGAATGGAACTGGACAGGCTGACAACAACGCTGTGAAGCGGGCTGGTTTCGATCCTCAAGGAGATCCGAAGGAAGCCAAGCCTTCCGAACAGCAAATTGGATCTGCAGAATCGGTGACACAGGCATCCGGTTTATCCGGAGAAGCGGCTCAAGCCGGTGCGCCGCAAGCGGAAACTGGTTTGTATGCGGAGAGCGATCCGCCGGTCCGCACCGGCGAGCTTGTACGTGAGCAAGCAGCGGCAGCACGGCCTTATGCCGATTATTCAGGCACAGGGGCCGGTTCAAGCCAACTGGACGCCTCAGGCCGTATAGGGCGGCCGGATTCGGGGGCCGCTGCGCGGCCTGCGGCTGGAGCGGCCCAGAACCGGGGAACAGGCGGAGGGGGAGCAGGCTTTGCCAGTTCCATGAATCGAAATGCCGCTGTTCCGGCTTCAGCCGGTCGGCTGTATGAATCCCCTGCAGAATCGGCGGGGCTGCCGGCCTTCCCGGAGCTGACCTATATCGGACAGCATCATGGCACCTACTTGATAGCCAACAACGATACGGGGCTATATTTGATTGACCAGCATGCGGCTCACGAACGGGTCAATTATGAATATTTCTATGAGAAGTTTGGAGCGCCTGCTGATGCTTCGCAGGAGCTGCTTCTGCCGATTACGGTTGAGTTTACGCCGTCTGAAAGCGCCAAGCTGAAAGAAAGACTGCATTGGTTTGAGCAGGTCGGCGTTGTGCTGGAGCATTTTGGCGGCCAGACCTTCCGTGTCGTTTCTCTGCCGTATTGGTTTCCGCAGGGCGAAGAAGCTGCTCTTGTGGAAGAAATGGCCGAATGGGTGCTGAACGAACGTACGATTGATTTGGCTAAGCTGAGAGAGAAATCTTCGATCCTCGTCTCCTGCAAAGCTTCGATCAAAGCCAACCAGAAGCTCACAGAGGATGAAGCGAACACGCTGCTCAAGCGGCTTGCTGCTTGCCGTCAGCCTTATACGTGCCCGCACGGCCGGCCGATTGTAGTCTCCTTCACCAGCTATGATCTGGAGAAGCTGTTCAAGCGAGTTATGTGATTAGCTAAGCGAGCTAAATAATTTTTCAAGTTAGTATGTAAATGACCAAGCGAGTAATGTAAATTGAGCAATTTGAATGTTTTTAATTATGGATTGACTGAGTGTTGCAACTGGAGGGTATCATTTTGATAATTACAACCGGAGAGCATGAATCTCCGAAGACGGTAATGCGAGCCAAGGAGCTGGCAGAAGCTGAACAAGGGGCTTTATATGTCCGCAGATCAGGCCGTTCGCTGGACGAGCTAAGAGCCCGCTGCGGAGATAAGGACATCCTGGTTATACTGGAGAACGGGGTCAGGCTGGCCGGAGAAGCGGAGCGGCCGATGGACTTTCACCCCAGCATGTCCTACGTCCGCGCCAAGCGGGTGCTCAAAGGCGAGAAGGATTTGATGCTTGAGGCCGCCTGTGTTGCGCTGGGCGATGTCATCGTCGATTGTACGGCGGGTCTTGGAGCCGATGCGATGATGTTCGCGGTGGGTACAGGCGATCAGGGACGTGTAATCGCACTGGAAAGCTCTTTTCCCCTGTATATGCTGCTCAAAGAAGGGCTGCGGACCTACCGGGCCAAGGTCGAAGCGTTTAACGAAGCGCTGAAGCGGATCGAGGTCCGCCATACAGATCATCTGGCAGGTCTCAAGGCGCTACCGGACAAGAGTGCGGACATCGTCTATTTTGATCCGATGTTCCGGGATCCGACGCTGGAGTCGTCCTCAATCTCCCCGCTCAGAGCGTATGCCAATGGCGAACCGTTGTCGCACGCTGCGATAGAGGAAGCAAGACGGGTGGCCCGCAAGACGGTTGTGCTGAAGGAGAAAAGGGACAGCGGCGAATTTGAACGTCTCGGATTTGCCATCCCGGAGCGAAACCGCACCAAAATTACGTACGGAGTGATGCATCTTGACCGCTGAATCAGGCTTACATAAACCTAATCTGCTTGTGCTGGTCGGCCCTACGGCGGTCGGGAAAACAAATCTAAGCATTGAGCTTGCCAAATCTTTTTCGTGTGAGATTATTTCCGGCGATTCAATGCAGGTTTACCGTGGTATGGATATTGGGACAGCTAAAATTAGCGAGCAAGAAATGGAGGGGGTTCCCCATCATCTGATCGACGTGCTGGAGCCGGATGATGCCTTCTCTGTAGCCCGCTTTCAAAGCGCCTGTGCGGAGTTGATTCCGGCGATTACATCCCGGGGCAATCTGCCGTTTATCGTTGGCGGGACCGGCTTGTACGTGGAATCCGTATGCTACGAATATCAGTTCTCGGAAGCCGAAGCGGATGAAGCTTTCAGGCAGGAGCAGCAGCGGTTTGCCGATGAGCATGGAACGGAAGCGCTGCATGTGAAATTAGCCGCCGTGGACCCGGCATCAGCTGCCAAGCTGCACCCGAATGATGTAAGACGGGTGATCCGGGCTTTGGAAATCTATCATCTGACCGGGCAGACGTTGTCCAGCCAGCTGGCCGGCCAGCAGAAAATTTCCCCTTATCATTTATGCATCATCGGTTTGACAATGGACCGTCAATTGCTATATAAACGAATTGAGGAACGGATCGACCTGATGCTTGAACAAGGTTTGGTGGAAGAGGTACAGTCGCTGCTTGACAAAGGCTATTCACGGGACTTAGTGTCCCTGCAAGGGCTCGGTTATAAGGAGATTGCCGAGCATCTTCTGGATGGATTGCCTCTGGAAGAAGCCGTTATCAAATTGAAGCGGGATACCCGTCATTTTGCCAAACGCCAGTTGTCCTGGTTTCGCCACATGAAGGACATTCACTGGATCGATGTGACGCAGGGTGAAAACTTTCCGGACCATTTGGCCGAGATCCGTGCTATAATAGCAGGAAAGTTCGGGATTCCTCTTGAATATATCAACAAACACTAATTGATCCTATTGGGGGTACGGTAATGAACAAGTCCATAAACATCCAAGATACGTTCTTGAACCAATTGCGCAAAGAGAGCATCCCGGTTACTGTCTTTTTGACTAACGGTTTCCAAATCAGAGGAACAGTTAAAGCGTTTGACAGCTTTACGATTGTCATCGACAGCGATGGCCGTCAGCAAATGGTGTACAAGCATGCCATTTCTACATTCCAGCCGCAGCGCAACGTTTCGTTGATGCAGGAGCAGGAAGGCTAAACCGCGTTTGAAACTTTTTCATTTCCATAACGTTAATATTATAGCGCCTCGGAATAGAGCAACCTGCCAGGGTTGTTCTTTTCTTTGGGCAGGAAATAAGTTTTGCACGGAAGGGAGTCATTAAGTTATGCCGACAGACAGACCGTCGAGAATGGAACGGAACCATAAGAAGCCGGACAAAATGTCGGATCAGCCGAAGGGCAAGAAGAAAAAGAAACGCCTGAACGGCAGAATGATTTTTTGGACGGCGTTTTTCACTATAGCAGTAGCCGTGATATGCGGAATTATTGGTTATCTGTTCATTACGGTTAACGGCGAGAAGCTTTTGGATGCGAATAGAGATAAGCTTGTGGTCAACGGACCGACCCAGGTATTTGACCGCAGCGGGAAATTAATGGGCGAATTGTCCGTTGAGACCAGCGATCCGGTCGAAAGCCAGGATATTCCGAAGCTGCTTAAGATGGCCTTTGTGGCTACAGAGGATAAACGGTTTTATGAACACAGCGGCGTAGACTTCTGGTCGATCGGCCGCGCGGCCGTTAAAGACGTTGTGGCACGCAGCATGGTGGAAGGCGGAAGTACGATTACCCAGCAGCTGGCCAAAAATATTTTTCTGACCCGGGACAAAACGTTCTTCCGGAAAGCGACTGAAATGTCGATTGCGATGGCGCTTGAGCGGCAGCTTTCCAAGGATGAAATCCTGACAATGTATTTGAACCGGATCAATTTCGGGGGGACAACGTACGGCATTAAAGCCGCGTCCGAGAAATATTTCGGAATTTCCGATCTGAACAAACTTGAAATTTGGCAGATGGCCACCCTGGCTGCGATGCCGAAGGGACCGTCGGCTTATAATCCGCTCCGTCATCCGGAAGCATCGACGGCCCGCCGGGCGGTTGTGCTGGATTTGATGTATGAGCAGGGGCTGATTACCGCCGAACAGCGGGATCAGGCCAAAACCGTGGTTTATGATTATCAGCCGCCAGCCCAGCAGCAGAAATATCCGGCATTTATTGACTATGTGATGGATGAAGCCGAAGACGTGATGCCGGATCTTACCGAAGATGATCTGGTGCGCGGCGGGTATAAAATTTATACCACAATGGATGCCCAAGCCCAGAAGGCAGTAGAGAAGGCTTTTGCCGATGACGATCTGTTTGAGAAAAGTGTTGATGATCAGCCGGTTCAAGCGGCTATGATGATCATGAACCATGAGAATGGCAGCATTTTGGCCTTGCTCGGCGGACGTGACTACGAACGCAAAGGCTTCAGCCGTATTAACAGCCGCAGACAGCCGGGTTCGGCGTTTAAACCTATTGTTGCTTATGCTCCTGCTTTGGAGAGCGGCAAGTTTACGATGGATTCCGAGCTCAGCAATGAGAAGCAGTGTTTCAGCGATTATTGTCCAACCAATCTGCACGGATATTCCAAGACCATCGGGATGACCGAAGCGATTACGAAATCGGAAAATATCCCTGCCGTATGGTTGCTGAACCAGATCGGTGTCAAGACGGGAATTTCTTATGCGGAGAAGATGGGAATCAAGCTAGATAAAAATGATAACAACCTGGCCATTGCTCTTGGCGGTTTGACTCAAGGAACCACAGTCAAAGAGATGGCTGCCGCCTACAGTGTATTTGGCAATGAAGGTCGTTACAACGACCCTTATTCCATTAAACAGGTGGTTAATCAGGAAGGAACGGTTGTGTACCAGCATGGCAATCCGGAGCAGAAGAAAGTGCTTAGCTCCGATACGGCTTATTACATGACCAAAATGATGCAGGACGTTATTTCGGATGGTACGGGTAAAAACGCCAAACTCGGCGACCGGCCGCTCGCCGGTAAAACCGGTACAACGCAAAGCGGCATCTCCGGCAGCAGCCGAAACCGGGACGCCTGGTTCGTCGGCTATACGCCGGAATGGACGGCGGCCGTCTGGATGGGCTATGACAAGCCGGATAAGAATCACCTGCTGAAAGGCAGCAGCGGCGAGGCTGCCAAGCTGTTCAGCACGGTTATGAAAGAAGCGCTTGAAGGCGTGCCGATTAAGGATTTCGAGGCGCCGGATAATTTAACGCAGTCTACTCCGGAACCATCAGAAAGCGCTCCGCAGGGCATTACTGATCTGAGCGGGTCTTACGACAATTCCACGGGAACTGTCAAACTCAGCTGGAGCCCAGCTGCAGAGCAGGCAGACGGAGGAGAGTACCGTATTTACCGTAAGGCCTCGGAGGAGCAGGATTTCTCTCTGCTGATGAGCGTGCTTACGACGGATGCCGAAGATTTGAGCGTAGTGCCTGGAACGACTTATCAATATTATGTAACTTATTATGATAAGAACAGTGATCAGGAAAGCGAAGCTTCCAATAAAGTAGAAGTTGATGTGCCGAAGGAAGAGCTGCCAGCTTCTGAGGAACCAAGTCCTGATGAAAGTGCTCCGGATGAGAGCGGCTGGCCGGGACAGCCGTCAGACGGCGAATTTACGCCTCCGCCAGTGCAGTCTGGAGAACCTGGTCAAACGGATAATGGCGGAAACGAGGAGCAGGGCGAAGATCAAGGTCAGGCTGAGCCTCCTGCTACGAACACGCCTGGACGCGGCGGCGGAAGAGGGAATCCTTCTTTCGAACCGGGGCAAGGCAGTGGCCAGGATAATGGACTGAGCGGACAGGGAACCGGGATGCCGGTTAACCCGGACCAAGGCACAGCTACAGGAACAGCCACAGGCTCGGTTTCGGATCCACCTGGGAATCCATAAACCTGCAAAGCTGCAGCTTGTTGATTGGCCGTTCGTGAGGCGCCTTTTTGAATGCGGGCGCGCAGTCTATAGTAACAAGCAGGGGCTTCGTGTCCCTGCTTGTTTTTTATAAATGAATTAAGATACATATTTCAGGGATTATTTTTAGCTGATCGTGATATCCCTTTTTGAGACTGGCTGTTAAATGTGATAAGCTGATCTTAATACGCTTTGAAAGGGTCTTGACCATGAAACGAAAATTCGGAGACCGCGCGAACTGGAGGCGCGTCACACAGCGCAAGTTTGCTTCACGGTATGTAGAGAATCCCTATTTCTCCGGATACATTACGTTATACGGTATTGAGGCGCTGAGAGAACCTCTTTGGAAGACCTATGGAAGGCATACCTTCCGTATTGCCGACAAAGGTTATTCCTGGCTGCAGTATTACCCCAAAGACGCGCATTATATTATAACGGCGATGTTTGATGACCGGGATGAAATAGTGGAATGGTATATTGATATATGTAAGAATCAAGGCGTTACGGATCAGGGAGTGCCATGGTTTGACGATCTGTATCTGGATATTGTCGTGCTCCGGAACGGGGAAGTGTTCCTGCTGGATCAGGATGAGCTGGATGATGCTCTGGGACGGAAAGTGATTACGCAGCGTGATTATGAGCTGGCCACACAAACCGCCAGAGAGGTGCTTCAAATGATTGACGCCCATGCGTTTCCTTATTTTCTGATGTCGCTGAATCATTGCAGACAAGGCTTTGAGCTGGATGTTCTGCAGTTTGGCGAAAGTGGAGGCGTCCAATGAGCAGGCGAAGCAGTTCGCTAAACCCTTTAGGGGCAGATAGTAAAAAAATGTTATACCGCTCGCTGGCCAAAGGCGGAGGACTCCTCCTGCTGCTGCTAGCTGTATGGCTGGCTTATGCGGCTTTGCAGGTGGAAAGCGAACGCAGCAAGGAACCGGTGGAACGTGCCGATGTTGGGATTGTGCTTGGAGCCTCCTTATGGGACGATTATCCGAGCCCCGGCCTGGCAGAACGGCTGGACCGGGCGGTTCAGGATTACCGGGATGGTAAATTTCCGATGTTCATCGTTACCGGCGGTTTGGACAGCTCCAAGGCGAACCGGACGGAAGCTGAGGGAATGGCGCTGTATTTGGAAAGGCATGGCGTTCCGGACGACCATATTTTACTGGAGAACAAGGCCACAAGCACTTATGAGAATCTGCTGTACAGTCAGCGCATAATGAAGGAACGGGATATGAAGACCGCCATTATTATTACTCATGACTTTCACGGGCGCCGTTCTTTAGAAATTGCCAGATCGCTGAATTACAAATGGCCGCAGCTCTCGCTGGTGCATTCCAAGGTATTGAACGAAGGGTATAACAAAACCAGGGAAGTACTTGCCTACACCAAATGGAAGCTGCAGCAGATTGCGATGGTACTTACTTGATCGAACTCACATGATCGAACTCACATGATCGAACTCACCTGAGCAGCCGAAGACAAAACTTCTAATAAGGTAAGGGTCGCTAGAATATAGTGTAAAAGTAGCTATCAAACTCCTTACTCTTAAACGAGGTGATGCCTTCATGCAAGGGCGTGCCATGGCCGGCAGCGGACGCTCTGACGAAAGACCGTCCAGACAAATCAATGTAATTCTGCGTAACTCCGAACCACCTGTCATTTCCCAAGCCGTTCCGGATGCGGAACCCGCTCCTGTATCAGCTGAGAAACAGCAGCAGGGCGCCTTTGCGGAGATCCGTAAAGAGCTGGAACAGCTTGTCGGCCTAGACAACATCAAGACGCTGGTCTATGAAATTTTCGCTCTGCTGCAGGTTGCCCGGCTCCGTACAGATGTAGGTCTGCTGTCGGAAGCCCAGGTGTTCCACATGGTGTTCCGCGGCAATCCGGGAACGGGCAAGACTACCGTCGCCCGTATTATAGCGAAGCTTTTTCAGAAAATGGGTGTGCTCTCCAAGGGGCATCTCATAGAAGCGGAACGAGCCGATCTGGTCGGCGAATATATCGGGCATACGGCGCAGAAAACCCGTGACCTGGTGAAGAAAGCAATGGGCGGCATTTTGTTTATTGATGAAGCGTACAGCCTGGCCCGGGGCGGGGAAAAGGACTTTGGCAAGGAAGCGATAGATACGCTGGTGAAGGCGATGGAGGATCATAAAAATCAGTTCGTTCTGATTCTGGCCGGGTATTCGGACGAAATGGAATTTTTCCTCGATACGAATCCGGGGCTTCCGTCGCGTTTTCCGATCCAGATTGATTTTCCGGATTATTCGATCGACCAGCTGATCCAGATTTCCGAAATGATGGCGAAGGAACGCGATTATATTTTGATGCCTCAGGCGATACTCAAACTGAAGCAGCATTTGCTGGCGGAGAAGATGGAAAGCCCGCATGCGTTCAGCAATGCAAGGTATGTTCGCAATGTGATAGAACGTTCCATCCGGCAGCAGGCTGTACGGCTGCTTAATCAATATGGAGGATCTTCACCGGGCAAGCTGGAGCTGATGACCATCCGAACGGAGGATTTGAAGGTTGAAGTGAAAGCGGAGAAGAAGCCGGGCATGCCCTGATTCTGTCTGACCCGCGGCGAGATCCAAAGGAGTTATATGAATCATGAAACAGACGACCTACGATACGAACCAACTGATTCGGGATAAAGCCATCCTTGTTAGTCTAATTACGGATGAAGTGAAGAGAAGCGGCCTGAACTCCGATTATTCGCTAGAGGAGCTGAAGAACCTGGCCGAAACGGCCGGCGTTGAAGTGATGGGCCAATTGGTTCAGAATAAAGAGACGCCGGATTCCCGCTTTTTCCTCGGCAAAGGCAAGGTCGAGGAGCTTGCAGAGCTGATTCGTGAGCATGATGCCAATACGGCTATCTTCGATCAGGAGCTTTCCGGTGCCCAGGTGCGCAATCTGGAAGAGAAACTGGACGTCAAAATGATTGACCGGACCCAGCTGATTCTCGATATCTTTGCCCAGCGGGCCAAAACCCGTGAAGGGATTATCCAGGTTGAGCTGGCGCAGCTGTCCTATCTTCTGCCCCGTTTATCCGGGCACGGGAAGAATCTTTCCCGGCTTGGCGGCGGGATCGGGACAAGAGGTCCGGGTGAAAGCAAACTCGAAACGGACCGCCGGCATATTCGCGGACGGATCAGCGATCTGAAGCATCAGCTCGAAGAGGTGACCCGTCATCGCAAGCTGCACCGGATGCGGCGCAAGGAAACGGGCATCGTACAAGTGGCGCTGGTCGGTTATACGAATGCGGGCAAGTCGACATTGCTCAAGCAGCTGACAGCGGCAGACGTT
Organism: Paenibacillus physcomitrellae; assembly: GCF_002240225.1. Classification (NCBI taxonomy): domain Bacteria; kingdom Bacillati; phylum Bacillota; class Bacilli; order Caryophanales; family Paenibacillaceae; genus Paenibacillus; species Paenibacillus physcomitrellae. The sequence continues at coordinate 915,510 of NZ_CP022584.1, read as the reverse complement.
TACGTAGAGAACCAGCTGTTCGCCACGCTTGATCCGACTACCCGGAATTTGGTGCTGCCAAGCGGGACAGAAATTGTTTTGACGGACACGGTCGGCTTTATTCAGAATCTGCCGCATGATCTGGTTGCCTCGTTCCGAGCTACTCTGGAAGAAGCAAACGAAGCGGATCTGATCCTGCACGTGGTGGATGCCTCGGCGGAGAACCGGGAAGAACAGATGCGTGTGGTCGGAGATATTTTGAATGAATTGGGAGCCGGGGACAAACCGCAAATTATTCTTTATAACAAAAAAGATCTGTGCAGACCCGAGCAGCTGGAAATGCTGCCAGTGACCGGATCTTCGCTTAAGATCAGCGCTTATGATGAAGAGGATTTGAAGAAAGTAGTGGCTGCGATTCAGGAGCATTTAACCGGCGAAACTTTAACGTTTAAACTGCCTGCCGGCCAAGGAGAGCTTGGGGCCTTGATTCATAGAGTCGGCAAAGTCGAAACGCAGGAAACGGACGAGGATTATGTGATCTACCGCGTGCTGCTTAATCAAGGGGACTACCAGAAACAGAAACATAAGCTTGAACCTTTCAGAGTAAAATGATAAGTTAAGTTACGTATACATGACATTCAAGTGACATTAGCGGTCCATCATCGCCAAGTATATGGCGGAATGGGCCGTTATTTAAGAGGAGAGAAGAAAGCAGCATGGCCGTTTTTTCAGAAGAAACCCTAAACAAGTTAAAGGAAGCTGAGATGTTAGCTGCCCCCGCTATGGCGGAAATCGACCGGATTGTCGACCGTAACCAGTGGAAAGTGATTGAAGCGTTTCAGAAACACAAGGTAAGCGATTATCATTTCTCAAATTCAACCGGATATGCTTATAACGACAGGGGACGCGAAGTGCTGGATCTGGTGTACGCCGAGGTGTTCGGCGCCGAATCTGCATTGGTACGGCCCCATTTTGCGTCAGGCACACATACGATTTCGACCGCTTTGTTCGGTGTATTACGCCCGGGGGACGAGCTTTTCTACATTACAGGCAGACCTTACGACACACTGCACAAAGTGATCGGCAAAGCCGGTGATGGAACCGGTTCGCTCGCTGATTTCGGGATCGGGTATAAGGAAGCGGCGCTGAAAGAGGATGGCAAGGTCGACTGGGATGCGGTGACCTCAGGGATTACCGAAAGCACCAAAGTCATCGGCATTCAGCGTTCCAGAGGGTACGACTGGAGAAGTTCATTTACCGTACAAGAAATCGGAGACATGGTAGCCCGGCTGCGCTCCATCAAACAAGATCTGATCGTGTTTGTGGACAACTGTTACGGCGAGTTTACCGAAGAGATCGAACCTACCCAAGTCGGCGTGGATCTGATGGCCGGCTCGCTGATTAAAAATCCGGGCGGAGGTTTGGCCGAAACAGGAGGATATATTTGCGGGAAAAGCGAATATGTAGAACTGGCGGCCTATCGTTTAACTGCTCCAGGCATCGGCGGAGAGGTTGGAGCGATGCTGGGTACGACCCGCGGAATCTATCAAGGTTTGTTTATGGCGCCTACGATTGTGGGCCAAGCTGTTAAAGGAAGTATTCTGGCAGCGGCTGTTTATGAGCAGGCCGGGTTCGTCACCAAACCTCGCTGGAATGAGCCGCGTACGGATCTGATCCAGGCGATTTCGTTTGCTTCCGCAGAGCAGCTGATTTCCTTCGTTCAGGGGGTTCAGCAGGCATCGGCCGTAGACGGCCACGTTGTTCCGGAGCCTTGGGATATGCCGGGTTATGAGAACCCGGTGATCATGGCTGCAGGTACATTTATTCAAGGGGGAAGCCTTGAACTGAGCGCCGATGCGCCGATTCGTGAGCCCTATATTGCCTATATGCAGGGAGGATTAACCTACTCCCATGTCAAATATGCTATATTGTCCTCGCTTGAAAAGATGAAGAACACCAATCTCCTCTAATGTTCACCTGATTCTCGCTTGACATGTTAGACAACGTAACATAAAATGAAATCAGAAAAAACATTATTGGAAGGTTGAGGAGCGATGGGTGACGAAATACGGAGAAACATGGCCTTATTCCCAATCGGTATTGTAATGAAACTTACTGACTTGTCGGCTCGCCAAATTCGATATTATGAACAGCATCAATTGATCGTACCTGCCCGGACCTCCGGGAATCAGCGGTTATTTTCATTTAATGATGTTGAACGTTTGCTCGAAATCAAAGCGCTGATCGATAAGGGCGTTAATATCGCAGGTATTAAACAGGTTATGAATCCTGTTGCTAAAGAATCGCAGGATGCAACCGTGCTTACCGATGATACCGAAGAGAAACGTAAAGAATTAACGGATTCGCAATTATACAGAATGTTGAAGCAGCAGTTGGTAACCGGGAGAAGACCTGGTCAGGTTTCTCTGATCCAAGGGGAATTATCCCGTTTCTTTAAGTCATAACCGGGTTCCTGCTCCCGCTTATGACGACCCGGGGGCAGCCTGATGTCATTTTATGTGCTACGGATTATTCGTACATACATCGTGGTTGCCGCCAATCACTATAGCCAGAAAGGGAGAGGGTTTTGTGAGTTACAGTAAAGAGGATATTTTGCGCATTGCCAAAGAAGAGAATGTTCGCTTCATTCGTCTCCAATTTACCGACCTGCTCGGTACGATCAAGAACGTGGAGATTCCCGTAAGCCAGCTCGAGAAAGCTCTGGACAATAAAATGATGTTTGATGGTTCCTCGATCGAGGGATACGTCCGCATTGAAGAATCGGATATGTATCTCTATCCGGATCTGAACACCTGGGTGATTTTCCCTTGGGTGACTACAGACCGTGTAGCCCGTCTGATTTGTGACGTGTACATGCCTGACGGTACGCCGTTTGCCGGAGACCCGCGCGGTATTCTGAAACGTGCCCTGAAGGAAGCGGAAGAAATGGGCTACACTTCTATGAATGTAGGTCCTGAACCGGAGTTTTTCCTGTTCAAAACGGATGAGAAAGGCAATCCTACCCTTGAACTGAACGACCAGGGCGGTTACTTTGATTTGGCTCCTACGGATCTTGGCGAGAACTGCCGAAGGGAAATCGTTATTTGCCTGGAAGAAATGGGTTTTGAAATCGAAGCTTCCCACCATGAAGTAGCGCCTGGCCAGCATGAGATCGACTTTAAATATGCCAACGCTATTCATGCGGCAGACCAAATTCAAACCTTTAAATTGGTTGTGAAGACGATTGCCCGCCAGCACGGCCTGCATGCAACGTTTATGCCAAAACCATTGTTTGGTGTAAATGGTTCCGGTATGCACTGTCACCAGTCCTTGTTCCGCGGCGATGTAAATGCCTTCTACAACGAAAACGACGAGCTGGGCTTGAGTGAAGAAGCACGTTATTATATGGCTGGTATTCTGAAGCATGCCCGTGCGTTTGCAGCTATTACGAATCCTACTGTTAACTCTTATAAACGTTTGGTACCTGGCTATGAAGCGCCTTGTTATGTAGCTTGGTCCGCCAGCAACCGCAGTCCGATGATCCGTATTCCGGCATCCCGCGGTTTGAGTACTCGCATCGAGGTCCGCAACCCGGATCCGGCTGCGAACCCTTATCTGGCGCTTGCTGCTATGCTGAAAGCCGGTCTTGACGGCATCAAAAACGAACTTCCGCTCCCGGCTCCAATCGACCGCAACATCTATGTGATGTCGGAAGAAGAACGTTTGGAAGAGGGCATTCCAAGCCTGCCTTCCGACCTGAAAGAAGCGCTTAGCGAACTCATTCGCAGCGAAGTGATCGTAAGCGCGCTTGGCGAGCATGCGGTGACCCATTTTTACGAGTTGAAAGAAATCGAATGGGATATGTTCCGCACGCAAGTTCACAACTGGGAACGCGATCAATATCTGACTTTGTATTAATTGGACAAACCCTCGTAGATAGTTATTTTACGGAAGAAGTGACCCTCGCTGGTGCCAACCAAATGAGTGGGTCACTTCTTTTTTGTTTGATACAAGCAGGTACATACTGTAAAGTATTCAAATGTAAAGAAAGGTCGTATTAGGAGGAACAGGTTTGAAGAATAAAAGTTTTTTAACGATTTTATCAGTTGTCGCAGTAACAATGATTATCCTGCTTGCTGTATCTACACAAAAAGAGAACGTTACAAGCTCGGCTTCCATAGATAACATATCCCAAAACGACAATCTGCAGGATAAAAATATACAGGATAACGTTAGCTCTTCAAGGATAGGGAATAAATGGTCGGGTCATTTATCGGGATCTAAACAAACTTCCTCATCATTTGATGTATCGAAGGGATATGGGCATGTTCAGCTTCGATTTCAAAATCAGGGAACCAGCGAAGCAGTCATTTCTGTGGCTCATGAGGGTTCTGGCAAAAAATATTTTACGAAGACTGTAGCTGTAGGTGAGTCTCTTATATGGACAAGTGCTTTAGACTACCCACAAGGGATGAGATCAGGATATTACATTCTAAGTTTTCGATCTTCCTCTTCTTTTGTAGATGTTGATTATTCAGGAATGGCTTCTGACTTACCGCAGAACAAATAATTTGACCTGAATCTCTAAATAAAAATGAAAATGAACCGCACCTAAATAAATTAAACGGTATTCCGTTCAATTATTGGGGAGCGGTTTTTTTATTAGAAGAGGGAGAAGTTAACCCACATTTCTCCTTCTCAACTGAAGCCACCCGCTCCAAACCAAAGCTAGACTGATGTACGGGATGGTAAGAAGTAGTGGCTGCAGGAGATTGCCTGGGGCTAAACGGGTAGTATGGGAAAGGATCAGACTTGTGGTTATAACCGCAAAATAAAAAGGGAGATTGGCAAGACTGAACAGCCATAATCCGGCGGCTTTATTTTGGCGGTAACGAATCAGAAGGATCAACAAGGCGGTTAATAAGGCAACTAGGAATAGTTTCTCCAGGTTGGTGGACAGCTTTCCATAATGTTTTATGATGTTCAAATCAGCCGGGGCAAGCGAGGATTTCTGCAGCCAATACGTAGACATTTCCATACGATGATGATCTGTCCATACATATCGGCCGTAGGTGATAAGCATAACAAGCGTGTAGATGACAGAGAAAATGGAGTAGAAGATTTTATCTTGTTTCATGGCAATAAATAATTTCAAAGTTCTAACCTCCTCGCCTTTCTGTAACCTTCATATCTTCCATTATATTTCATCCATCTGAATCCTGAGAAGAAAATAACGTAATTGTTAAACAACCAACAAGAGCGGACGGGATATAACATTATTTTACATTGAATACCGAACAAATATTCGCGTATAATACAAACAAACGTTCGATTTATATGGAGGGTTTTAAGATGCCGGAGAAATATAAAGGAACCATCGTGCAAATCATTTATATGGATCGGAAAGGGCAAATAACGAAACGCAGCATCGAGGTGTGCGGGATTAAGCAGGGGCTGGTTACAGCCAAATGCTTGAAGACCGGGCAGATCCGTTCTTTTAAAGTGGAGAATATCCTGGCGGTACAGCCAAAATCGGCTTAAGTAGAGACTCCATTATTTCGGTCTTATTTTTTATTAGCTGTAATTCTATTTTAAAATAAATATGATAATGATAATTATTATCACTTGATGTATAATAGCTTTAGCGTGTTACACGGAATCGAACAGTGGAAAGGGATATACATAATGAAGGAATCTTCTCTTGAATTATACGATGTAACGATTATCGGCGGTGGCCCTGCTGGAATGTACGCAGCGTTTTACAGCGGCATGCGGGATATGAAGACCAAATTAATTGAAGCCAACGACCGGCTGGGCGGCAGGCTGCTCATCTACCCGGAGAAAATGATTTGGGATGTTGGCGGCGTTGGGCCGATTCTTTGCGAGGATTTGACGGCTCAACTGGTCAAACAGGCTGGTACGTTTGAACCTACGTTTGTTTTTAATGAACAGGTTGAGGATTTTAAACGTCTTGAAGATGGGACTATCCTTCTTACTACAGCATCGGGGCAGCAGCATTGGACCAAGACGGTCATCATGGCGATTGGCTACGGTATCCGCAAGCTTGCCAAGCTGGAAATCGAAGGAGCAGACCGATACGAGGTAAGTAATCTGTTCTACACCGTACAAGAGCTTGAAGGATTTCGCGATAAACGTGTTCTAATCTCGGGAGGAGGGGACTCTGCAGTGGACTGGGCGAATGAACTGACCCCGCTGGCCAAAAGCGTGACGGTCGTTCACCGCCGGGAAGAATTCGGTGGACATGAACGTAATGTCCTGAAGATGAAGCAGTCTTCCGCAGTGATCAAAACGCCTTACGTAGTCGATAAACTTCACAGTGACAGCGGAGAAGCTATCGAGCAGGTTACAATCACTCATGTGGAAACCGGGGAGACGGAACAAATCGAAGTGGATGCAGTCATAGTCAGCCACGGCATGCGTACGGATTTTGGACCGGTGAGGGATTGGGGATTAAATCTCGGCCAATGGTGGATTGACGTGAACACGAAGCTGGAGACCAATATTCCGGGAGTTTTTGCGGCGGGAGACTTCGTTAATTACGACAGTAAGGTACGTTTGATTGCAGGTACTTTCACGGACGCAGTATTGGCTGTAAACAGTGCCAAGCTGTATATCGATCCGAGCGCTGAGCGCGTTGCTTATGTGTCCTCGCATAACAGCCGTTTTAAAGAAAAGAATCGCGCCTTGGGTGTATCCGTAGAAGAAGAGTAAACAGGCAGGGCAGTATCAGGTACTGAAACAGCTAAAGTAAAAGCTAACACAAACACAAACACAAACACAAACACAAATATCAACTTATAAGTTATTCAAAATAAAATCACCCCGGAGAACGGACATCGTTCATTGGGGTGATTTTTTTTATGAGAAGGCCTTAATGGCTTGGAGTGCCCGTTCTTATTTCGAATGGCCCCTGGCAAATCGGCCGACAATTTCGGTGGATTGGACCACGTTCATGAAAGCATGAGGATCGGTTGTGATAACGGCTTTCCTTACGGCGGCAAGCTCATAGCGGGTAGTTACGGTCATTAACGTAGAGTTGCCGACTTGGCTGTAACCGCCTTGCGAATCCATGCAGGTGATCCCGTGGTGAAGTTTGCGTAATTCGGCTAGCATTCGGTCTTTTTCCTTCGTGATGATAAAGCAGGTGACTTTGATATGCCCTACGTGAATCACATCCACCACTTTACCTTTTACGAAGGTCGAAAGCAGGGAGTAGAGGGCGAGATCCCAGGTTTTGTAAAAGCCTAAAACGATAAATACAAGGCCGTTCAGTACAAACAAAATGTTGCCGATCGGCAGGTCATATTTTCTGGTGATAATTGAACCGACAATATCAAAACCGCCGGTGGACCCTCCAACCCTCAATGAGAACCCAATGCCAATCGCTGAGATAATCCCGCCCGCGACGGCTCCAAGCGTAGGATCATGGGTGACGCTGACAATAGGAATAATGGCCATAAACCAGGTCGTAGCGACAACAGAAATACAACTTAACACAATGTAGCGGCGTCCAACCGCTTTCCAGCCCCAAAGAATCAAAGGCACGTTTAACACAAAATAAACAATAGAGATGTTCCAGCCCGTTAAATAGCCGATGATCGAAGCGACACCAGAAATACCCCCTGACAGTAACTGATGGGGGATTAGGAAGAGGTTTAGGCCGGCAGCTACAAGAAGGGCGGAAAACAAAATGACGGCCACTTCTTGAACGGGTCTCAATGTTGCTGACTTTTTCTTCAAGTATTCGGACGGCAACTGCAAATTCAATGGTTTCAATCCTTTATTTATTTTTTTGATAGATTGAATGATAAAAATAAGTTATCAAATCAATTATCTTTTTTATCAATATAGCATAGATTATAAAAATTCACTATCCATTATACCCTTGTTGGTCTTTTGTTAATATCGAGAATCATGCCGGATTGGATTGGCATCACAAAAAAGGCAGCTCCTGTTCCGAAGTGGAATGGAGCTGCCTTTTTCAGCAGGTTAAGCAATATGCTTGTATAGATAAACATAATGGATTTCTATAGATGTAAAAAGGCAGGTTCTTCTCAGTGCAGATCTCTAAACAGGCCGATAACTTTGCCTAAAATCGTAACATGCTTCAACCGCAGTGGTTCAAATGCTGGATTCTCAGGCTGCAGACGGATATGGTCTCTTTCTTTATAAAAAGTTTTGACCGTTGCTTCGTCTTCTTCGGTCATGGCGACCACGATATCGCCGTTTTCAGCGGTTTGCTGCTGACGGACAATGACATAGTCTCCGTTATGGATGCCGGCTTCGATCATACTCTCCCCGATAACGGCCAGCATGAAAACCTCTTTATCGCCGACGTAATGGTTGGGCAGCGGGAAGTAGTCTTCGATATTCTCCGTAGCCGTGATCGGAACACCGGCCGTAACTTTACCGACAACCGGAATTCTTGAAACCGTATGAGCAAACATATTGGAATCTTCAGACTCTTCTTGTCCCAACAGTTCAATAGCGCGCGGCTTAGTCGGGTCCCTGCGAATCAAACCCTTCTTCTCCAACCGGTCAAGATGACCGTGTACCGTTGAACTTGAAGCCAGACCGACGGCTTCGCCGATTTCCCGAACAGAAGGAGGATAACCTTTCATTCGAACTTCGCTTCTTATAAATTCCAAAATCGCCTGCTGGCGGCTGGAAACCTTCGACATTTGTTATCAACCCCATCTTAGTAACGTTTGGAAAAATTATAACATAGAACCTCCGTTCGCACAAACAGGAGTTCTAACTATTTTCAAAAAACAGGGGAACAATTGTTCTAAAAAACTATTGATCGAAACAAGTGTTCGTGTTATATTGTTCTCAGATCAAAAAACAGAACAAACGTTTGGGAGTGATTTCTTTGTTGAAACATAGTACATATAAAAGCATTTATCCGGCTGCGTCTTCTGTTCTTTCCGGCTCTCGGGCAGGTTTATCACATACAGCTCCTACAGCCCGAAAGGTCCGCAAGCCCATTGCCCGCAAATCACTGATTCGTTCACTTATAGTAGTAGCTGTTCTAATTCTATCCCTTACCGGCTTTATCAGCGCCTTTGCTGCTTCGGTTTCTCCAGGGGATGAGCCCGTATACGATACTGTCATCGTTATGCCCGGTGATACTTTGTGGAATATTGCACTGGCGAACAAGCCATCCGGTATGGACACCCGGAAATATGTTCATATGTTAACCTCGTTAAATCATCTGCACGACAGCAGCATTCAAGCTGGAGATATTCTAAATCTGCCGATTACGGATTAAAGACTTTTTACGGTCATTAAAGAGCTATAGATTCAGAGCTTGTAAGGGGGGAGACCGCCTTGACAAGCTCTTTTTGACGTGTCAAAGTAAATAGTAATGCCTTTAATGAAGGAGGACCTTATGGACATCGATAGTTTAGTACAGCGCATCAACGAATTAGCCCGCAAGCATAAAGCGGAGGGTTTAACGGAAGCAGAGACGCTCGAACGCGCTGAGCTGCGTGAAATATATCTTGGCAACATCCGCAGAAACTTCCGGCAACAGCTCGAATCCATTGAGATTGTTGACGAGAAATAGCCGGCTTGTAACCGGCAACCATGTTTAGGGAGGAAGCAAGTGAATGTCAAGATCGTTTGAACGAAAAGTGGAGAAAAACCGGCAGAAGTATAATCTCAACCAGCAGAAAAAGGGAGTTAAGCCTGGCAATATGTTAGGCAGCAAAGGAGAAGGCATTATTTTCAGAGGCCGGAACATTCTTCTGCCCCTCCTTTTTATTGTTCTGGGAGCCATGTATGCCGCAATGGGCTTTGTCGGTGGAACTGAAAACATCAACACGCTTTACATCGTTACCGTTGGTTTGTATTTCCTGCTTGGGATTGTGATCTTCTTAAGAAGACCTTATTTAAGAATTTACAAGAACAAGCTGTTTACATCCAAATTTAACAGAGACCGCAGTCTTGAGGCCGGTTCGATTGCCAAGATCAAATGGAGCGGCAAGACGATCACGATTGTGACGAAAACTAAAGAACCCAACTGGACGTTTTCCGGCAGCAGAAACTTTTATGATATGGATCAGCTGGGCGCTGCTTTGCAGGAATTCGCATCTGCACATGGAGTAGAGCTAGAAAGAAAATAAAAAGAAAATAAATGGATGATTCGTCAAGAAACAGGGGGAACGGGCAATGGCTGTAGTTAAAGCGGTTTGTTTTGACTTGGATGATACATTGTTATGGGACGAGCGCAGTGTGATGGAGACCTTTCAGGCAGTTTGCCGGAAAGCTGAAGAAGCAACCGGCGTAAAGGCCGAACAACTGGAGGAAGCGGTTCGCAGAGAAGCCAGAAAGCTTTACGAATCCTATGAGACCTTTGCTTTCACCAAGCTGATCGGAATTAACCCGTTTGAAGGGCTGTGGGCCAAGTTCGACGGCGGTGACCAGCCGGAGTTCCGCAAGCTGCAGCAGCTGGTGCCGGCTTACCGGAGAGATTCCTGGTACAATGCGCTGCTTTCCTGCGGCGTGGATGATGCGAAGCTGGCTGAAGAACTGGGTGAGCTGTTCGCATCTGAACGCCGGGTTAGACCTTATACTTACGAAGAAACGTTTAACGTATTAAATGAACTTAAAGGAAAAGTAAAACTCTTGCTGCTGACCAACGGCTGTCCTTCCCTGCAGCAGGAGAAGCTTGACGGAGTGCCTGAACTGGTTCCTTATTTTGATGAGGTGATTATTTCCGGCAGCTTCGGCCGGGGTAAACCTGACGTATCCATCTTTAAGCATGCATTGGAGCTGCTCGGGACAACCCCGCAGGAGACCGTTATGGTAGGTGACAAGCTCACGACCGACATCAAAGGAGCCCTTTCGGCAGGGATTACGTCCATCTGGATCAATAGAGACGGCAAGACCAGAAACGATGAGATTATCCCGGAGTACGAAATCCGTCATCTTTCAGAACTGTTTGAGATTATACAGATTCCTTCCACGTTCTAAAAATGAGAACACCACCTCTGGTCCAGCCGACCTCAGGTGGTGTTTTTTCTATTCACCAAATCATTTACGGGATTAAGGAAGCAGCTTTAGCTTCTATATCTTTATTCTTCCCTAAGTTAAGGGCTTCTGCTAAACTAAAAGGTAATGTCTGAAGGGAGGTTATTGGGATTGAATAAACCTAGTCTTGAAGCACGAATGAAAGACAAAATATTGATTCTCGATGGAGCCATGGGGACCATGATTCAGCAGGAGAATCTGTCTCCGCAGGATTTTGGGGGCGAGAATTTAGACGGCTGTAACGAAATGCTGGTCTTGACAAGACCTGACGTCATCACGCGAATTCATGAACAATACCTCGAAGCGGGAGCGGATCTCATAGAGACCAATACGTTCGGCGCGACCTCCGTGGTTTTGGCCGAATATGATATACCGGAGAAGGCACGGGAAATCAATTTGGCAGCGGCTAAATTGGCCGTTGAAGCGGTGCGGAAATACAGCACGGAGGAGCAGCCCCGGTATGTGGCTGGCGCGCTGGGCCCTACCACCAAGACGCTTTCTGTCACCGGCGGCGTGACCTTTAGCCAGCTTGTCGAAAGCTATGAGGAGCAGGCTGTAGCTTTGATTGAAGCCGGCGTGGATGCTTTGCTGCTGGAAACTTCCCAGGATACCTTGAACGTGAAAGCCGGCAGCATCGGCATCAGACAAGCTTTTTCCAAGACAGGGACGAAGCTGCCTATTATGATTTCGGGTACGATTGAACCGATGGGGACAACGCTTGCAGGTCAGAATATCGAATCCTTTTACGTCTCGCTGGAGCACTTGCAGCCGGTTTCGGTAGGGCTCAACTGTGCTACAGGCCCTGAGTTTATGAGAGATCACATTCGCACATTGTCCGATATGTCCAAAACGGCGGTCAGCTGTTATCCGAATGCCGGTCTGCCGGATGAGAACGGTCATTATCATGAATCTCCAAGCTCATTAGCCAGAAAAATCGGCGCTTTCGCCGAGCAGGGCTGGCTCAACATTGCGGGCGGCTGCTGCGGCACCACGCCGGAACATATCAAGGCGCTGGCGGAAGAGCTTGCCGCGTACAGCCCGCGTCCGGTTGCAGGCGAACATCCGCCGGCAGTCTCCGGAATTGAACCCGTCTATATTGAAGCTGATAATCGTCCCTATATGGTTGGCGAGAGAACAAATGTTCTGGGTTCCCGTAAGTTTAAACGGCTGATTGTGGAAGGCAAATATGAAGAAGCCTCTGAAATTGCCCGGGCACAGGTCAAGAACGGCGCCCAGGTAATTGATGTCTGCGTACAGGATCCGGATCGCGATGAAACGGTGGATATGCGCGAATTTCTGGAGCTGGTGGTCAAGAAGGTTAAGGTTCCTTTGATGATCGATACCACAGACGCGGAAGTGATTGATCTGGCACTGCAATACTGCCAAGGTAAATCGATTATTAACTCCATTAACCTTGAGGACGGCGAAGAGAAGTTTGAACGGGTAACCCCGCTTATCCATAAGTATGGAGCGGCAGTAGTTGTAGGTACAATTGATGAACGCGGACAAGCCATCACCCGGGAAGACAAGCTGGAGGTAGCCAAACGTTCGCATGATCTGCTGGTTAACAAGTATGGGTTGAAGGCCGAGGATCTTATTTTTGACCCGCTTGTATTTCCGGTAGGAACGGGCGACGAGCAGTATATCGGCTCAGCTAAAGAAACCGTAGAGGGCATTCGCCTGATCAAGCAGGTGCTGCCTGAATGCCATACAATTCTGGGCATCAGCAACGTTTCATTTGGTCTGCCTGAGGCAGGCCGCGAGGTGCTGAATTCTGTTTTTTTATATGAATGTACCAAAGCCGGGCTGGACTATGCCATCGTCAATACGGAGAAAGTGGAGCGTTATGCTTCGATTCCGGAGGAAGAGCGCAGATTGGCCGAAGAGCTGATTTATAATACCAATGATGAAACGCTTGCTGCGTTTGTCGCCGCTTTCCGCAACAAGAAGGTGGAGAAGAAAGAAAAGGTTATGAACCTCTCGCTCGAAGAGCGGCTCGCCTCTTATATTGTTGAGGGCACTAAGGAAGGTCTGATCCCCGATCTGGATGAAGCGCTGGGCCGTTACACGGCTTTGGAGATCATTAACGGTCCTCTGATGAAAGGCATGGAAGAGGTAGGCCGTCTGTTCAACAATAACGAGCTGATTGTGGCAGAGGTGCTGCAAAGTGCGGAAGTGATGAAAGCATCGGTGGCTCATCTGGAGAACTTCATGGAGAAGAACGAAACCTCGGTGAAAGGTAAAATTTTGTTAGCTACCGTTAAAGGGGACGTTCATGACATCGGCAAGAACCTGGTGGAAATCATCTTGGCCAACAACGGTTACCAAATCGTAAATTTGGGTATAAAAGTACCACCGGAAGGCATTATTGAAGCTTACCGCAAAGAAAAAGTCGACGTGATCGGCTTGTCCGGCCTGCTCGTCAAATCGGCGCAGCAAATGGTCACTACGGCACAGGATTTGCGTAATGCCGGCATCGATGTGCCGATTATGGTAGGCGGCGCGGCTTTGACCCGCAAATTCACCAAAAACCGGATTCGTCCTGAATACGACGGTATGGTGGTGTACGCCAAGGATGCGATGGACGGGCTTGATCTGGCCAATAAATTAATGAATCCGGAAGCTCGCGAGAAGCTGCGGCTGGAGATGGAAGCCGAGCAGGAGAGCGATAACGCCAAACCGGAAACGCCTGCTTTGCCTGAATTGACCCGGGCCGTACGTTCTCATATTTCGGTGGATGCGCCTGTTTACATTCCGCCGGATCTGGAGCAGCATGTGCTCAAGAACTACCCGCTCGGTCATATCATCCCTTATGTGAACATGCAGATGCTGCTTGGACATCATTTGGGATTAAAGGGCAATGTCGAGCAGTTGATTGCGTCCGGTGATCCGAAGGCGACTCAGCTTAAGGAAACGGTTGACCAGGTACTGTATGAAGCTGTAACCGACGGGATTATTCAGGCCCACGCGATGTACCGGTTCTTCCCGGCTCAGTCGCGCGGCAATGATATTCTGATTTATGATCCCAAGGATATGTCGAAAGTGCTGAAAACCTTCTCCTTCCCCCGTCAGCGCGTTGCTCCTTATTTATGCCTCGCTGACTATTTGAAGCCAGTGGAAAGCGGTACGATGGATTATGTCGGTTTTCTGGTAGTTACGGCTGGCAAAGGCATCCGCGAGAAATCGGAGGAATGGAAGCAGCAGGGCGAATATCTGCGCTTTCACGTGCTCCAGTCGACGGCCCTTGAGGTGGCCGAAGGCATGGCGGAGCGTCTGCATCACATGATGCGGGACACCTGGGGCTTCCCGGATCCGCAGGATATGACGATGAAGCAGCGTCACGGGGCCCGTTACCAGGGGATTCGTGTATCATTTGGCTACCCGGCCTGCCCAGATCTGGAGATGCAGCAGCCGCTGTTCGAATTGATGAATCCCGGGGAAATTGGCGTTGAGCTGACCGAAGGGTTTATGATGGAACCAGAGGCTTCGGTTTCGGCCATGGTATTCAGCCATCCTGAAGCGCAATATTTTAATGTGGAAAAAGCTTAATCTGGCCCTTTAGCAAATCCCCCGGAGAAAGCGGGGGATTTTTGCTGATTCAGGCACAGTCTTAATTGCCTGCTCAGAAGCTTTGCCCGAGCTTCCTGGCTCAGTGCAGGGCCTTATCCAAGGGCGAGGCTAATTCGGAATAGAGAGGAGCGGCTGATCATGGAGCTGTATTTTATGGGAACCAATGCGGGAGTTCCTTCCCTGCAAAGAAACGTGACTTCGCTGGCGCTCCGGATGCTGGATGAAAGACGGTCGTTTTGGCTGTTTGACTGCGGGGAAGGGACGCAGCATCAGGTGCTTCGTTCTCCGCTGCGGCTTAGCAAGCTGGAGAAGGTATTTATTACCCATCTGCACGGCGACCATTTATTTGGACTTCCCGGTTTGCTGTCCAGCCGGGCCAATCAGGGAGGCGATACGCCTCTGACCGTTTACGGTCCAAAAGGACTCAAATCCTTTATTGATTTGACGCTGGGGATCAGCGAATCGCGCATTAACTACGAGCTGATCGTGCAGGAGCATGAAGGCGGGCTGTTGTTTGAGGATGATACGTTCCGGGTGGAATCGGCTCTGCTGGAGCACCGGATTGACAGCTACGGCTACCGGATCGTTGAGAAAGACCGGCCAGGGAAGCTGGATTTTGAAATTTTGAAGAAGCACGGCATTCAGCCGGGGCCGTTATACGGGCGACTCAAACGCGGGGAAAATATCGTCACGGAGCAAGGGACGGTTGTACGTTCCTCCGAAGTGCTTGGCAAGCCAAAGAAAGGGCGGATTGTCACGATTTTGGGAGACACTCGGCCCTGCCAGGCAGCTATCGATCTAGCCCGGAATGCGGATATGCTTGTCCATGAAGCGACTTTTCTGCATGAATTGAAGAAAACGGCTTACGAGTATCATCACAGCACTGCCGTCCAAGCGGCCGACGATGCTAAAGCGGCCGGTGCGCATGAAATGTTCATGACGCATTTTAGCTCCAGATACAAGGATGAGGAGCAGTTGGCCCCGCTGTTGGAAGAAGCGAAAGCGATCTTCCCGAATGCCAAGCTGGCGGTAGAGCATGTGCTCTACCCGATCACCAAATATCCGGATAAAGGCTGAGCGGCGGGCAATAGCCGGATTATTTTCCGGGAAAGCGCAGGAAGTGACAGCCTTTAGCAAAGTTTTGCTTCGCCTTTTTGCTATACGGCATCAGCATTCGCTGGAGTTCGACCCTGTTTCGATAACATTTGCCATTCCCCTCATTTTATGACTACAATAAAACGAATGCGGCTAAGGAATTAGCGCATTCCCATACATATTTTTATTCGGTTATAAGGAAGTGACAACGATGGCGTTTAGATGGAAAGGATTCCTGATAGATCTGGACGGCACGATGTATCATGGCTCGCAGATGGTCCCCGGGGCCGATCAATGGATAGCTGAGCTGAATAAGCGCCAAATTCCTTTTTTATTTGTGACTAACAACTCTTCGCGGACACCGGCGGATGTAGCGGCCAGTCTGCGTCAAATGGGCATCCAGGCTGACGCCGGGCAGGTCTGCACCTCCGCAGTAGGCGCGGCGCTTTATTTGGCCGACCGCGAACCGGGAGCAAGAGTAGCGGTTGTCGGAGAGGCTGGTTTGATCTCTGCCCTGGAAGAAGCGGGCCTGGTAATTACGGAAGAACGGCCGGATTACGTTGTGCAAGGCATTGACCGTAGCTTCAACTATGAAACCCTCCGCAAGGCGGTGGAATGGATTCGCGGCGGTGCTGCTTATATATTAACCAACCCGGATCTGCTGCTGCCGGGGCAGGGGGGGCTTGCCCCTGGAGCGGGTACGCTTTCAGCGGCCATTCAAGCTGCGACAGGCGTCAAACCCGTGACGATCGGCAAACCGGAGTCGATACTGATGCTTCAGGCGATTGAACGGCTTGGGCTAACGGCAGCTGAGACCGCCGTGATCGGCGATAACATGCTGACGGATATTTCCGCCGGCAGCCGGTCCGGATGCGGAACCATTTTAACGTTAACAGGGGTAACGACAAAGGACAATCTGGAGCATTACAAGGAATTGACCGGTATTACACCTGATCAAATTTTCGATAATTTGTATGATCTCATTACTGCGTTAGACGGAAAGGAAAGATGACACATGCCGGAATGGCCGGAAATGGAAAATTACCGCAGTCTGCTGTCCGGACTGCTGCTGGATAAAGAAATTAGCGGTGTTACGCTGAACCGCGAGAAGTCGGTTAACCTGGAACCGGAAATGTTCAAGCAGGAGCTGATTGGCCGAAAAGTGATTTTTGTGGAGCGCAGGGCGAAATATCTGATCTTCCATTTGGATAACGGCCGCAGATTGCTGCTTCACCTCATGCTGGGCGGCATGCTCTATTTCGGCAGTGAAGAGGACAAACCGAAACGCAATACGCAAATCGAGATTCAATTTGGCGATCAGACGTTATATTTCATTGGATTAAGATTAGGATATTTGCATTTATTGACCGCCAAGCAGACGGAAGAAGAGCTGTCCGATTTGGGGCCTGAGCTTCTGGACAGACGGATGAATGAACAGCGTTTTATCCAGCTGCTGTCCGGCCGCAAGGGGATGCTCAAGACCACTCTGGTGAATCAGCATGTAATGGCAGGTATCGGCAACTGTTATGCGGATGAGATTGCCTTTGCAGCCGAGCTGCGGCCTGACGTCAAGATGCAGGATTTGGATGAGCAGGATTTGGCCAAGCTGTATCAGGCGGTCAAGGTGGTTCTGACGGATGCGGCTGAACATGGAGGATACATGGAGATGCCTTTAACCGCCGAGGACAAGCTGACGGGTGGTTTTAACGATTTGTGCAAAGTGTACGACCGGGAAGGGGAAACCTGCGTACGCTGCGGTCATCCGATCGTCAAAACGGAGCTTGCCTCGCGTAAGGTGTTTTACTGCGCAAATTGCCAGCATGGCAAATAAACCCCTGATTCGGGCAGGGGCGCATTACAGCATCCGCAGCGGTTATGCAGGAGCTGCTAAGACAGCGTTCGCACAGGGCGCGCGGGCTTTTCAATATTTTCCGAAGAATCCCCGCAGCCTTGGTGTCAAAGCCTGGAATGCCAAAGACGCCGAGCTTTGCAGAACGTTCTGTGAGCAGCATGGTTTGCTGTCTGTAGCCCATACGCCTTATCCAAGCAATCTGGCTGTCGGCCGGGAGGAGGAGCCGGATCTGTTTGATACAACTGTAAGTTCTCTGCGCAACGATTTGGAAATCGCGGAGGCTTGCGGTTCTCAGGGAATTGTTGTCCATTTTGGCATATATAAGAAAAGAAACCCCTTACAAGGTTACAAAAATGTTATACAATGTATAAATAGTATCCTTTCCGGCTGGCAGGGAGAAGCCAAACTCCTGATCGAAAACCAAGCCGGCAACCATGGAGATATGGGCATGACTCTCGAAGAGCTGCTGCAGGTCAGGAAGCTTTGCGAGCAGCCTGAACGCGTCGGTTTCTGCCTGGATACCTGCCATGCTTTTGCTGCCGGGATATGGGGCGGGTCAGGTGAACAGTCACTTATAACCAAAGGGCAGGAGCTAAGGTTCTGGGAACTGGTCGATTGTGTGCATCTGAACGACTCCGTCTACCCGGCAGGCAGCCGCAGGGATCGTCATGCCCGGGTTGGGCGCGGTTTTATTGGGGCCGGATCTTTAGAAGAGCTGATCAAGATCAGAGAGCTAGAGGGGAAGCCGCTCATCATGGAAACTGAACCTGGAGCGGACCTGACCTACCGGGAGGATATAGGCCTTGTCAACGGTTGGGCAGCCATCTGACCGCAGGGCGGCAATAACTTGTGAAAGGAAGAACGGATTTGATTCATTTATATATGGATGATTTGCGCCGTTGTCCAACTGGTTTTGTGCTCGCACGTACGGGGCAGGAATGTCTGCAGATCCTTCGGGAGATGGAAGTCGATATTTTATCGCTGGATTATGATATGGGCCCTGAAGAGATGACCGGAGCTGAAGTGGTTGCGGCCATGGTGAACGAGGGGCTTTATGCCAACGAAATCTTTTTACACACTTCCAGTCTTTACGGGCGAAACAGCATGTATGAAATGCTTTACACGAACAAACCGGAGCATGTCATTCTGCACGGCTGTCCGGTGCCGTTTGAAAGACTGGATGAAATTGCCCTTCACCATGGCAAAGAACAGCAGAACAAAGAATAGTGCAGTCAACAGAGCAATGGATAGTGCAATGAACAGAACATGAACAGCAGTAAAGGTTCATCAGGAGGAAACGATTTTATATGAACGAGCAATGGGAAGACCGGCCAAAGGAAGAACCGCATACAGAGATGGAGGAGCAGTCGTCACGGTGGATATGTACAGCCAATCACGGCTTCTCTCCTTACGCTCAGGAAGAACTCCGCAGAACGTTTGGCACCTTGAAAAGCCAGGTTCTTGAATCGGGGGAAGTGATGCTGGTTACTTTGCCGGCTTCCGCAGATCAGGTTTTGCTTAAACTGCAAACAGCGCCTTTGATGTTTCTAAGACATCTGTTCCCGGTGCAGGCCGAAATACGTTTGGAGCCGGGCGATACACCAGAAGGAATGGCGCAGAAAGTGGCGCAGTTTGCGAATAACGGGTTCAGCGAACCTCACCAAAGAATACAATCATCGTTGCCTGGAAAAGAAACGGAAGCGGTGGCTGTTGCCGTTGCCGTCCAGGTCCGAAAGAGCGGCAAAAGCTTCTGGGAAGGCAGCGCGCTTGAGTTGAAGGATCAAATTGAAGCACGCTGGAATCCGGAGCCGGAGCAGATCCGGCTGGTCGTACGTGATGCCGATCTTGTGTTATCTATTTATGCGGCTGAGGAGGCCGTTTATGCCGGTGTTTCGACGCCTTCTGCCAATCTGTCGGATTGGAACGGCGGTGCCGTTCGCTTTCAGCGCGAGGAAGGGCAGATTTCCAGAGCCAAATTCAAGCTGCTGGAGGCTGAGCGGACGTTCGGAATCGCATTCAGTGAATTCAGCCGTGCACTGGATATCGGTGCTGCCCCAGGCGGATGGACTTCCTTTCTGCTGGAAAGAGGCTTGTCCGTTACGGCGGTAGATCCGGCGGATATGAACCCGGAATTGCTCAAGAATCCGAATTTGACGTATATCAAGAAAAATGCCGACAGTGTAGCGTTTGAACAGAATCAATTTGACCTGCTTGTATGCGATATGAGCTGGAGCCCTAAGCTGACGGCAAGACTGGTCATCGATTTGCTGTACAGCCTGGTGCCGGGCGGTACGGCTGTTGTTACGATCAAGCTGCTTAGCAAGAAACCTCTCGCTTTGATCAAAGAAATTCAGGAAATGTATACGGATGCCCGCATGCAGATCATTCAAGCGAAACAGCTGTTTCATAACCGGGACGAAATCACATTATATATGATTAAATATTAATGGCATTAACGAATCGAACAGTTCTTTTCTTAAAAAAGGGGTTTACAGAACGGCTGACTGCGTTTTATAATAATCCCAAAATTATACAACCGTTAAGGGAAAGCATCCCAAACACCGAATACCGGGAGGTATTCAGGTTTGGGGGCTTTCCTTTTTTGTTGTCTGAAAGGATGGATGTTTTATGGCTCCGATACCGGAGCTGCTGGAGAACGGCACGCTGCTTGCCAACCGCTACCGGATTGTCCGGCATACAGGAAGCGGGGGAGCCAGCCATGTCTATGTAGCAAGCGATTTGAAGCTTCCGGGAAAGCTTTGGGCGGTTAAGCAGACCTTGGCAGACCCGGCGGGAACCGGACGGATGGAAGAGGAAACAGGGATGCTGATTGCTTTGAATCATCCAAGGCTCCCGCGGATCGTGGATTTTTTTCAGACGGATGAAGGGAACGAAGAAGATAGGGAAATAGAAGAGAGGGGGAAGGGGCTGGAAGTAAGGACAGCAGGCAGGGCTGCAGAAAGGAGCAGCGGGAACCGGAGCGGCTATATGTACTTGGTAATGGATTATATCGTCGGCACAACCCTGGAAGAACATATCCGAAAGGGTAACCCCGTCAGGGAAGAGGAGCTGCTTCACATCGCCGATCAAATCTGCGACGGTCTGCACTATTTGCATACGCGGGAACCACCCATCATTTACAGAGATTTGAAGCCGTCAAATTTGATGGTCGAGCACGGACGGGAGATCCGGTTTATTGATTTTGGCACGGCCCGAGCCTATAACCCCCAGCTTAACGAAGATACGATACAGCTTGGCACGGTCGGGTTTGCCGCGCCGGAGCAATACTTGGGCAAGCAAAGCGACGCCCGTACGGATTTATATGCCTTAGGCGCAATCCTGCTGTATATGGCTTCACAGGGCAGATATACGCAGTGGCCCAAAGATATCAAAACCTTTGATTGGAAGGGGCTGTCGCCAGGTCTGGCTCAGCTGATTCGCAAGCTGCTCAGCTATGAACCTGCGGAAAGGATTCAAACGGCATTGGAGGCGAAGCAGGAGCTGCGAAAGCTGCAGCCTTCTTATATAAGCGGTCGGGCAGGAGGGGAACCAGGGGACAGACCAGTCCTGGTTGCAATTACAGGTGCGTCCACGGGTCTAGGAACGACTCATTTGGCGTTTGCGCTAGCCAATTCCTTATCCCGGTTTTATACCAGAGTCAGCTATGTGGAATGGAATGAACGTTCTTCGGCTGTTGCCGGTTTACAATCTTATTGGTCTGATTCCGGCTTTACCGGAAGGCATTTGGAGCATGGGCGTGTAGCCTATTACAAGAAACCCTCCAGAACAGAGTGGCTGCGCCTGCTTGGGTCCGGTCAGGGATTAATCCTCATGGATATGGGCACCCAGATGACCAAGGACAGCCTGGAAGAGTTTGCACGGGCGGATCTGCAGATTGTCGTCATCCCGGCCGGGAGTTGGAGAAGGAGCGAAATCAGCAGCTGTAACCAAAGATTATCAGCATTTACAGGCCGAAAACGGGTTTATGTATCGCCATTAGCGGATGCTCACGTAACTCACCGGCTTGCCAAAATGTTGAAGGATTCAAAGGTTTATTCGTTTCCGATGGAGCCGGATCCGTTTCATCTCGGTGAACATACGGTTCAAGCGGCAGAACGGATTTGTGAAACACTGCTTCCGAAGCGAAGTCGTACATCCCAATGGAAGACGGGAAAATGGAGGCCGGGGAAATGGAAGGCCAGATGGTTAAATCTCAACACCAGGGAGTGAGAGTCAATTGATCAGGATCAGAACTAAAACCCGTCACGTCATATACGGGGCTGCTGCGGGAGTTTGTGTTTCCGCGTTACTTCTGAGCGGGCTGTTCGTTCAATCGGAAATGCGCCAAGCGAAGGAAAAAAGCAGGCTGCAGCAGCAATACAGCGCTGAAGTCGAGCGTCTTAAACAGGAAGCGAATGCCGTGCTAATGAAGGGGTGGGTACCCAGTCGGGCAATCGCCGCAGGTCAGAAGATTCAGCAGGATGATTTGGTGCCCGTAGAACTTCCTAAAACTTCTGTACCTGCCAATTTCATAGCTTCCAGCGAGAATATTGCAGGTCGCACAGCGAAGGTAGAGCTTGATGCCAATACCTTGATAACCGAATCACTACTGTTCCAGGAAGAGGCAACTCCGGGTGATTTAAGAAACCGGGAAATGAGTTTTGTCCAGCTGCCGATTTCCCTTAACAAAGGAGATATGGTAGACATCCGGATCCAGTTCCCAACGGGGGAGGACTATATTTTATTATCCAAAAAGATGGTTTATGAACTTAAGAAACCTACCTTAACGGTTACTCTGGATGAACACGAAATTTTGATGCTGTCGAGCGCCATTGTAGACGCCTACCTGCACAAAGCCTCTATCTACGCGCTCACTTATGTTGAACCGGGGCTTCAGGAGAAGGCGATCCCGACTTACCCGGCTAATCAGCAGGTAATGAAGCTGCTGGACAGGGATCCGAACATTGCGGTCAAAGCGGAAACTTATCTCAAATCGCAGGCTTCAAGAGACTTACTTGAGAAAAGCTTGAATACCGTGTCCGAGCAAAACGCCCTAAACTTCGCAGGCAGTCAAGCCGAAACAGCAGCAACTGCAGCGGCTTCCCTGCAGCAAGAGGATCAAGAGGCGGAGCCGCCATGGGATGCGCCTCAAACAGAGCTGGCAGGTAATTAATTCTAACAAGAAAGGAAATAACGTATGAAAAGCTGGATTTATGCCGGGGTAAGTGATAAACACGATCTGCTGCTGTATATATGCAGACTTCTTGCTTCCGCGGGTGCTAAAGTGCTGCTGGTAGATGGAACGGAACGGCAGATTTACCGCTATTCGATCGGCCAAGCCGATCAATCATTACCGATCACCGAATACTGCGGCTTTGATGTGGCATGTGGTTTCTTTTCCGCAGAATCTCTAAAAGTTTATTTAAAGGACCAAGGCTGCACAATCGAGGATTATGATTTTGTAGTTTATGATTTGGAAAAATTAACGTTTTGCGATGAGGCCGACTGGAGAACAAGCGCCGGTATCGTTTGGGTGACAGCCTTTGAACGGTTTGCTGTTGAGCGCAGTGTAGAGTGGTTCAAGCTTCTATTCTCGAAATATCCCGCTTTGCAGGACATTTCCGCCGGGATCGTCTTTATTCGTTACGTCGAAAGCTTGATTGAGGAATCTTACATAAGAGAAATGATTCGGCAGCTGCCGGTCAAATGGGACGAGCAGGGGGTCAAAGTCCATTGGGATGAACGGGATTACGGGATTCAGCTGGAGAATGAACACAACCGGGCTCTTCATATTAAACCTCTGTCGCGTAGTTATAAGAAAGCTATCACAGCTCTGACCGACCGGATGGCGGGCAGCGGAATAGTCAAGACACGAAGCTTGTTCAGAAGCAGCGCAAGGAGGCAGGTATGGGCAAATTCCTAATCTATGACGGAGAAAATTCGTTCGGAGCGCCTGAAATCGCCGCTGCAGCTGCCATGGAATCCGGACTAAACCGTTTTGGCGCAAGTCTACTTGTCCACCTGGGTTCCAAAGGAGAAGGTGCCGAGCAGGGATTCCTGTCACCCGGCAAATCAGATATGCACCGGGAACAAATCGTTGCTGAAGAGGGAATGGACGCCTTATTTCGTTTGGCGGAAAGCGGCCGACTAAGCGGCGACAACGTTTCGGATTATACTTTGCCTCTTCTGAAGGGACAGCTGGATCTTGCCTCCGGGCATGGGTTTCCGGCAAGGCAAGGTTTGGCCGCAAAGGAACTGATATACCGCCGAATTTGGCAGAAGGCTGCGGGGAAATACAGCCGTATCTTTATCCAAGGGTCTGAATGGATGCTCCATCAAAGCGGCATTGAGCCAGAGGATAGACAGATCGTGGTGCTCCGTCAGAACAGAGGGGTCCTGCAGCGTTATTATCACCGCGTTCTTTCAAACCAGCCAGGGGATAGAAGGCATCTTATTGTGCTTTATCCTTACGATGAAAGTTCGGTTCTAAGTGTCAAAAATGTCAAACGATTATTTGGAGGTGCGATGCCTATTATTGGCGTTCCCCATTGTACGGATTATGTGAATGCCTGGAATAACGGGGAGGCCCTTGCTTTCATGCTCAGAAATCAGCGTTCGTTAAGGAAATCTCAGACTAATTTCTCTTTCATGACGGCTGTTCGCAACCTGACTGCCCGGTTGGATGAAATGCGGATGGAGGGCGGGCTTTCGAAAGTGGAAATGGAGGAGGTGATGCCATGATTGATGTGGGTTGGATGATCTTTGCCATTGTGCTTTTAAGCTCAGTAAGCATCTGGTTCGTCCGGAGAGGAACTGAGCAACAGGCCTTTCAAGATGAGGAGTACGCGGCCAGATCCAAGGAAACGGATGAAATCCTAAAGGCCTTGAATTTCGTCAAAGAGTCACTGCATGATCTAAGCCGCAACCATCTCGATGATTATGGATTAAGCGAAGAGGAATACAAACGAAAACGGAATCAGCGGGCTGAACTGAGACAAGCGCTTAAGGGCTGTATATCCGGTGATCTGCGGGACAAGTTATTTGTCAAGAACTACATAACCCATGTTCTGGAATCCGGCTATCCTCTATCTTCCGGGATGATCAATCGTATGATCCCCTTTGATGAACGCGAGAAGCTGAGTGTGCAGGACAGATTTGAAATCTTGTTATATCTGTATAAGCAGCGGCATGGGAACAAGGCACTGTCCGTCATGATCGAGGAATACCAGCTGGATTCACCCAAATTGGACGAGGCCTCCGAGGGGGACCTCAGATATGAGATTGATGAAGAGGAGATTAACCATATCTTCTTCATGGAATACAGAGAGCTTGATGAGAAAGAGAAGCTGGATCTGATTGTTCAGCGGATCTACCAGATGTATAAAGGATTTTCAGTCGTGGATGAGATCAGAGATCAGTGGATCGATGGTGTCAGCGGTGGCGTGAGCGGTTCGGATTATACCGGCAGCGACGCTGCGGTGCAGCAGGTTCTCGAACATGGCCCGGAAGAAGGCCACGGGCTGGAAGACAGCAAAGAACGGAATTTTGACAGCGTATGGATTTTCTATAAAGGCAAATCGATCCGATTGTCCTTCCTGTCCTTTGGCTCTGAGGGAGAGTTAAAGCGGGTGTGCCAAAACATTTATAAATATAATCTGCCCGGCCAGTTGTCCGAAGCTTCAGCTTATAAAGTGAATGAAATGAAGGACGGCTCCAGAGTTGTGGTGGTTCGGCCGCCGTTTGCCGAAAGTTGGGCTTTCTTCGTCCGTAAATTTGATATCGGAAGTGCTTCGCTGGAGCAGCTGATTAAGGGCGAAGGGGCGGAGACGGTAATTTCCCTGCTGCAATTTCTAATGAAAGGCGGCCGGATCACTGCGGTGACAGGTTCTCAAGGGGCGGGGAAAACGACGCTTCTGATGGCCATGATCAAATATATTTATGGTTCCTATACGCTGCGTATTCAGGAGATGTCTTTCGAACTTCATCTTCGCAGATTGTATCCGAAACGGAATATTCTGACCTTCCGGGAAACGGATCATATATCCGGCCAACAGGGGCTGGATCTTCAGAAGAAGACCGACGGTGCCGTCAATATCCTTGGAGAAGTGGCGACGGATGAAGTGGCCGCATGGATGATCCAAATGTCGCAGGTGGCCAGTTTGTTCACCGTATTTACCCATCATGCCAAAACGTTTGCGGATCTGATTCATTCGCTCCGCAACTCCTTGCTTAAAGCCGGCTTGTTTCGAGATGAGCTCACGGCGGAGAAGCAGGTAGTCCGGGCCATTCACTTTGACGTTCATTTGCGCCATAACATGGATGGAACCAGATACATAGAACGAATTACGGAATGTGTGCCGGTTTCTGTTCAATCGGATCGATGGGGGCAGTCGGCTCAATATGAAGCGAGAGATATTGTGGTCTACACTGACGGTAAATATAAAGTGCAGGATGCGATTTCGGCGTTGACCTGGCAGGAAATGAAGAAGGAGATGGTTCCGGTAGACGCGATTCGTTTTGACCGTTTCCTGGCCGATCACTGGGGGGAGCAGCTTGGAGCTTAAAACACTGCTTTACTGGGTGTCTGGCCTGAGTATGGCTGGATTTGCCGCGGTCATTATCACCGTTAACATCCTTGGCCAGCTTATGCGGAAGAACAACGATATTCCGCTCCGCGCAACACCCGCTGGCAAAGGGAAGTTTCGCTGGAAAACAGCCCTGTATTTGCTGCTGCAGCGTTCCTATCTGCTGTTTCTGAAAATTCCGCTGCTTCGCCAATATACGCTGAAGGTTAGAAGCCGGCTGAGTATAGGCCTGCAGCAGGACGAATATCGGATCAGGCTGCGGACAACCGCGATGGTATACGGGCTGCTTGGACTAATTAGCAGCGGAATCATCATTTTATTTCTGATGAATCCGGATCCCGTTTATCTCATGACTTTGCTGATTACAGCGGCGGTTATGAACGGCCTGCTGCTGGAGGCTTATGCCAACAAACTTCAGCGCCGGCTGCTTGGGCAGACTGATGCTTTGTTTACGGCCGTCCGTCATGCTTATCACCGCTCCGGTATGGTGGATGAAGCGATCCGGGAGGCATCTGAGGAGGCCGGCAGGGAGATTTCTGCCCACGGCTACCGTATCTATGAGGCTTTAAACGCCCATGAACCAGAGCGCAGTCTGGAGGTTTATTATGAAATGAATCCCGGAAGGTTTCTAAAAACATTTGCCGGAGTTTCCTATTTGGTCATGGAATATGGCGACAAGGTCAGCCGCGGCGGGTCGCTATTTCTAAATGCTTTATCTGAACTCGCCAAAGAAATTCATCTGGATCTGCTTCGTCTGACAAAACTCGATTATCTATTAAAGGGATTGCACGTCATTGCGATTGCGCCGCTCTTTTTCACCAAGCCGATTGAGCGGTGGGCAAGGGGCAATTTTCCGCTGATGGACGATTTTTATGCCGGCAAATACGGCATGCTTACAAAAATGGTAATCTATCTGGTTATTTTTATTTGTTACATGCTGCTGCAAAAATTAAAAAGTGAAGAAGAGTACAGTCCTTTGAAGTTTGCTTCCAGCTGGGAGAAACGGCTTTATGAGCGGAGAGTCATCCGAAAGCTGATTCGGCCCTTCCTGCCCCATCCTAAATCTCAAAGTTATGTCCGGAATGCAGAACTGCTTAGAGATACCTTCAGCAAAATGAGGGTGGAATGGTTTTATGTCCGCCGGTTGGTTTATTTTGCAGGAGCTTTTGTAGTGGTGTTCTCTTTGATTCTGGTGCTGCATGCCAACGTTAGAACGCATATCTTGAACGGGGCCCATTCCACTCAGCTGCTGTTTGGAGCGCCGGATCAACAGGAGAGGGCCAGACTGTCAGCCGAGGCAGCCACTGATAAAGAAATTATGAAGGAATTGGGAATGATCAAACATCCGGGGTATGAAAAGATTGCTGGAAGCATTTCCAAGCATACGGAAGTACCTCTAACCAAAGATCAGCTGAATGATTCCGTGAACCGTATTGCCGGCAAGCTGGGTCAGTGGAAGTCGGAGGTTTTAAGGGGATGGGAGGTTCTTGCGGCGCTTGGAGCGGCCGTTTGCGCTTATTATGGGCCGTATTGGCTGCTCCAGTTCCAGCGGAGAATCCGCAGGATGGAAATGAAGCATGAAATTTATCAATTTTATACGCTCATTTTCATTTTACGAGAGATGAACCGGATTTCCGTTGAAGAGATTATGGAATGGCTGAATTCTTTTGCTGTTATTTTCAAAACTCCGATCGAAAAATGTCTGCTTCATTATGAACACGGGCCGGAGGAAGCTATTGAAGCAATGAAGCAGGATGTGTCGATGCCTGAATTCCAGAGACTTGCGGACAAGCTGGTACTGGCCGTAAGCAAGATTCCAGTCAACCGGGCGTTTGATGACGTTGATGGTGAAATGGGGTATTTCTTCGAGCAGCGAAAGCTGGATTATGAGAAGACGCTGGAGATGAAAGCGAATCTCGGAAAAACGATCGGATTTACGCCTATGTACGCTCTTGTATTTATGTATTTGGTTATTCCTTTGATCTGGATGAGCTTTAGCCAAATGACCGTTTATTATGAACAAATTCAAAAATTATAAGAAAAGGCAGGTAAAAAAACATGAATAATGCATCTTCAGCACTTAAGGTGGCTGCTGGGATTTTCCTAACCATCGCGTTAATTACGATCGTTGTTATTTTGTTTATCTCCGCCCAGGAGGCAACAAAAACCGCTCAAAATAATTTCTCGGATATCCAAACGGAGCTTGCTCAGGCCTCATTTACCGTTTATGACGAAACGACGATCAGCGGTTCACAGGTTACCAATGCACTTCGGAAATACAAAGGCAAGGTGCAATTCGGGATTGAGGTGAAAACCGGTAAAAATATGGCCGGTCAATGGTACGGCTCCGTACTTGACGTTTCGAATATTTCTAACGCCAGCTATGGATCTGTATCGTCCGAAAGCAATGCGAATATCGGCAACACTTGGAACGAAGCCAGCAGCGAATACGTGAATCCGAGCGGCAAATTTAAGGCAGAAGTAGTCAAGGACAGCTCGAATGTGGTTCGCGGACTTATTTTCACCCAAACATCGGTCCGGTAAACGGCATGCTGTTCAGCTCTGTCAAACATCTGCTTTGGACAGCGATTAGCCTAAGCCTGTTTATAGCAGCCTGTACGGCCATGCTGCGGGGAGTGGAAATATCCGACAATGCGGTTAAGGCGTCCAGTACCGTTAATTATAATCAGGCTTTAAACATTTATGTTCATTCGGAAGAAGACCGTGATGAGGTTTCCCTTTTTGCATATACCGGCGCTCAGGTCCTCTATATGTGGAGAAACAGTTTAGGCGAGGACGTGAGGATTACAGTGAACGGAATGACTTTTCCTAAGCCTCAGCCGTATTCCGATCCGGAATGGACGGCGCCGGCAAATGGTATTCGTCTGGAGCAATTATATACGGCGGCTTTCGAATACAACGATCTAAATCAAGTGAAAGAGATCAGTTTTACAGCACAATGAGCGGGAGGGAATGAATGGATTGTCTAATGTGTTATCCAAAATAACAGCCGCCTTGCTGGCTGTCCTGCTGCTTTACGGCTTCCCTATGCTGCAGAATACGAAGCGGCAGGAGGATCTTTCCCAATTGAACGCCTACCGGATCGTTGCGCAATTTGTTGATGCGGTACGAACTAAAGGCTACATTACTCCCTCAATGTATAACGAGTTTACTGGAGAGCTGGGGACAATGATGGAAGGGTTTGAGCTGGAGATGGAGCACCGCCACAAGAAATATCAGCCTGAGTATGAAGATGCTGCCGATGCTGCGACTTTCCTTGGAAAATTCAGCGTACATGAAGAAGCTCATTTCGGGGATGAAATTATGGAGCAGCTGTTCCCGATTGAACCGGCAAACTCTAAGTTGGAGTCCAGAGTCTATTACCTGAGCGCAGGAGATTATTTTGACGTCCGGCTCCAAGATCAGAGCAAGCGGGCTTCCAGCATTCTGAATCGGTTTCTTTACGGGGAGGACTTTGCTTCTTCGGCAGCACCGCTGGAATATGGGGGAATGGTGCTTAATGAAGATTACTGAATGGGCGATTGTGTTTGTCCTGCTGGCAAGTCCTTTATTGTGGATCTCTTCAGTTCATACTGATCAACTTAGAGAGGTATTCCTGCTGGAACAACGATATAACTCGGTTTTAAGAACAGCGGTTCAGGATGGGGCAAGTCGGCTCGATATAAACGAGCAGCCGTCCTACGAAGCGGGGTATGCCTCAGATAAATATTTCCGGGTAGATAAACAGGCTGGTCTGGATGCGCTGCTGAAGACATTGTTTCTGAATTTTAATCTTGCGGACGACCCTCTTGGTCAGCAGGCGTTTATGCTTTATATTCCGGCGGTTGTAGTCTTGGAATATGACGGATACTCAATCTACGGAGTACAAGAAAGAAAGGAGCCGGATGGTACTGCGCTGAACAGCGCCGGCTGGTTCCCGAAAAAACCTTATGCCTACACGGACGCGGCCGGAAACGCTCTGTCCTTCACATTGGACAGCCGGCTTACGCTTCTGGATCAAAGCCAAGGTGTATTTCTTCAAGGCTCGCCGGAAGAGTTGGCCTTGATGACGGATGATCCGCTGCTAAAGAATCTGCAGCTGCTGGATGCAGCCCGCAGGACAACAATTGTATCTTCCGTTGAAAGGGATCTTGAAAGGATCTTGGCCGATCATAACCGGTTGGCAGAGCGGGCAGGAGTGAATTATACCTTCACCCTGCCCCGGATACCCGATGAGACTTGGAACAATACCATTGACGATGCCGGGATGCTGGTTTTTCTGCAGGGGATTCCGCTGGGGGATCAGTTTTATAACAACTTTGCATTTGGAGGAGGGAGGTTGTTGAAGAAGGAACCGGTTATCGGCGGAATTGATGAACGGACGGGCGTTAAATATTATTATCGGCGCAACCAGTGCGGGGGAGTATATCGAACGGAAGAAGTGTTTGCCAGTGAACGGGACGCCGCGGCAAGCGGTTATTTTGAAGCCAGGTGCACGATAGGGAAGTAAGCGGTATTGCCCGGGTATGAGATAACGTTTTGCTTCGCAAACTATGGGTATTAGCAGATGAACCGGATGACTTTTCTGAGTGCGGGGTGAAAGACGGTGGAGGAGAAGTGTTTGGGTTTTATTGAAGGCGAAGACGTCCGATTTGCGAAGCAAATAACAAGCCGGCTTAGAGAAGCCGGCTTTGTGGTGAAACGGTATATAACAAAGGGGACGAGTTCAAGGGAAGACAGTAACGGTGTCAATATAAACGATCTGATCACCATCATTGATCCCGGCGGTGAGACTGAAGACCTCGAAGACCTACTGCCGGATCTCCTGCTCATCGATGTGGATTGCAGGGATCTAAACTCCATCCAATCATTAATTGGCCTGGAACGGGAGAACAGCTTGCTGCCTTATCCAGTCGTTGCCCTGGCCGGTTCCCCAACCACAGAAGGTTTACTGGAGGCTTTTGCCGCCGGAGCCAACGATTATGTATACAAACTAGCGCCCCTGGAAGAAATCATCGCGAGAATTCATAATCTGACGGGATTATTTCAACGCATTGATCCCCATGAACATCAATATATAGAACACGAGGATCTGCGTATTGAAATTAAGCAGCATAAAGTGTTTAGGGGAGGGGAAGAGATTCCCCTGACGCCTAAAGAATTTGACCTGCTGCTGTTTATGGCGCGCCGAAAAAAGAAGGTCTGCAGCCGTGAATTGCTACTGCATGAAGTTTGGGGATATGATTTCACTGGTAAAACAAACGTCGTGGACGTTTATATCAAACATATCCGAAGTAAAATTGATAAAGGACGCAAACCTAAATTATTGCATACTGTCCGCGGTACAGGTTATATGCTGCAGTAGCAGCTAATGAAACCTGCATGTCGGGAACAAAGTTAACCGACTAAGCCCAAAGTCGATCTGGCTCGAGCGCTGGGCCTGAGCTAAGTTTGTAGTTTCAATAAAACTACAGTACGCGACGTGCTTTCAAGTAAGTTTTCTTCCAGTTTCCGGAGTTCAGATTCGAAATCGTAACACCTGGTTTACCGTAAGTGTGCAGAATTTTGCCATTGCCTGCATAAATAGCGACGTGAGTAACGTTCTTTCCGTTAGCGCGGCTGCCGCTGGAGAAGAAGACCAGATCGCCGACTCTCAGGTTGGCTTTGGAAACGGCTACGCCTTTTTTGGCTTGTGCTGCAGAAGTCCGCGGCAAAGTTACGCCATAATGTTTAAATACGTATTTGGTAAAAGAAGAGCAGTCAAAGTTTTTGGTTGTTGATGTAGAAGCACCAAATTTATAAGGTGTTCCCATGAACTTTTTACCGTAAGCGATGATCTTTGAACCTTTGGATGTAGCTGTACTTGTCGCATCCAAAACATTTAATGAAACTGCAGAGCTAGCATTTGACGTATTGGCTGTATTGTTAGCTGCAGAAGCCTGGGTTTGTCCAGAAAGCATCATGCCTGTGAAACCAACGGAAGCGCAAATACCTACCGTCAGAACTTTCTTGTAGAGTCCTTGAATTTTGATCATTTGTTTGTTCCTCCTGATGTTGTATTCTCGGGCTTGTTCAAAGTATAACAGGTTTGATACTTCCTAATATTATCCAAAGATAGGAGGAAACTAGATATAACAGGCGGTTGACCCTCATTATTAAAAAACGATTAAAATTTACAAAATATTAAGATTTAAAGGGGGATCAAAGGGCAAAGAAAAGGCTCAAACCCAGTTCGGACAACGGGTTGGAGCCTGTTTGATTTATATTCTTTTTTCGCAATAACAGGTTACATAAATGTAATCTATTTAATCTCTCTAAAACGTCTGATCTTTATTTTGTATACAACTTTGGCTTTGAATTTAGTCCTTACTTTGAATGATTAGAAGCAGGCCGCTTTCAATTTGAATGGTTCCTTCTTCTTTCTCAAGTTTGTTGCTGATGCCTAAAGACTGCCCCATTCTCAGCGAGGCATTTTCCAGTTTGTACAGGAACCCTTCGAGAGTTATTCCTGTTACTTCGGGTGTCAAAGGCAGAAGCGAAACATAAGTAAATTGACGCCGCTGCACAAGAGCCGAGGAACCGGTCAAGGTAATAAAGTTGTTCTTGTCCCAGATTGAACTTGAAATTTGGTGCTGCAGAGCCCGCAGCATCATTTGGATGTTGGCCATGGAATGATCCAGCCGGCTGCCCAGAACGCCAAACATAACGATTTGCTCCGGTTGTCTGTTCAACGCAATGTCAAAAGCCAGCTCGGCATCGGTCAGATCTTTGTCTAACGGATCCACAACAACAACCTCGCGGCATACGTTCTGAAGCTCTTCCAGCTGCTGAGGTGTAATAGAATCAAAATCGCCAATAGCTGTATCCGGGATAATCCCGTGTTCGATCAGAAAATAGGCGCCGTAATCGGCTCCAATGAGATAATCGCCTTCCTGAATATGCTGTTTGAAATCCGGGATAATATCGCCGCCAGCGAATATAAGAACCCGATTGGTAGATGTCATTTGAAATCTCTCCTTGCTGCATTTTGGGGAGCTATGTAATGACTATAGTATAAAACAGAATTTTTTGTTGTACAATTTGGAAGGAAAAGCTACAATGTTTACGTCATATGTGAGAATACGGAGAGGGAAGAAGCAGGGGAAATGGAGCTATTTGATCTGTTCAGCATTATTGGCACCGTGGCGTTTGCTGTTTCGGGCGCTCTTGTTGCCATGGAAGAAGAGTATGATGTACTCGGAGTTGTTGTTTTAGGTTTGGCAACCGCCTTTGGCGGAGGGATTATTAGAAACATTCTGATCGGGGTTCCTGTAACAACGATTTGGACGCAAGGGCCGTTAATGCTGATCGCCTGCATATCGATTGCCGCAGCTTTTCTAGTTCCGGTATCCTGGATTAGCCATTGGAAGAAAGGCGAGGCCTGGTTTGATGCGATCGGTCTTGGTGCTTTTGCCATACAGGGCGCCTTGTATGCTGTAAAGATGGATCATCCGGCCAGTGCTGTTGCGGTAGCTGCCCTGCTGACGGGAGTAGGCGGAGGAATTATCCGCGACCTGCTGGCTGGCCGCAAACCTTTGGTTCTGCGGGATGAGATTTATGCGGTCTGGGCATTGATCGCCGGATTGGCGGTAGCCTTCGGCTGGTCGCAGACAACA
Organism: Paenibacillus physcomitrellae; assembly: GCF_002240225.1. NCBI lineage: Bacteria > Bacillati > Bacillota > Bacilli > Caryophanales > Paenibacillaceae > Paenibacillus > Paenibacillus physcomitrellae. Next base: position 881,719 of record NZ_CP022584.1, on the reverse strand, counting down.
ACGGAGATGATTGTCCTGTTTATCCTCGTTGTCGTGTCACGCATGCTTTCGGTTCATTATCGTTGGAGACTGCCTAGAAGATCGCTGAAAAACAAACCTTTTGCCGGGTAACCCGGATAAAGACTGTGTATGGATGAAACACAAAAGGCCGCGTCGGAAGACGGGCCTTTTTGTGTGCTCTTTTATAGGAAAGCAAAATGAAACAATGGTTAAAGTAGGAAATAACGGAGGGCATCCGGCAGCTCTTTCTGCCAGAAACCCCAAATGTGGGAGCCGTCCTTCTCGAAATAAACCACTTTGGCGCCGCGTTTCTCCAGCAGTTCTTTTGTTCTGCGGTTCAGGTCAACAAAGTCGTAGATTCCGGTATCTGTCTGGTAATCCCGCTCCTGAAGTCCAACTACCATATACAAGCTAAGGAAGGAAAGGTCGCTCTCCGATGCGATGATTTCCTGGCTTGGGATGTAAAAGGCGCCAGACAGGGTAATGATTTTGGAGAACATATCCTTACGTTTCAGGGCGATATGAAGCGATACGGATCCACCCAGGGAATCCCCGGCAAGGATGCGGTCCTCGGCTGTGCGGCGGACAGGATAATTCTGTTCTACGTAGGGAATAATTTCTTCAGTAAAACAAGCGACATAAGCTTCATGACGGTTTCCAAAAGGAGCATATTCCTGCGTTCTGACCTTCACGTTCACTTCGACTCCTACAATAATAAAAGGTTCGATGTCCTCGTCCAGGATCAGCTGGTTGGCGAAGGTGGCAATCCGTCCAAAGTTGAAAAATTCTTCACCGTCCTGGCAGTACACGACCGGGTAGCTCAGCAGCTCATTGTAGCCGGGCGGGAGATAAATGCGCAGCTTGCGCGTTTCGTTTAAAAATTGGCTCTGGATTTCATGCTTCACGACAGTCCGTTTCAAATAGCGGTCATCTGTCATAGCTGTCACTCTCCTTTTTTTTGCATTTGGAGGCTTGATCAGGTAAGATAAACCATGGTGGTGAACGCGCTTTCTTACTGTGATATTCCTCACTGCTGTTACACAAATTTAATTACGCTGTTATACATACAAGACTTGGTTTCTAATACATTTTTCCTTATATCCTTTGACGAAAGGGATATAACAGATGTATAATAATTCTATAACAGCGGAACATGATATTCAAATTTTTTGTCGAGGTGAAAAACATGAGCAAGGTTCCTTATGAAGTATATACGGAAGAAGTAGAAGCTTTGTCCGTACTCTCTCCGGACGGCGAAATTATTAATCCTGATAAAGTACCCGACCTGACAGACGATCAACTGAAAGAAGTTATGTACCGTATGGTATTTACCCGTACTTGGGACGAACGAGCGATCAATCTGGGACGTCAAGGCCGCCTTGGTTTCTATGCGCCGGTTTCCGGCCAAGAAGCAACCATGGTGGGCAGTGAGTTTGCGCTCCAGAAAGAAGACTTTGTATGTCCTGGTTACCGTGATATGCCGCAGATCGTATGGCACGGTCTTCCGCTTTACCAAGCATTCCTGTACTCCCGCGGCCATCAACATGGCGGGCAAATTCCTGAAGGTGTAAACGTGCTTATGCCGCAAATCATCATCGGTGCGCAGATCCTTCACGCGATGGGAATTGCAATGGGCTACAAATTGAAGAAACAGAAACAAGTCGTAATCACCTACACAGGTGACGGCGGTTCTTCTGAAGGCGACTTCTACGAAGGCCTGAACTATGCTGGAGCATTCAAGCTGCCGGTTATTTTCTTTGTGCAAAACAATGGTTACGCGATTACTACTCCATTTGCCAAGCAAACAGGCGCATTGTCCATCGCTCATAAAGCGGTTGCTGCCGGTATCACTGGCGTGAAGATCGACGGTATGGACGTATTTGCCGTAATCAAAGCGGTTCAAGAAGCTGCTGAACGTGCTCGCAACGGCGAAGGCGCTACATTGATTGAAGCCGTGACTTACCGTTACCGTCCGCATTCCCTTTCTGACGATACTTCCAAGTACCGTACGAAAGAAGAAGAAGGACAATGGGGCGAGAAAGACCCAATCAACCGTCTTGCTAAATACCTGGAGAAAAAAGGTTTGTGGACGGAAGAAGACACAGCTCGCGTGAAAGAAGAAGCGAAAGCGAAAGTCAACGAGCAAATCAAAAAGGCTGAGCAAACCGAGAAAATGACGATTCCTGGTCTGATTGACAGCATGTTTGAAGCTACACCTAAACATCTGGAAGAGCAAAAAGCGGATTTTAAATAAGATCGGACTTCTGCTTATGCTGAGCCCTGTCGCCGGCCGCGTCTTCTTACATATATAGAAGGTCTGCCGGTGAAGGCCTAATGGATTAATCCCATATATACATGTTGTATATGTGTTTTGAACGTGATGAGGAAATTGTTAAGGAGGAGTAATAGCAATGGCACAAATGAACATGAAAGAAGCGATCCGCGACGCAATGCGCGTTGAGCTGGAACGCGACCCGAACGTTGTAATCTTCGGGGAAGACGTAGGCCATGTCGGCGGCGTATTCCGTGTAACTGAAGGTTTGCAGAAGCAATTTGGTGAAGAGCGTGTATTCGATACTCCGCTGGCTGAGTCAGCAATCGGCGGTTTGGCAGTAGGTTTGGGTATTCAAGGATTCCGCCCGATTGCCGAAATCCAATTCGTTGGTTTTATCTTTGAAGCTTTGGATCAAATCGTGGTTCAGGCAGCTCGTATGCGTTACCGTTCCGGCGGCCGCTACAATGCGCCAATCGTATTCCGTACACCATTCGGCGGCGGCGTTAAAGCAGCCGAGCTTCATACGGACGCCTTGGAAGGTTTGATCGCTCAAACTCCAGGTATTAAACTGGTTGTTCCTTCTAATCCTTACGACGCTAAAGGTCTGATGATCTCCGCGATCCGCGACAATGACCCTGTATTTTTCATGGAGCATTTGAACCTGTATCATGCTTTCCGTGATGAGGTGCCTGAAGGCGACTATACGGTAGAGCTTGGCAAGGCGAAAGTAGTTCGCGAAGGTTCCGATGTGACCATTATCGCTTACGGTATGATGGTGCATACAGCCATTAAAGCCGCTGACGAGCTGGAAAAAACCGGCGTGAAAGCTGAAGTCATCGACCTGCGCACACTTGTGCCGCTCGATATCGATACCATCATTGCTTCCGTTAAGAAAACCAACCGCGCGATCGTGGTTCAGGAAGCTCAGAAATCCGCAGGTATCGCTGCGGAAGTCATTGCACAAATCAACGAAAAAGCGATTCTTCACCTGGAAGCTCCAGTGCTTCGCGTGGCTGCTCCGGATACCGTTTATCCGTTCGCCCAAATTGAAGATACTTGGCTCCCGACTCCTGCCCGCATCATCGCTGCGGTTCAGCAAGTTCGCGAATTTTAATTTGTAAATCAATACAGAGGAGGTCTTCCTGGTGGCAAAATTTGAATACCGCTTCCCTGAATTGGGCGAAGGTCTGCATGAAGGTGAAATCATCAAAATGCATATCAAGCCGGGGGATAAAGTAACCGACGAAGATATTATTATGGAAGTGCAAAACGACAAGGCTGTAGTTGAAGTGCCTTGCCCGGTGAACGGTGTAGTACAAGAAGTGTTCGGCGCTGACGGCGCGGTTTTCCGCGTAGGTCAAGTAGTAGCCGTTATTGAAGCAGAAGGCGAATTGCCTGAACAAGCTGGCGGAGAAGCGCACAGCGAGCCGGCTCCAGCCGCTCCGGCTGCAGCAGCCTCAGCTCCTGTTGCTTCCGCTGGTTCTTCGAAATTCCAATACCTGTTCCCTGAACTTGGTGAAGGATTGCACGAAGGCGAAATCATCAAAATGCACATTAAACCAGGCGACAAAGTAACCGACGAAGACATCATTATGGAAGTTCAAAACGACAAAGCTGTTGTTGAAGTTCCTTGTCCGGTAAACGGTACTGTGCTTGAAGTGTTCGGCACTGACGGCGCAGTATTCCGCGTAGGCCAAGTGGTTGCGGTGATTGACGCTGAAGGCGAAGTTCCTGAGCAAGCTGGTCAGGAATCCGCTCCGGCTCAAGCGGCAGCTCAAGAAGCTGACGCAGCAAAAGGCGGCGCTAACACAGGCGCTTCTTCTGCTCCTGCAGCTCCTAACGCTGAAGTATTGGCTACACCAAGCGTGCGTAAATTTGCCCGTGAACAGGGTGTTGACCTGACTTTAGTTAAAGGTACAGGCAAAGCCGGCCGCATCACTCGTGAAGATGTTGAAGGCTTCAAGAAAGGCGGCTCCGCGGCACCTGCATCGGTAGCTTCCGCAGCTCCAGCAGCAGCATCTGCTCCAGCGGCAGCGCCTAAAGCCGCTCCTGCAGCATCCACACCAGTGGCAGCAGCAAACGGCGAAGAAGAACGTGTTCCGTTCAAAGGTATCCGTAAAGCCATCTCCAATGCGATGGTTAAATCGGCTTACACAGCTCCGCACGTTACGATCATGGACGAAGTGGACGTAACCGAGCTTGTAGCCTTCCGTACACGCATGAAACCGATCGCTGAGAAGAAAGGTACAAAAGTTACTTATCTTCCGTTCATCGTTAAAGCTTTGGTTGCGGCTTCCCGCAAATTCCCGGCTCTTAACGCTTCCATCGACGAAGAGAACAACGAGATCGTTTATAAGAAATACTACAACATCGGTATCGCTACCGATACAGATAACGGCTTGATCGTACCGGTTATCAAAGATGCTGACCGTAAGAGCATCTGGATGATCGCTGACACGATCCGTGACCTGGCTGCCCGCGGCCGCGACGGCAAACTGACGCCGGCTGAAATGAGAGGCAGCAGCATCTCGATTTCGAACATTGGTTCCGCAGGCGGTATGTTCTTTACTCCGATCATCAACTACCCTGAAGTTGCGATCCTGGGTACTGGCCGTATCTCCGAGAAACCGGTTGTGAAGAACGGCGAAGTCGTCGTTGCTCCGGTTATGGCCTTGTCCTTGAGCTTCGACCACCGTCTGATCGACGGCGCAACGGCTCAAAACTTCATGAACTACATTAAAGAGCTGCTCGCGAACCCTGAGCTGCTTGTTATGGAGGTGTAAAGAATGGTAGTAGGAGACGCTTCTCTTGATATCGATACACTAGTCATCGGTGCCGGTCCCGGCGGTTATGTAGCAGCTATTCGCGCTGCTCAGCTGGGCCAAAAGGTAGTAATCGTAGAAAAAGGCGAGCTTGGCGGTGTGTGCTTGAACGTGGGATGTATTCCTTCCAAAGCCTTGATCTCCGCAGCTCATCAGTTTGAAAATGCGCAGCACGGCGGCGTTTTCGGCGTAACCGCCGAAAATGTTAAAGTGGATTTCAGCAAAACTCAAGAATTCAAAAACAGTGTTGTTAAAAAGCTGACCAGCGGCGTAGGTGGTCTGCTTAAAGGCAACAAGGTTGAAATTTTCCGCGGCGAATGCATGTTCATCAACGAAACAGAAGCTCGTTTGTTCAACGACAATGAAGCTCCTCGTTACCGGTTCAAACATTGCATCATCGCTACCGGTTCCCGTCCGATTGAATTGAAACCATTCCCGTTCGGCGGCCGCATCCTGTCTTCGACAGAAGCTCTGAGCCTGCCTGAGGTTCCTAAGAGCCTCGTGCTGATCGGCGGTGGATACATCGGCGCTGAATTGGGTCAAATGTATTCCAAGTTCGGAACGAAAGTAACGATCATCGAAGGTATGGACAGCATCCTGCCTGGCTTCGATAAAGACATGACTCGCCTTGTTGCGAAGAACATGGCTAAAACAAACATCGAAATCATCACCAACGCGAAAGCGGAAAGTGCTGAACAAAACGATAAAGAAGTTACGGTTAAATATTCCGTTAACGGTGAAGCTAAAGAAATTACAGCTGACTACCTGCTCGTTACGGTTGGCCGTCGTCCAAACACGGATGGCGACTTCGGCCTTGAGCTGGCCGGCGTTGAAGTAACTGACCGCGGATTGATCAAAGTCGATCACCAAGGCCGTACTTCCAACCCTAAAATTTTCGCGATCGGTGACGTTGTTCCAGGTCCTGCTTTGGCCCACAAAGCTTCTTACGAAGGTAAAGTGGCTGCAGAAGCGATCTCCGGACTTCCCTCCGTTGTGGACTACAAAGCGATTCCTGCCGTGTGCTTCACGGATCCAGAATGCGCAAGCGTAGGTTACACGGAATCCGAAGCGAAAGAGAAAGGCTACAAAGTTAAAGTCGGTAAATTCCCGTACGCGGGCAACGGCCGTGCTTTGTCCCTGAACCAATCCGAAGGTTTCGTGAAGATGATAGCCAAAGAAGAAAACGACGTAGTTATCGGTGCGCAAATTGTAGGTGTTGAAGCCTCCAACCTGATCGCCGAGCTGGGTCTGGCTATTGAAATGGGAGCAACTCTTGAAGACATCTCCCTGACCATTCACGCTCACCCTACACTTGGTGAAATTGTAATGGAAACAGCCGAGCTTGTTGAAGGACACCCTATTCACGTAGTGGCTCCTAAGAAACAAGTTTGAATCTTGTTAGCAAGGAGCGAGAACGTTCACGTTCTCGCTCCTTTTTTAGCGTTCAAGCCTTTTTAATGAAATGATGCGAACGATTTGAGCGATAGAACGAAGAAAGCGAATTGAACGAATTGTATAGAGTCGTTTTTTACCCTGATAAAGGATTTGAATCTCCCAAACCTAACGCGGGATGATATAATGGACGTTAAATAACCGCAGACGTTACGGTTTGAGGCTAAAGATAAACGAGGTGCAAGACTTTAATGAAAGCATATTTGGATTTACTGCAAGATATTCTCGATCATGGTGTGGAAAAAGGGGACCGGACAGGTACAGGCACTTTGTCCGTATTTGGCCGCCAGCTTCGCTTTGATCTATCGGAAGGGTTTCCGCTGGTAACAACAAAACGAGTACATCTGAAATCCGTTGTTCATGAACTTCTCTGGTTCCTTAAGGGAGATACCAACATATCCTATCTGCAAGAGAATGGTGTTACCATTTGGGATGAATGGGCAGATGAGAACGGTGAACTGGGACCCGTATACGGTTCTCAGTGGCGGTCCTGGGAAGCGCCGGATGGCCGGAAGATTGACCAGATCGCCGCTTTGGTAGACGGCATCAAGAACAACCCGAATTCCCGCCGTCACCTGGTCAGCGCCTGGAATGTAGCTGAGATCGATAATATGAAGCTTCCGCCTTGTCATTTTGTGTTTCAATTCTATGTGGCGGACGGTAAATTGTCCTGCATGCTGACGATGCGTTCCGTAGATACCTTCCTTGGACTGCCGTTTAACATTGCAAGTTATGCGCTTTTGACCCATATGATTGCCCAGCAGTGCGACCTGGAAGCCGGGGAGTTCATCTGGTCAGGAGGAGACGTGCATATCTATTCCAACCATCTGGAGCAGGTTAAGACCCAACTGGCCAGAGAACCTTATCCGCTGCCGCAGCTTGTTATTAAACGCAAGCCGGATTCCATTTTTGATTACAAATTTGAGGATTTCGAGTTTGTGAACTATCAGCATCATCCGGGAATTAAAGCGCCGGTAGCGATTTAACAGATTCTCTTCCTTGAAGAGGTTTGTTGAAGATTAAGCTCAAGCAAATGATTAGGAGGATCTGATACCGAATGAGCATTACGTTGATCTGGGCCATGGCGGAAGGCGGTGTGATCGGACGCGACAATGCGCTGCCTTGGCGTCTGCCGGCCGATATGGCTTTCTTTAAAGCCCAAACGACAGGCAAAACGGTTCTGATGGGCCGCAAAACCTGGGAATCGATGAACGGCAGACCGCTGCCGAATCGTGTAAATGTGGTACTTACCCGCGATAAAGCGTTCAAAGCGGAAGGCGCTGAAGTGATTCACTCTTTTGGTGAAGCGGTCCATTTAGCGGATAAAGGCGAACTGATGGTGATCGGCGGTGCCGAGCTGTTCAGGTATTTCCTGCCCATTGCCGATAAACTGCTGGTTACGGAGATCGAGGAGAGCATTGAAGGAGACGTGGTGATGCCTGAGATTGACTGGAGTCTTTTTCAGTTGACCGAGGAACGCCAGGGGTTAACCGACGAAAAAAATCCGTACAAATACAAATTCCTCACCTACGAACGTTCGTAGAGAAGTGTAAAAAAGTGCAAACATTTCGCTCATAAGTCCATTAAAATGCTGACATATGCGGTGATAAACTAGTTGAAACATGAACAAGAGTAAGGATAACGAAGAGACTGGGGGAATGGTTATGTCTACACCTACGGGTTTTATGGAATTTAAACGCCAGCTTCCGGGCGATCGTAGTCCTGCGGAGCGGATCAAGGATTGGGAAGAGTTCCACAAACATATGTCCGAAGAAGAACTTCGTACTCAGGGTGCCCGCTGCATGGACTGCGGAACGCCTTACTGCCATACAGGAATTGACATGACTGGCGGAACATCGGGTTGCCCGGTACACAATCTGATTCCGGAATGGAACAATCTCATTTACCGTGGACTTTGGAGAGAAGCGCTGGACCGTCTTCACAAAACCAACAATTTCCCCGAGTTTACGGGCCGCATTTGTCCGGCGCCTTGCGAGGGGTCTTGTACGGTAGGCTTGATTGGACAGCCTGTTACGATTAAGACCATTGAAGAGGCTATTATCGAAAAAGGTTTTGAGGAAGGTTGGGTCGTACCTGAACCTCCTGAGAAACGGACCGGACGGCGCGTAGCGGTCGTTGGCTCAGGACCTGCCGGCCTTGCGGCCGCTGCCCAGCTTAATAAAGCGGGTCACCTGGTAACGGTGTACGAACGTGCGGACCGTGTCGGAGGACTCCTTACTTACGGTATTCCAAACATGAAGCTCGATAAAAGTGTTGTGGAACGCCGCGTGAAGCTGCTGGAAGCCGAAGGCATTACGTTTATCACGAATACGGAGATCGGCAAAGACATCCCGGCTCAGCAGCTGGTTGATGATTACGATGCAGTTGTACTTTGCGGCGGCGCTACCAAACCTCGCGAGTTCAATATTGAAGGCAGCGATCTCAAAGGCGTAGAATACGCCATGCCATTCCTGAACGGCACGATTAAGAGCTACCTGGACAGCAATCTCGAAGACGGTCAATATTTATCCGCTGAAGGCAAAGATGTTATCGTCATTGGCGGCGGCGACACCGGTTCTGACTGCGTGGCTACAGCTTTGCGTCACGGCTGCAGCAGCGTAACCCAATTTGGTACCCATGCGAAAGCGCCTTTGGAGCGCGACCCGATTCAGAACCCTTGGCCGCAGTTCCCGAACGTTTACACTTTGGATTATGCGCACCAGGAAGCAAAAGCGGTATTCGGCAACGATCCGCGCGAGTTCTCGATTATGACCACCAAATTTGTGGGTGACGAGAACGGCAACCTGAAAGAGCTGCATACAATCCAAATCGAACGTATTGTGGACGAAACAGGCCGCAAAATCTATCAACCAATTCCGGGTACAGAACGCGTATTCCCGGCTCAGCTTGCTTTGATCGCGATCGGTTTTGATGGACCCGAACAAACACTGGTTCAGCAGCTCGGTTTGGAAACGGATCGCAGAACGAATGTAAAAGCCAAATACGGCAAGTTCGTAACCAACAATGAGAAGGTCTTTGCTGCCGGCGATATGCGCCGCGGTCAAAGTCTCGTGGTTTGGGCGATTAACGAAGGCCGCGAGGCTGCCCGTGAAGTCGACAAGTTCCTGATGGGCGCTACGGTACTGGCGTAAAACTCCTTGATCCTTGGTAGGAGTTATATAAGCTTCATTTTATTACTCGGTGAACCCGTATTCTGCGTGAGGCAGGATACGGGTTTTTTCTCGGTTATTATCCTGGGGCTCAAGCTGTTTTGGGCAGTTATTCCCTAAATATGTTATAATGAAAGACATGGTAGAGAAGGACTTTCGCCGAATGCTGAAATGGCAGGCGGAAGTCCTTTCTTTCGCGAGAGAAAGGGGAATGGGTTTGAAGACGCTCGTAATTGCAGAGAAACCGGACATGGGACGGACTATTGGCCGGGTGATTGAACCTAGGGCCAAGAATAACCGAGTCTATCTGGAGGGCGACAATTATATCATTACATGGGCGATCGGCCACCTGCTGGGGCTGGCTGAACCGGATGCGTATGATGAGAAATACAAGAGATGGAATTTCAATGATCTGCCGATCCTTCCGGAGCAGTTCAGGATTGTGCCGAACCCGAAGACGAAGGATCAGCTGAAGACGATCGCGGAGCTGGCGAAACGCTGCGACAAGATCGTTAATGCCTGTGACGCCGGGCGGGAGGGGCAGTATATTTTTGCGTTGATTCAGCAGCAGCTTAAATTACGGCAGCCGGTGCGACGGCTGTGGATTTCCGATTTGACCTCCGAGAGCATTGCCCAAGGCTTCAGCAGTCTGAGGGACGGGCATGAGTTCGATAACCTGACGATGGCAGCGCGGGCAAGGAGCGAAGCGGACTGGCTGGTGGGCATGAATGCCTCCAGAGCTTTTACAACCAAACATAAGGAGCTGCTGTCCGTAGGACGGGTGCAGACGCCGGTGCTTGCTCTGATCTATGACCGTCAGATCGAGATTGAGAAGTTTGATTCGCAGACTTTTTTCGAAATTAAAGCGGTATTTCAGCAGGGGGAACGTTCTTATACGGGTACTTGGCAGGGAGAGAGATTAACGGATGCCGAGAAAGCGGCGGCGATTGCCGAGAAGGTGCGCAAGCAGCAGGGGCGGATCACGCAATATGACGTGAAGGACACCAAGGAATATCCTTACAGACTGTACGATTTGACGCTGCTTCAGCGGGAAGCCAATGCGAAATACGGCTTCTCGGCAAAGAAGACGCTGGACATTGCGCAGGCGCTGTATGAGCGTCACAAGGTAATCACGTACCCGCGTACGAACTCCAACTATGTGACGGAACAAAACATCGACGGCATGCAGAAGACGCTGCAGATGCTGAAATCGTCGCCATATAAGGAATTGGCCGATGGCGCGGAGCCAGGACGGGTCCATAAAAACAACAAGGCGGTCTGCAACCCGCAGCGCGTTGAGGATCACCATGCGATTTTGCCGACGCTGAAACGTCCGTCTTCCCTCAGCAAAGAGGAGCAGCAGATTTACGATCTGGTGATCCGGCGTTTTCTGGCGCATTTCTATCCGCCTGCGGAATACAAGCAGCATACGGTGTTGACAGTCGTCCAGGACGAAACCTTCAAAACCAATGTAAAAGAGCTGCTGTCTCTGGGCTGGAAGATTTGCCAGGCAGATGACGGGAGTGCTTCAGGCTCTGGTTCAGGCTCGCGGAGCCGCAAGAAAAAAGACGACGAAGACGAGCAGGAGGAAGAGCTGGTAAGCGAACCTTTTTCCGTTGATCCGGATCAAGTTGTACTCTGCAAAAAAGCCGACGCCAAAGAAAAGGCGACCAAACCGCCCAAAGCCTACACGGAAGGCACACTGCTGAAGGCGATGGAGAGCGCGGGCAAACAGCTGGAGAACGATGAGCTGCGCGAAGCGATGAAGGATGCTGGACTTGGCACACCGGCCACCCGTGCTGCTACGATTGAACGGCTGAAGAAGGTCGGATACATCGTGATGCAGGGGAAAAAAATCACGGTCACGCAAAAAGGCCGCACCGCCATCGAGCTGATCCGCCATGCAGGTGTCGAGCTGCTTACCTCGCCGGAAATGACGGGCCAATGGGAGCGCCGTCTTTACCAGATCTCACGGGGAGAAGCGGAAGCTGAAAAATTTATGGAGAACGTCAAACGGTTTACCGTTTCCATCGTGGACAAAGTCCGGGTGCAGCAGAAGGCGGATGCTTCTTTATTTGAAGGCCAGCAGAAACAGGCCAAAAAAGTCCGCAGTCCGCGCGGCGCTTCTGCGTCTTCCGCCGGGGAGAAGACGCAGAGCTTCCGGGGAGGCATAACGGCAACGGCCGTGCGGCGGACTGGAACTGCTGCGCCAGCTACTGCCGATACAGCTACCGTAGCTGCTGCTGCTTCTAATACAGGCAAAGTTCAAGCTGCCAACACACCTGCAGCAAGAGAAGTGTTTGGCGGGTGTCCCCGTCAAGGCTGCGGCGGACAGCTGATCGAGGGCCGCAAGGGATACGGCTGTACGCATTTTAAGCAGGGCTGCGGGTTTGTCATTTGGAAGGAATTTAACGGGAAAAATATTTCCAAAGCCATGTTAAGCGCCTTGATTCAGAAAGGCCGTACCCAGCTGCTGTCGTTTAAACCGGAGGCAGGCGCGGAATTTAAGGCACGGATTGTACTGGCGGACGCTTCAACCGGGCAGCTGAGGTTGGAACGGGAATAAGATCGGGCAGAATTCTCCCGGTATAATTATCGGAGTGAAATTCTTGTGTTATAGCAGACCTTCCTAACGGATGTAACGACCCGGTAAAAGGGTAAGCTATATATTAGCTATATATTATATGAAAGACAACCGCAGCAAGGAGGACCTATGAAAAGGGAAACGGCTCAAGTGCCTTTTGGATATGAACCGCCGGTACGAACGGTTAAAGGCGTGCTGGTATTTTACGACAGCTTTGAATCAGAACGGGAAGAGGATCTGGAGGAGGAACTGGCAGCAGCCCTGGTTACGGCCCGGCAGCGGAACTTCACCAAGCTGGTGCTGTACCCGCTGCATGAAGAAACGTTACGGCGGATGACGAAAATCCCTGTCCTTCCTTATCATAAGCGGGAGAAGTCGCTGATTGCCTGGAAGCAGGAGTCCGGCAGTTCACTGGTCACACTGGAAAGCTGGGAGGGACGGCGTAAGAAATATACGCCTTTTGAAGCGGCCGTGCGCCATCTTGAGGAGATCTACGGCGGGCCTCTCTTTCTGTATGTAACACCGGAAATGGCTAACCGATTGGCCGGTTACGATGCTTTTAAAGAAGTGATCAAGAGAATCAGGTTGATTCTCTCCACTGCCCCCGGAGAAGCTCTGCACCCGAATCTGGAAAAGTTCCGCAGCCGCTGGGACGTGGCGGGGGAAGCGAGCGCGGATCAAGCGAACAGAGATAAATAACTGGTAACTGATAAATGATACATGATACATGGGCGCTGTTGTCACGGATCATGGATCAAGCAACATACGAAGCGCACAATGCAAACCAAGCGCGAGAAGCGCATGAGGCAAACGATGCCCACAAAGCCACAAAGCTACAAAACACACAAGCTGTCCATCCCGAATGGGGCAGGCAGCTTGTGTGTTTCTCTCAGCTGATTATTAAATTAGCATCCGCCAGAACTCTATTCGGTAATGAAGAATTCCTAACGCAGACATAACGGAAACGGACCCTTAAAGGGTCCGTTTATGTTTGATGGCGATATTCTCGGCAATGACTTCCGGCACTTGCTCCAAGGAAGTAATGGTGTACATGGTTGTGTCTTTGGCCGGTTTTAATTCGATAATGTTATACACCCATTCGTCCGGCTGTTTTAAATAAATGCAGTTGATGCCTGCTTTGATGGCCGGTTCGATATCGGTACGGAGACTGTTGCCGATCATCCAGGTCCGGCTGCGGTCAAACGAGTGGGTGGACAGTATTTCCTCCAGTGCCTCTACATTTTTATGCTGCCGGATATAGATCCGGTCTTCGAAATAAACATCAAGTTTCATCTGGTCGATCTTGCGCTGCTGGATCGCAGTTTCGCCGCCTGTATAGAGGTACAAGTCGTGCCCCTGGGCTTTAAGCACATCCAACGTTTCGATCATGCCGGGATAAGGTTCAACAAGCTGCTCGTACACGCTTGAGCCAAGTTTGGTAATTCGCGCTTCTTCAATCTGACTGACCCGGTGGCCGAGCAGTGTTGCGAAATACCGGTACGTTTCAACCATGGATTCCGGAAAATGATGGCTGGCAAAGCCTACCTGTTGGACGCCGGCTACGTCGATCTCGACTTGTTTGGCCCGAATCTCTTCCGCAGTCAGCTGATCTTTGCCGAGCAGGGTGCGAAGCAGGCGGGTGAACTCATCCAGAACGGCTTCAAAATATTTGTTGCAATAAATCAGTGTGTCATCTAAATCAAATATAATGTGCTGATGTAAACGCGGGTTCATTGTCATAGTGATATTGCTCCTTTACTGCCTCAGTTGCTCCTAAGTTGTCTGATCATTTGTTTATTATACCTGAATATAAGATTCAAGAAAAATCTGGAGATCCGCTATTCCGTCTTCACGCAGGCTGTAAGTTTCGTGCTGATTCTCCTGCTGGTTGACTTCCAGATGGATGTGCAGCAAACCGGCGACCCGGAGCCGCATCAGGTGATGAGTCAGCTGATCGGACAGCTCGGGCAAACGTTCTTTCATTTCTGAAAGCGAAAGCGGACCACATTCGGAAATGAACCGGAGCAGGTTCAGCCGCTTTGGATCGGCGAGCGCCCGGGTAAGACGAAGCAGAATGTTCGGAGGCTGTCCTTCTTTTTCCGGAAAATCTACCGGGTACTGCAGCATCAACAATCGGTCAAAGAAACAATATGTATTTAAAGGTCTAAGATGAAGCGTTGGCAGCAGAACAACCTCTTCGATAGGAAGGTGTTCGCCAACCAGAATACCACTGGTGGAAATCTCGATTAAATCAACGGGCTCCATTTTGCTTTCCAGGGTCTTCTTCTCAAGAGCGTCTTCCCGCAAATAGTGTTCGTGCTCTTGTTCTATATGTTTAAAATATCGTTCATACCAAATGCGCAGAAGCGGGATATACCGGGTTCGGACAAACTCGATGGTGTCAGGTTTCAGATTGGGCATCAGCTTCAAAACCTGACCGTGAACGTCCTCGGCGTCCCCATGCTCCAGATAATCCAGAAAATCAGGGATTCGCATCTTCGGCTTCCTCTGAACGGCCCAGCCCAGCAGAAGGTCCACATTCCCAAAGGGCCAGCCCGAGACTTCATCAAGCAGCTCAGCTTCCTGACGGGTCAGTTTGGCTCTTGATTCCGCCACCCACTCATGTCCCAGGTCCAGATTGTTGATCCAGCGGGAGCTGCTGTAAATGATAAAGCTGTTCAGGAATTCGTAGATCGAAGATACGTCCACCCTTACTTTGTAGGACATAATCTATGTACCTCCCAGGATGAATGGATTCGATTGGTGATTTATTTCCATTATGGCTTGTTCATTTCAAGCTTGTCCACTATAATGTTTAAGTTTGATGGATTTTTGCCTTACGGTCGGCTAACAGCTGGTTAAAGGCCGCTTTGGCGTGGCTGTGTTTAGAAAAAATGGAGGTTAAGCAATGTCATCAAGGTTTTCAGCCATCAGGTCCCGTTTTGGTCAAGGGGGAGAGTCTTACGGACCAATTGCGATTCTGATTTCAGTCGTAGTCGTAGCAGGATTAAGTCAAGGCTTGCTGCTTCCGGTTTTATCTATCTTTATGGAACAGAGAGGGATTCCCTCCTCAGTTAACGGCTTTCATGCCGCGGCTTTATATATAGGATCGTTTGCTATGTCGGTCATGGCAGAGCGTTTATTAAAGGCTTCCGGATTTAAAAAGCTCCTGATAGGCGGTTTGATCGCCGTCACCGCTGCGCTTCCTTTATTCCCGCTGACCTCAAACCTGTCGCTTTGGTTTGTGCTCCGCTTAATCGTCGGGATGGGGGACAGCGCCATCAATTTTGCGGCCCAGCTGTGGCTGCTGCTGGTGACGCCGCCGAACCAGCGTGGAAGGATCATCTCGCTTTACGGCATGTTCTACGGACTGGGCTTCAGCTTTGGTCCGCTTGGCATCAAGCTGCTGCATTTTGGCCATATGGCTCCGTTTATCGTTTTGTCCGGCCTGTTCCTTGCTTTGGTGCTGGTTATTATATACAGACTCAAGGATACTCATCCTCTCCGCCAGGAGGCCCATGAGGAGAAGGGAGGCAGAAGATACGCCACGGTATATGCGATGGCCTGGTTTGCGCTGATTCCTGCCTTGCTGTACGGCTATATGGAAGCGGGCATGAGCGGCACTTTCCCGATATATGGCCTGCGGATCGGCCTCGATTCGGGAGAGATTTCGACGCTGCTGCCCTTCTTCGGGATCGGCGGCCTGATTCTTCAGCTGCCGCTTGGGCTGCTCAGTGACCGGATCGGACGGAAAAAGGTGCTGATGGCCGCCGGGCTCCTCGGCGGTCTGCTGTTCTTTGCCGTTCCGCTTAGCGGGGCCTCCTTCTGGCCGCTGCTTATTATTTTTATGCTGGCCGGAGGGCTGGTCAGTTCGTTCTTCTCTTTGGGGCTGGCTTTTGCAGCGGACATTCTGCCCCGTGCCTCGCTGCCGGCTGCCAACGTGGTCGCTTCGTTCCATTTTAACGCAGGAAGTATGGTTGGCCCTAACATCAGCGGCGCGCTGATGGAAACAGGGCTTACGAGCGCGCTGTTCCTGCTGCTGGGCTCGGGATATATTTTGTTTGCCTTATCCGGGTTCCTGTTCAAAAGCAGCTCGTCTAAAAGTAATACGAGATAAAAGTAACAAAGCTGAAACTCCCTGAAACGCTTTCAAGCTGGATTTTATGTTCCGTTTCCCCTACACTAAAGGTTAGGGAGTACCGGTTGTCAAAAGTCAAAAGGAGATTAGTCGATGTATAAAGTTACAGGGTTGACCAAACATATGTCTTCAGAAGGAAAAACCATTCTCGATCATATTTCCATGGAATTCGGGGAAGGGGAAATGATCGGTATCGTCGGGCCGAGCGGCAGCGGTAAAAGTACTTTGCTGCGCTGTCTGGCTCTGCGCACCCGCTGGAATGAAGGCACTTATACCTCCCAGGGGGAGAGCTTGATTTCCGAAAGCGGCCGCGCTTCTATGAAAAATAAATCCCAGTTCGCTTATCTCGAACAGAATCCCCAGCTGAATCCGAACAAAACGGCTCACAAGAATGTGCTGATTGGCCAGGCCGGCCAGACGCCATGGTGGCGCCGCTTGACCGGTGCTGTCCGTTCCGACGATTATATGGGAGCGATGGACGAGCTGGAGCGGTTTGGTCTGCTGGATAAAGCAAAGGTTCCGGCAGGCAAGCTGAGCGGTGGAGAGAAGCAGCGTATCGCGATCTGCATGGCGCTTGTCCACGGCGCATCTGTCATTACGGCCGATGAACCGGTGGTTGGACTTGATCCTCATTCTGCCGATCGTGTGCTTCAAACGCTGAAATCGATTTGCCAGGAGCAGGGGAAAACGGTAATAGCGGCGCTGCCGATTGAATTGGCTGAACGATGGTGTACCCGAATCTGGGGTGTCGCCGAAGGCAAGCTGGTGCTTGATGTGGCAGGCAGAAGATTAACAAGCAGCGAGAAGAAGCTGATTTAGCATGGAAAGAGTGATGCGGTTGAAAGGCAGAAACAGACTGGGCCTCTTGCTCGTATGTCTTCTAATGTTTGTCCTGAGCGGCTGTAATCTTGATTTTGATCCCAAAGCCTCCATGAAGGCTCCGCAGCTCACTTCCGACAATGAGTCGCTAAAGAGCGTGGTCAACCAATATCTGGCTCAGCTGCCCAGCGGCGGAACTTTGATACGTCCAAACGACGATGGCACGACCAGTTTAATCCGGGTTGTGGATTTGAACAACGATGGACATAATGAAGCGCTTATTTTCTATGAAACACCGGACGATCCCGTGCCGATTCACGGCGTTGTATTCGTCAACAATAACGGGACCTGGTCCCCTAAGGCAAAGATCGACGGAGAAGGGCAGGTTCTTGAATCGTTAAGGCTGGCCGATTTGACTAACGATGGAAAGATCGATATTATTGCCGGCTATTCAAGCGGTGAGCAGCAGGTACAGAAGGGGCTGTCTGTCTATTCTTTCACTGACGGCAAACTGGAGAAAATTCTGGTAGAGCTTCCTTACACGTATTATGTGGTTAACGATTTGAATGCGGACGGCAAAACGGACCTGTCCATCGTATATTTCAAGAAAAACGAGTTCTCTAACGTAACAACCTATCAATATGACGGGAAGTCCTTCGAGCAGCTCGATCAGCTGGATCTCGATTCCAACATTAACGGCTACTACAATATGGTGACTGGTAAAATAGCATCCGGCGGTGAACAGGGAATCATGCTTGATGTTTCATTAAACGCCGCAGGAAATTCATCTTATACCTTAGTAATCACCATGAAGAGCGGCAAGCTGCTTCAAGTGCTTGGCCAGGATCAAACCTACAAGGATGACCGTATTCCGAGTGGTGATGTGAATGGAGACGGTATTCTGGAATACGGGCTGCTTCAGAAGCCTGCAGGCTGGGACGGCTTCTCTCTGGAAGATATCCCTTGGTTGTATAATTATTATCAGGTGGATTCTGAAGGAAAGCCGGTATGGGAAGAATTCCTGGGTCTGCCGATTCCGACGGATCTGATTGGCAAGGTAACGATCGATACAAAGTCGATCAAGAATCAATACATTAAGTTTGTAAGAACGGACAACGGGCACACGGTGCTTGAAGTCAAATATTTCACCTTATCCCAATGGGATCGGAACAAAGCAGACTGGAAGCTGCTTGAACGCACCACCGACCGGGTGATCGGATACAGGGGGCTCAACACAAATGCCAAGACCGGCTGGGTTGAACAATAGACCGCTTAGAGATAATACGAACGGGACAATCGGCTAAGGACAATAGAATAGACTGGAGAGGAAGGGTTAACGGCTGTGAGTAAAGTATTGATATTGGAAGATGAAGAATCGATCCGCAGTTTTATCGTCATCAATCTGAAACGCAACGGATTTGATGTCCTGGAGGCGGCGGATGGCTATGAGGCGTTAAGCAAGCTGACTACGGTTCCGGACATTGACATCGCCTTGCTCGATGTCATGGTTCCGGGCATTGACGGGTTTGAAGTGTGCCGGAGAGTCCGGGAGACGAACGAACGGATCGGCATTATTTTTCTGACGGCCAAAGTGCAGGAGCAGGACAAGGTGTATGCCTTGTCTGTAGGCGCGGATGACCATGTCAGCAAGCCGTTCAGTCCAACCGAGCTGATTGCGAGAATTCATTCGCTGCTGCGGCGGGTGAACGTTTACCGGGAAAGCAGCGCCAAAGTATCGTTCACGTCGGGACCTTTTTCACTGGATCTGATCTCCAAGCAGTTTAAGAAAAACGGGCAGCTGCTGGAGCTGACGCCGACTGAATTTTCGCTTATTCAATATTTCCTCGAGCAGGAGAATACGCCGCTTAGCCGCGATGTGCTGCTCGATCATGTTTGGGGCAAGGATTATATGGGCGATCCAAAGATTGTGGACGTCAATATCCGCCGGCTCCGGCAGAAAATCGAAAGCAATCCATCCGAGCCTGAATACCTGCAGACGGTATGGGGTCACGGCTACAAATGGAAAGGCGATAGTAAATGATCAAAAAAGGCATCGGCCGCCAGATCGTTATGCATTATTTCATCGTGGTGTTTGTGACACTGCTGCTTGTTGAAGTGATCTTTATGTTTGCGATCCGGTCTTATTATTACAACAGCATAAGCACTCATTTAGAGAATTACGCGGCCTGGGCTTCGGATTATTTCCAGAAATATGTCAAGCAGAATGAAGAAGACGAGCTGAGTTATTTGCCGGACATGATCCAGACCTTTAAGCTGGTGAATACCGAGGTTGAGATCGTGAACGGAGACGGTGTGGTGCTGACGAACAGCACCGATTTCCAGGTCGACAGGCCGGTACAGACCAGCGATGTGGTGCAGGCAAGGGCCGGGAACATCAGCAAATGGATCGGCAGGCAGCCGGGAACCGGAGAACTGGTTATGGCAGTCTCCAGCCCGCTGAAGGTCAACGGTACGAATAAATTTATCATCCGCTATGTGACCTCGCTGGAGCTGGTGAATGAGAAGCTGATGAATATTACGCTGCTGTCGATCGTCGTTGGGGTGATCGTTCTGGCGGTCGTGCTTCTGTTCAGCATGGGACTCGCCAATTCCATTGTGAAGCCGATCAATAATATCCAGGCCGTTTCTTCCCAAATGGCTAAGGGGAATTTTGACGTCAGGGTTAAGGGCGACTATGCTTACGAGCTTGGTGAGCTGGCCGCCACCCTAAACTTTATGGCCCAGGAGATTGTGCGGAGCAATCAGATCAAAGACGATTTCATTTCTTCGATTTCTCATGAGCTGCGGACGCCGCTGACCGGCATTAAAGGCTGGAGCGAGACGTTGACCATGGGCGGCTTCGATAAGGAAGAAACTGAGATCGGAATGAAGATCATTTCCAAAGAAACGGATCGTCTGATTGGTCTGGTGGAGGAAATGCTCGACTTCAGCAAGCTGCAGCAGAATGAGATGAAGCTGGTCATCGGAAGTGTTAACATCACCGAGCTGCTGCAGGAGATTATGCTGAATGTCTGGGCTAAAGCCGAGCAGAAGCAAATTCATCTGAAGCTGGAAGGGGAAACCGAGCAGCCTGTGATGGTGTCCGGGGATGCCAACCGGCTGAAGCAGGTTTTCCTGAATATCGTGGATAACGCGATCAAATTCTCGCATGAGAATTCGATCATTTACCTGTTGGTGTCCAAAGCAGAAGAGACGGCGGCCATCAGCGTGAAGGATACCGGGATCGGGATCAGTGAAGAGAATCTGCGCCGCGTCAAGGATCGTTTCTTCCAGGTGAATCATCAAGGCGGCGGAACCGGGCTTGGCCTGGCCATTACCCAGCAGCTCGTCGAGCTCCATAAAGGGACCATTAACATGGAAAGCGAGCTGGGCACAGGGACAACGGTTCAAGTGACGCTGCCGCTTATGAAGGCAGACTCGGAGCATCCTGATGGATCCGGTGATTCGGCTGGTTCTGCTGATGCTGATAATATCGTCAGTGCTGAGGAATCGGCGCGGGCAGCCAAAGACATCTAAATTCATCTAAATACATCTAAATACAATGCCGGAAACGGAGGGAGACGGGGGATGTCTTCTAAACAGAAGTTTGATTTGATTACGGCCTCCGCCAGATTTTTCACCTTGGTCCAGGCATCTTCCGACAGCGTGGACAACGTCCGCAAGCTGCTGATTGAAGCAGCCGAGTGGATGCAGGAGAAGGGGATTAACCAATGGAGACCCGAGCAGTTTACGGAAGACGAGGTTCGGTCATATTTCAGCAGACGAATTGTGTATATCGCATTCGACGGGGAGAAACCGGCAGGAATGTTTACCCTGCAGTCCTCGGACCCTGGTTATTGGAAGTCCATGGATGATCCGAATTATTATTATTTACACCGTTTGACGGTCAGCGTGCCTTACCGGCATTGTGGTCTGGGGCAGTCCTTCCTGGACTGGACAATGGACAAAACGGTCAAAGACGGCAAGAAGGGTTTGAGACTCGACTGCAGAAGGAACAATGAGGTGCTGAACCTGTATTATCAGAATCAAGGCTTTGCGTATATGGGGATTTCTGAACAACAAGATCATTTTGCCAATCTGTATGAACGACCAGTACCAGTAACAACCGAACAAGATACTCGCAGAGATGCTTGTACGACAAAAAAAGCCGGCTCTTTATAGCCCGGCTTTTTTTGTGCTAATATATAGGTGTTTCCATATAGGAAATTAAGAGGACATTCCTCCAGCGCGCAGCGCCGTATTGTCATAAACTTCTTTGAGCAATCTCGAAGACTGGGAACGGACGGCTGGTTTGGCCAGCACCGTTTCACCCGGACCGATCACAACGACTTGATCCGGAGTGCCTTTGATAATGGCTCCATCTTTGATCATGGCGCCTTCACCAATAATGGCACATTCCACAAGCACGTTTCGTCCGATTTGTACGTTCGGCATGACTACGCTGTCTTTCACTTTCGTAAATCTGCCGATCGCGGTGCCGCCGAAGACAACGGATCTTTCTGCATAACCTTCCAGCGCGCAGTTGTCGTGAATCATCGAGCTTTTCGCAGGAATACCGCTGTGCTTGGATGTTTTCAAATCGGATGCCGACTCATTCGTATACATCGGCCATGCCTCTTTGTGAAGCTTCCAATCGCTTTCTTCGCAAAGCAGATCCATATGGGCTTCCCATAAGCTGCCGACCGTACCTACGTCTCTCCAATATCCTTTAAATGGATAAGCCTGCAGGGTTGCTTCACCTGCCAGCATTTTAGGAATTACGTCTTTACCAAAGTCATGACTCGACTTATCGTCTGAGGCGTCTTCGATCAAATGCTGTTTCAGATAACTCCACTTGAACAAATAAATGCCCATGGAAGCCAGATTGCTTTGCGGTTTCTCGGGTTTCTCTGCAAACTCCGTTATTCTATATTGATCGTCCGTCACCATAACGCCGAAACGGTGTGCTTCCTCCCAAGGAACAGGCATCACGGAAATGGTGGCAGGAGCTCCTGATTTCAAATGGGCTTCAAGCATTTGACGGTAGTCCATATGATAAATATGGTCGCCGGACAGAACCAGCACGTTTTCCGGATTTTGACGGTCGATGTATTCCATATTTTTATAAATGGCATCAGCTGTTCCTAAATATTCATCCGAACCGGTTTGATAAGAAGGGAGTAAAGCGATACCTCCATTTTCCTTGGTTCCAAGGCCCCAGGCAGTTCCGTCTCCGATGTGATTGTGCAGCGAATCAGCTTCATATTGGGTTAATACGCCGATTGTATCAATGCCGGAATTGACGCAGTTGCTGAGAGGAAAATCGATAATTCGATAACGGCTGCCGAACGGCACCGCCGGTTTTGCTTGACTTGAGGTGAGCGGAGACAGTCTGCGGCCCTCTCCTCCCGCAAGTAGCATGGCAATGCATTGTTTATTACTCATGTCGTTTCCCTCCCGAATTTGTTTAGGTCAGTGTAGTACATAAATAAACGAGATATACTGATGTTGAAACCATTTTACTTTGGAATGATTTGAAAAATTACAAAAACAATGACAATTTGTTCCTTTTCCTTTTCAATATTTATGAATAAGGGTAATAAAGAACATATATCATCTTTAAATATGGAGATTGGATGTGATGAGGTGTCGGACATGGCCGCAGATAACCACGCAGTAGCGATTTCACCACAAGATATTTATTTGTTCCGCGAAGGAACTTTATATCGCAGCTATCGTTCGCTCGGAGCTCATCTGACCGTTGAAAATGGACTCAGCGGGGTTCGTTTCACCGTTTGGGCACCGCATGCACGCCATGTTGGAATTGCTTCAGATTGGAACGGTTGGAGGGGAGAGAACGACTCTTTATATAAGATACCCGAATCGGGTTTTTGGAGTCGTTTTTTCCCAGGAATCGTCCAAGGAACATTTTACAAGTATGAAATTACAGGTCCGGATGGAAGGGTCTTTCTTAAAGCAGATCCCTATGCCTTCCACGCTGAAGTAAGGCCGAATACGGCATCTGTGGTGGCATCCATAGACGGTTACCGATGGGGAGACGGCGCCTGGAGGCGCAAAAACCGCATTCCCTACAGGAAGCCGCTGAATATTTATGAAATGCATTTCGGAACCTGGCGCCAGAAAGCAGACGGTGAATTTTATACGTACCGGGAAATGGCTGATTTATTGATTCCTTACGTCAAGGAAATGGGATACACCCACATTGAAATTATGCCGCTGACCGAACATCCTTATGACTTGTCCTGGGGCTACCAGGCAACTGGATATTTTGCGCCGACCAGCCGGTATGGCAAACCCGAGGATTTGATGTATTTCGTGGATCAGTGCCACCAGAACGATATCGGAGTGTTGCTGGACTGGGTGCCTGGACATTTTGCAAGAGACGATCATGGTTTGAGACTGTTTGATGGAACCCCGCTGTTTGAGTACAGTGATCCGCTGAAGGCGGACAAACCCGGCTGGGGAACGCTAAGCTTTGATTTCAGCAAGCCGGAAGTCCGTTCTTTTCTGATATCAAGTGCGCTTTATTGGATGGATATGTACCATTTTGACGGTCTTAGAGTGGATGCGGTAACCAGCATGCTGAGATTGGATTTTGAAAAAAGCGAAGGTCAATACCGGCTGAACGAATTCGGCGGCACCGACAACCTGGAGGCGATCCAGTTTCTGAAGGAACTGAATCAGGCTGTAGCCCGGCATTATCCGCATGCTTTAATGATGGCGGAAGAATCCAGCGCCTGGCCGATGGTGACCCGGAGCGTTGAAGAAGGCGGACTCGGTTTTAATTACAAATGGAACATGGGCTGGATGAACGATACGCTGGGTTATGTGGAGACCCCTTTCTGGGATCGGCCTTCCAAACATAATCTGCTGACCTTTCCAATCGTTTATGCTTATTCCGAGAACTATACGCTTCCGCTTTCGCATGACGAGGTTGTCCACGGTAAGAAGTCGCTGCTGGATAAAATGCCGGGGTCTTATGAAGAGAAATTTGCAGGGCTTCGTGTGCTTCTTGCTTACCAGCTGACTTCTCCGGGCAAGAAACTGCTGTTTATGGGCGGAGAGTTTGGTCAGTTTATTGAATGGAAAGACCAGGACCAGCTGGACTGGTTCCTGCTGGATTACGATTCCCACCGGCTGATGCTGGAGTATACGAAAGCTTTGAATCATTTTTATATGCGGGAAAATGCGCTTTGGGAGCACGACCATGGCATGGACGGCTATCAATGGCTGACACCGCACGATGCCGGGCAGAGTGTCATTGCTTTTATGCGAAAAGGGAAAAAAAGCGGAGACACGCTGCTCGTCGTTATCAATTTCCAGCCGGTGTACCGCGAGCGATACCGGATCGGTGTACCTAAAGCCGGTGTTTATAAGGAGATTTTCAGCAGCGAAGATACCCACTTCGGAGGCGGCGGAACGCCCAACGGCAGCCCGCTAACGGCTGAAAAGATCGAGTGGCATGATCAGATCCATAGCATCGAGCTGAAGCTGCCGCCGTTAAGCGTGACGATTTGGAAAAGAACAGCCTCCGCTGCGGTCGGCAAACCTAAACTTAAAAGCAAATCAGCCCATTCAAAGGAGAGAGCGGTCAAATGAAGATATGTTTTGCAGCAGCAGAAGGAACCCCTTTTGTCAAAACGGGCGGACTTGCCGACGTAATCGGTGCATTGCCCAAAGCTTTATTAAAGGAAGGACATGATGTCCGTCTGATCATGCCTAAACACAAAATGATACCGGACAGCTTTAAGCAGGACATGGTCCATGTAGGAACAACAAGTGTTTATGTAGGCTGGCGGGAGAAATATTGCGGTGTAGAGATGCTGACCTACGAAGGGATCAAGGTTTATTTCATCGATAACGAAGACTATTTCGCGAGGGAAGGGATTTACGGGTACGGTGATGACGGAGAGCGTTTTGCCTACTTCAGCAGAGCTGTGCTGGATATTCTTCCGGTCATTGATTTCCAGCCTGATGTGATTCATGTGCACGATTGGCATACAGGACCTGTTCCGCTGCTGCTTCGCCATCATTATGGACTTAATCCTTTCTATGCAGACATCAAGACGGTATTTACCGTACATAATTTGCTTTATCAAGGGATATTTCCTTATGAAGTATTGGGGGATCTGCTGGGGCTGCCGAACAGCTATTTTACGCCGGAGGGAGTGGAATATTACGGCAACGTGAATTACATGAAAGCCGGACTGGTGTTTGCGGATCATGTTACTACGGTTAGTCCGACCTATGCGCAGGAAATCCAGACATCCTTCTACGGGTACGGACTTGACGGACTGCTGCGCTCCATCAGCGGGCGGTTATCCGGCATCGTCAACGGTATTGATACCAAGCTGTATAATCCTGCTACGGATAAAGCTTTGCCGGTTACCTATCGCAGCAATCTGACCAAGAAACGTGAAAACAAGGCTAAGCTGCAGGAAGAACTGGGTCTTCCAGTTGCTCCGGATATACCGCTGCTCAGCATGGTGACACGTTTGGTTGAGCCCAAAGGACTGGATTTGGTTCTTCGTATTCTGGATGAGCTGCTTTATTTTGATGACGTCCAGATCGTGGTCCTCGGCACAGGGGATCCTGCATATGAACAGTGGTTCCGTGAAGCGGCCTATCGTCAGCCTCAAAAGTTGTCCGCCCAAATCCGGTTTGACGACAGTCTGTCGCGTCGGATCTATGCGGGGTCTGACATGTTCCTGATGCCATCCAAATTCGAACCGTGTGGGATCAGTCAACTGCTGGCACTCCGTTACGGCAGCATTCCTATTGTCCGTGAAACAGGAGGGCTTAACGATACCGTCAAGGCCTATAATGAGTTCGAGGGTGAAGGAAACGGGTTTACGTTCACCCATTACAATGCCCATGATTTGCTTTATACGATCCGCCGGGCGATTCAATTTTACCATCAGCCTGAGCATTGGAAGAAAATCGTCAAAAACGCCTTCTCCGGCGATTACAGCTGGAGTGTATCGGCAGGCGAATATGCGGAGATTTATCGGCAGATTAGCGGGTTTGAAGCAGCAGCGGGCGAAGAGTGAAGAGCAAGAACGAGAACAAACCAGTTAACTTTTAATAAATTAGTTAAAATACAAGCCCGATCAGCCGAACCGCTGATCGGGCTTTGCTTTTTATTCAGATGCAAGCCAAACAGCACCAAACGGCTTGCGCTGTAAAATTCATGCTGCCGTTTGATGATGCTGCTTAATTCAAAACATTTAATTCCATAAGTCTGTCTGCTCAAGGCTTGATCTTGCGGTACAAAATACGATACCCAAACGGATCAAGCCCAACATTCATCATCCCGTTACTGGGTTTCACGGTTTCGCCGGTTAAGGCATCCCGCCAATCACTAGTCTCCATAGGGTGGCTGAGCACCTGGTATTCAGGAGTGTTGTTCATCCAAATCGTAAAATGGGTGTGATGATCCGCCCGCTCGTAGATGATGCACGGATTGTCAGGCTCGGCCTGCAGGAAGCGGAAGCGGCCTTTGCGCAGGGCGTCATATTTTTTGCGAAGATCAATCATCAGCTTGTAGAAGTCGAAAAGTTCCCGGTCCTGCTGGCTCGTGTCCCACTGCATCGGTTTGCGGCAATCGGGATCGCCTTCGCCGGACAGCCCGATTTCATCGCCATAGAAGATGCACGGTGTGCCGATATACGTGAACAAGAAGACAACGGACAGCTTTAGCTTTCTTTTGTCCAATCCAAGCCGGGTCAACAGCCGGGGAGTATCGTGACTGCAAAGCATATTAAAGATGACTTCGTTCGTCTGCTGGGGATAACGCATCAACAGGGAACCCATGGAGTTGGCAAAGCTGTACCCGTCCATCCCCCCGTTAAAGAACTCAAGCACTTTATCCGAGAAAGGATAGTTCATTACCGAGTCAAACTGGTCACCTTGAAGCCAAGTCAAGGAGTCGCTCCACACTTCGCCGACGATATAGGCCTCCGGATTGGCGCTCTTGACGACCTTACGGAAATCCCGCCAGAAATGGTGGTCAATTTCATCGGCTACATCCAGCCTCCAGCCGTCCAGCTCGACTTCGCGAATCCAATAATCGGCGACGCCCAGCAGGTACTTTTTAACTTCGGGGTTGGAGGTGTTAAATTTGGGCATATTAGCATAAAAACCAAACGTTTCATAGGTGGGGATGCCATCCCGAATTTCAAGCGGAAATTCACGGACGTGAAACCAGTCCCGGTAAGGGGATTGATCCCCTTTGGCCAGTACGTCCTGGAAAGGCGGGAACTGCTCGCTGCAGTGGTTGAACACCGCATCCAGCATGACCCGGATTCCGCGCTCATGACAGGCCTTGACGACATCCTTCAGCAGCTGGTTATCGCCGAAGTGGGGGTCAACCTGCTTGTAATCGACGATATCGTATTTGTGGTAAGAAGGGGAGGTAAACAGAGGAGTAAAATACACCGCATTAATACCCAATTCGGTTAAATAGTCCAGCTGATCAAGAACCCCCTGCAAATCTCCTCCATAAAAGTTATCGATCTGCGGCTGATCACCCCAATCAGCGGTCTGCTCCGGGTCATTGGAAGGATCGCCGTTCGCGAAGCGCTCGGGCATAATTTGATAGAACACAGCTTTCTTAGCCCATTCCGGGACTTTTAAGACGTCGATTTCATGCAGGTAAGCAATTTCATAATTGCCTCCGGGCGGATAAGGGGGGCAGCCATGCAAACCTTTATCATTGGCAAAGACGGTTTCATCCCCCGACACCAGTTTAAATAAATAAGATAAACGCTTGAATTTGGGGTGCACTTCGATCTCCCAATAGTCGAACAGATCGTCATGGGCCGCTTTCTCCATGGCCAATTCTTCAAAGGTGCCGTCCCAATTGTATTTGTCTCCTGTCCAAACCAGTACCTGATCTACATCGTCCCGTTTGGTCTGCACACGCAAATGGATCGTTTCGGGATCATATGCATAGGCCCATTTATCCCTTGAAACATGATAAAAAGCTTCCAGCTGCATCTGATCACCTCCAGTAAGAGTAGCCAATTATTAACCAAGGAGCAGGTTGTTTGAAACAAATTTGCAGCTTATATATGCTGAATTTGAACACCTTATTTCCATAGAATGTAACTTGACATGAAAATGTGAAACTAATTTGCATAAAATCCTTTGCATAACTATGCAACTTGTCCTATAATTAGTCCTGCTGTACAAAACACTTAAGGTTTTTGTAACACTAAATTATTCATTAGGAGAGAGACTAACATGAAGAAAAAATGGGGATTCCTCACCATCTGTCTGCTGCTGACTACCATGATGCTTGCAGCATGCGGACAAAATAATAACAACTCGGGCGCAGGCGCCAGCACAAATACAGGAAGCGGAAATGCCAGCACGGCTCCAGCCGATAACGCCGGAAATACGGCAGGCAGCGGCACTGGCGGAAAGCTGATTCTTGGCACAAGCGCCGACTATCCACCGTTTGAATTTCACATTAAAGGTTCGGACGGGAACGACCAGATCGTAGGTATTGATATCAATATCGCAAGCGAAATTGCCAAGGATATGAATGCTGAGCTTGAAATTAAAGACATGCAATTCTCCTCACTCCTGAATGAGCTGAGCAGCGGACGTGTAGATCTTGTTATTTCCGGTCTTAGTCCTAAACCAGAACGTGCCGAGCAGGTAGACTTGTCTAATATTTATTATCAGGCCGAGCAGTCGATCGTAGTTCCTGAAGGCGACAAAGACAAATATGCCACAATGGAATCGCTGGAAGGCAAATCAATTGGTGTGCAAACCGGCTCGATCCAGGAAGACATTGCGAAAGGGATCAAAGGCGCAAAGCTGACTTCCCTGGCCAAAATCTCCGACATTATTATGCAGCTGAAATCCGGACGTGTGGATGCGGCCGTTATTGAAACTCCGGTAGCTGAGTCTTATCTGAAAAAGGTTGAAGGACTGGCGATTACCGCTGCTAAACCGACAGCAGAAGAGGACGGCTATGTCATTGGCGTGAAGAAAGGCAACACGGACTTGATGAACAAAGTAAATGCCACGCTGGATCGTCTGAAGCAAGAAGGAAAGATCGATCAGTTCGTCACTGACGCCAATGAGCTTGCGGATCAGCAAACCAACTAATCGCTAATAAGTTGATGGATCAAAAACTGCAGAAAATAGCGTGATCACGCTATTTTCTGTTTTTTTGCGAGAAGCGCAAGCGCAAGTGCAAGTCACCTCAGGGGATTGGTTTGAAACAAAGAAAGGAAGGGAACGAATGAAAATATTTGAAATCTTTTGGGAATATCGCGATTACTTCCTGAAGGGATTGGAATTTACGCTCCTTTTGGCCGCCATTTCGGTGGTTGGCGGTTTTATCGTGGGTATTCTCATTTCGTTGCTCAGGATGTCACGCTGGTCGATCCTGCGTTTTATCGGGACGGCTTGGGTAGAAATCCTTCGGGGCACGCCGATGATCGTGCAGCTCTTTATCGTCCACTACGGATTGGCAACCACTTTTAATATCAAATTTACCGCTTTTGAATCGGGCTCTATTACACTCATTCTGAACAGCTCTGCTTATTTGGCGGAAATTTTCCGTGCGGGTATTCAGGGGGTGGACAAGGGGCAGACGGAAGCAGCCCGTTCTTTGGGCATGACCGGCGGCATGACGATGCGATACATTGTTTTGCCTCAGGCTCTAAAGAGTGTTCTACCGGCTATCGGCAACGAATTCGTGACGATTATTAAAGAATCCTCCATCGTATATGTTATTGGCATGGCTGAAATGATGTATCAAACCAACATGATTATTTCGATGACTTATGATGCCATGACGCCTTACTTGGTAGTAGCTATCATGTATTTCATCTTGACGTTTACGTTGTCCAAGATCCTTAATATGTTCGAAAGGAAGCTGAGTAACCGTGATAAACGTTAACCAATTAACTAAAAACTTCGGCCAGCTTCAAATTCTGAAAGGCATTGACCTCGAAATCGGCAAAGGGGAAGTGGTTGTGCTGATTGGCCCAAGCGGATCGGGCAAAAGTACCTTCCTGCGCTGCTTGAACCTGCTCGAGGTGCCGACGTCCGGCGAGATCCGGTTTGAAGGGCAGCTGATTACCGACAAGAATTATGACATCAACAAAGCCCGTGAGAAGATGGGCATGGTGTTCCAGCATTTCAATTTGTTCCCGCACAAGTCCGTGATGGAGAATATCCTGCTGGCTCCAGTCAAAGTGAAGAAGAAAAACAAAGCTGAAGCAGAACAACATGCCATGGAGCTGCTCAAAACGGTCGGGCTTGAAGCTAAAAAGGATGCTTATCCTTCCCAATTGTCAGGCGGACAGAAACAGCGAATCGCGATCGCCCGTGCACTGGCGATGGAGCCGCATGTGATGCTGTTTGACGAACCAACCTCGGCGCTGGATCCGGAAATGGTCGGCGAAGTGCTCGATGTCATGAAGAGCCTGGCCGAAAAAGGCATGACCATGGTTATCGTCACCCATGAGATGGGCTTTGCGCGTGAAGTCGGGGACCGCATTTTGTTTATGGACGGCGGCGTTATTTTGGAGCAGGGATCTCCGGAAGAACTGTTCGGAAGTCCTAAACAAGAACGGACCCGCGATTTCCTCGGTAAAGTGTTGTAATAGGCTCGCAGCCGGCTGGCTGGTTAAAAAGTTGTTACAAAGTTAGCTTAGATATAATGCGGAATGTATGTAGTGTGTATATATGTGTATGAATAAATCGTGAGGGGTCCTGAAAAGGGCCTCTTTTTTATATTTTTAAATTTAAATAGATATTTTAAGCTGGATTAGATAGAGTTTTAAACGAAAAATAGTTTACATAATTTTATTTATTGTTACCCTTATAGAGTGAGTGTATCAAAATGGTAACAATTGCTTGCTCGCTGGTTACAAAATTGTGATATATTACTCTATGTCTTACTGACGAAGCCAGAGCAGGCCGGTATAGGCCACTGACTAAGGAGGAAATACATACTATGACTATTAAATCTATGTTAAAGAGTAAACGGAAATCCTTGATTGGGAAAACAACGGCGCTGGTGATCGGCCTCTCCCTTTCGCTGCAGCTAGTGCCTGCTGCTTTTGCAGCGAATTATACGGCCAAAGAAGGCGATACTTTCTATCTCTTGTCCAAACGTTATGGCACAACGGTAACGGCTTTGATGAACGCGAATCCTACTGTTAAAGCTACTAATATCTATGAAGGCTTGAAACTGACAATTCCGGGCCAGGAAAAAGCCGCCTCAACGCCGAAGGCTTCTGCTGCAACTCCCGCCAAGGTCATTAGTGCCGACGCAAACGCACTGAAGGTAATGTCGAGCAGCAAGGTGGTCCAAGCTTGGGGGAAAACTTTCAACTATTCGAAGACTCTTAACGTGAAAGCTACTGCCTATTCTTCCGCAGCGGATGAGAATGGAAAATGGGGTGCGGTAGATTATTTCGGTAATCCGCTTGAATTAGGCACGATTGCTGTAGATCCAAACGTAATCCCTATGGGCACCAAGGTGCTGGTTACCGGTCATAGTTTTGCCGGCTTTCTGCCGAAGTACGCTTTTGTAGCCACTGCTACG
Organism: Paenibacillus physcomitrellae; assembly: GCF_002240225.1. NCBI lineage: Bacteria > Bacillati > Bacillota > Bacilli > Caryophanales > Paenibacillaceae > Paenibacillus > Paenibacillus physcomitrellae. Next base: position 849,863 of record NZ_CP022584.1, on the reverse strand, counting down.
GACCAGGGCGGCGCGATTAAAGGCAACCGGATCGACATTTTTGTACCAGGTTCGAAGAAAGATGTCAGCCAGTTCGGTATCCAGGATATCAAGCTGTTTGTCCTGAAATAAACAACTACCTCTGATCTGAAGATATGATAAACAAGGTCAAATCGGCACTCTGCCGGTTTGGCCTTGTTTTTTGCTGCTGTCAGCTCGCAGATCAGAGCCGGAAAGGATAGGGAAGAACCTCTTGAGAGGCTCTGTATTCCGGTGTATGAAGCAGTTCGGGAACGGTCACAAACTGGTAGCCGCGGGCCTTCAGCTCGTCGATGATGACCGGCAGAGCTTCTATGGTTCCGCTTAAATCGGAGCCGACGCCCCCTCCGGCATGTTGAAGTACAATCGAGCCGGGACCGGCATGATCCAGCACATTGCGTATGACTTTTTCTTTGCGGATTCCTTTCCAGTCTTCCGAATCAACATTCCAATTAACGATTTTGTAACCGCCTCGCCGCGCCCATCTAACCTGCTCTTCGTTGATTTCACCGTAGGGCGGGCGGATAAGCAGCGGCTTTTGTCCGTTGATCTTCTCCAGCACCTGTTCAGTACGCTCGATCTCAAGTTTGAATTCTTTCATGCTCAAGTCTTTAAGTACGGGATGGCTGTACGAATGGTTGCCGATCGCATGGCCTTGCTTCTGGATCATCCGGACCAGGGCTGGATGTTTCTTGGCCCGGCTGCCAACCACAAAGAAAGTGGCTTTGACCTTTTTTTCTTTGAGGACATTTAATATTTGCGGGGTAAATCTCGGATCAGGCACATCGTCAAACGTCAAAGCGATTTGTTTGGCCGAGCGTGAGCCTTTGAATTTGAAGGTGTCTGCATATTTGCGTCTTAACTCGGCGAGGGAAAGGGTATGTACTTCATTTTGATGAAAAGAAGGAGTATCCTGCTTTTTACCTGATTCCCGGGAATCCTGGGAAGGCTCTTGCCCCGAGACAGGGACGGCGATAACGGTCAATAACACAAGGAGCATGATGGCGGCAAGACGGGAGTGGTACATGGCCTATTCCTCCTAAATTTCAGGTTATTGTTGGTATGCCCTGTTCTTCAATAATTATCCGGTCATTGTTCCTATCATTGGATTGGTCATGGATTAGACCATGATTGGATCAAGGGTTTGGTGATCGTTCGAAGCGGTGGACTCCGTTGTGACGTATTTCACAGAATAACCCGTCCAAAACAGGCATCGTTAAAACAATAGCAGAACCAAAAGGGGGAACTTATGGCTACAGCGTTGATTCTGGACAATATTCAGGTAAGCCCGGGGATCTTTCTCATGACTGTGCAATCCGGTATGGGCGGCAGACCGGGACAATTTTATATGCTTAGAAGCTGGCGTAATTCGCCTTTGTTATCCCGGCCGATCAGCATTTATGACGTGGAGGATGAGCGGGTTCAATTCTTGTACCAGGTGGCGGGAGAAGGAACAAGGATATGGTCCAGGCTAAGGGCAGGCGACGAAATCGGGGTGGAGGGACCGTACGGCAACGGATTCCCGGAGCCTTCTGGACGACTTGCCTTTGTTGGCGGAGGAATCGGCCTGGCGCCGTTTAATTATGCACTAAAACATTGGCCGGGAGCTGATGTGTACTTGGGTTTCAGCCATGAGGCTTACCTTGTCAGGGAATTTGAGCGGTTAAGCCCAAAGGTAATTATAGATATAGGCGGATATATTACAGACCGGATCGATTTGGCCGAATATGATCAGGTTTGGGTCTGCGGCCCGGAGCCCATGATGCTGGCGATGCAGCGTTTGAATGCCTCGGCAGGAACTAGAGGGAAGGTTTATGTGTCCCTGGAGAACCGGATGGCCTGCGGCATTGGCGCTTGTCTGGTTTGCAGTATCCGAACGAGCGAAGGACGGAAGAAAGCCTGTTCGGATGGTCCTGTTTTTCCAGTTGAGGAGGTGGTGTTTGAATGATCGATACAGCCTGCAGAATCGCTGATGTGGTGTTCAAGAATCCGATTGTGATGGCGTCCGGGACGTTTGGTTTTGGCCGGGAATATGCCCGTTACTATGATCTGAGCAAGCTGGGTGGTTTGTCCGGTAAAGGACTGACCCTGCATCCAAAGGAAGGGAACAGTGGTCTTCGGGTGTGGGAGACCTCCTCCGGTCTGCTGAATAGCGTTGGTTTGGAGAATCCGGGGATTGAACGTTTCTTGGCCGAGGAGGCGCCATTTTGGGAACCGCTGAATACGGTGAGAATCGTCAATTTAGGCGGTCATTCATATGCGGAATATGAGGAGGGAGCAGCCCTGCTCGAAGCTTATTCGTTAAGAAGCCGTGTGAGGGGACAAGCGGCTTATGACTTGATAGAGCTGAACATCTCCTGTCCGAACGTCAAAGAAGGAGGTATGGCCTACGGCATTCATACGGAGACGGCCCGCGAGGTGGTCAAGCTTGTCCGCCGGGCGACCACACTGCCGCTGGTGGTCAAGCTTTCGCCGAACGCTCACGATCTGGTTGGCATGGCCGCCATGTGCGAGGAAGAAGGAGCTGACGGGCTGTCATTGGTGAATACGTTCTCCGCGATGAAAATTGATATTCGAAAACGCAGAAGCGTCTTTCAAAACAAATACGCCGGTTTATCAGGGCCCGCCATTAAACCGATCGCGCTGCGCATGGTCCATGAGGTGTGTCAGGCGATTTCGATTCCGGTGATGGGAATGGGAGGCATCAGCTCGGCCGAGGATGTTATTGAATTCATTATGGCCGGCGCAGAGACGGTGCAGATCGGCACGCATAATTTTGTTCATCTGCGGGCGGGAGAAGAGCTGGCAGCCGGTCTGGAGGCGTTTATGCGTCTGGAAGGTATCCGCTCCTTGGCTGAAATACGCGGAATTGTTTAACGTCAGGTTAGCGTTGTTGAAAGAAGGAGGAGCAGGATGGGGCGTTTTGATGATTTGGGGCTGAAGGCAGTTCAGTTGGGTAAAGATCACCTCCTGGTGATTACCGGGGGAACCGCGCATATTGGCGCAGCTTCCATGGCCTATACGGAAGCAGATGAAAGAATAGTAACGGCACAGACAGCAGCTGTTCCAGGCCATAAGGAGCACAGGCTGACGGATCTTCTGGTCCGTAAAATCAGCCGGGAGCTGGGAATCACGGCCCTGCTCGTGATGGGGATTCACTATGACGGGCTTGATCCGGAGGAAATTCGTGAAATCAGTATCCAAACGGAGCGGATGATAGATGAATATATAGCCGGAGTAAAAGGAGTAAACCCGTAATCTGTACGGTTTTTTTTGCGCTTCAGGTGCTTTTTATTTGCATTAGCGGGTTATTCCCAATACGATAAGGTTAGAGCTTTCTTCCGAATACCGGAAGACTAGGAGCAAAAGCGTGACAGAGAAAGGATTTTCCCCATGAATAAGGATTTCATGCAGCATGCTAAATTCAAACGAAACATCGTGCAGCCGGATCAGGCTCAGCAGCTGATCATGCCCTATGTTAAGCTTCTCGAAACGGAGCACGTCGCTTTAACGGAGGCCCGTGGACGGTTTCTGGCCGAGCCGGTGCTTGCGCCTCATCCGTATCCCCATTTCCGACGTTCGGGCATGGACGGTTATGCACTGCGCAGCGAAGATACGAAAGGGGCTGCTACGGACAAGCCGGTTACCCTTGAGGTGATCGACGAGATTCCGGCGGGATCGCTGCCCGGCGTTCCGCTCCGGCCAGGTACGGCTGCCCGTATTATGACCGGCGCGAAGGTGCCTGACGAAGCGGATGCAGTCGTCATGTTAGAAATGACGGAGAAGCTGGAGCAGGAAGGACAAACCCTCTTCACCTTAAAGAGGGAAATAGAGGCTGGCACGAATCTTACACCAATAGGGCGCGAACTGCAGGCACAAGATCTGCTGCTTGAAGCAGGCCGGATGATTTCGGCTGGAGAAACCTCGGTTCTGGCCACCTTTGGTTATCACCAGGTCCTCGTTCGGCGCCGGCCCCGCGTGGCAATCTGTTCCACCGGCTCGGAGCTGCTGCGGGTGGAAGAACCTCTGCAGGATGGACGGATTAGAAACAGCAATACCTATACGCTGGCCTGCCAGGTTCAGGACGCCGGAGGAGAACCGTATATTCTGGATTCTATTGCGGACGATCTTGAGCTCGCTAAGCAGCGGGTCATGAAGGCGCTTGAAGAATACGACATCGTCATTACAAGCGGGGGCGTATCCGTAGGGGATTATGATATTATGGCTGATCTGGTGCAGGAGGGCAGCGTGACTATGCTGTTCAACAAGGTTGCCATGCGGCCGGGCAGTGTGACAACAGCGGCGGTCTACGGGGACAAGCTGTTATTTGCCTTATCGGGTAATCCCGGCGCCTGCTTTGTTGGATTTGAGCTGTTTGCACGTCCGGCCATCCGCGGGATGCTGGGAGCCTCTGATCCTTATCTGCCTCGATTAGAGGCGGTGCTTGGCGAGGACTACACCAAGATCAATAATTTTACCCGGTTTGTACGCGGGAGCCTGGAGTATAAAGAAGGCAGGGTTTATGTGCATCCGGCCAAGCTGGATGAATCGGGTGTCATGATCACGATCAAGGACAGCGATGTTCTGATTGTGGTCCCGCCAACGTCAACCGGCTTCACAGCCGGCCAGCAGGTAACGGCTATCCTTCTGCCTAAAGGGATTTGAATTTTGCATAAAGGAGCCGCCTATCATGCCTGATGTCATACAAATTGTGGGTTATAAGAACAGCGGCAAAACAACGCTGGCTGCCTATTTGGTCCGTTACTTTTCCGGACAAGGCAAGAAGGTAGGAGTGATCAAACACGACGGGCATGAGTTCGAAATCGATCACCCCGGTACCGACTCCTGGCGAATGACGCAAGCCGGAGCAGCAGCCGTAGCGATTACTTCGGCCGGCAAAACGGCGATCGTGGAGGAACAGGGCCGCTCCTTGGAAGAGCTGCTTGTCCGGTTTGAAGCCGCCGATTTGATTATCGTAGAAGGGTTCAAGCGAGAAGCGTACCCCAAAATCGTCATGCTGCGAAGTCCAGAGGATCTGCCGCTTATTCAGGCATCCAGCCGGATTGCCGCGGTCGTTTGCTGGGAAGAGCTTTTGGCTGCTGTGGCAGCAGGTGAAGCCGGTGAAGCTGTAGAAACAGGAGCAATAGGGAATATAGGAGAATCAGGCAAAACGATCGAAGGCGGAAACGGCCGCAGGATAGTTCAGGCGAATGCCCTTCACCGGAGATTGTCTTTGCCGTCCTCCGTACCGTGCTTTATGCTCGGTGAATCAGACCGCTTGGCGCAGTGGCTGGCGGAGCAAGCAGGGAACAGCGGGCATTAAAACGGCCCCACTTCCGTGGGGCCGTGCAGTTCCGTTCGCGTCAACTTGCGTATTTTTTAAGAATGAGTTCAGTTGGGTTTAATAGATTCGGAGCTGGATTAAGAGTCAACCCGGCGTTCAATGGCTTCGGACATCGTTTTATCGGTCAGATGGGCGTAGATTTCAGTCGTTTCCGTCGAGGCGTGCCCGAGCTGCTCTTTCGTTTTGTAAATATCGTTCTGAAGGTAATAATCGGTGGCAAAGGAATGCCGCAGCTTATGAACGGTCAGATAAGGTTTGCCGAAGCGTTTGGCGTATTTAATAATCATGGCCTGGATCGCCCGTTTGGTCATGCGTTTGCCTTCCGTGGCTCCATTGGGCAGGGCGATGAATAACGCTTTCTCACGCTTTGGCGTCCGGTAACGGGGCGTCCGGAGGTTCATGTATTCCATTAGATCGTCGCGGGCTTGTTCCCGGAAGTAGACGGGCGTCTTGAAGGTTTCTTCATTGTTGCCTTTCCGGTACACATATAGCATTTTATTGGCCAAATCGAGATCATCCACATTCAGATTGACTACCTCGGATACTCGCAGACCGGAGTTCAGAATCAGGCTCGCAATGCAGGCATCACGTTCCCGATTCATTTCAAAGGCGTACAGCGCTTGTTTGTTGTTCTCAATGTCCTGGCGATAATGTTCATGGATATAGGCCACAAATTCGTTCAGCTCGTGGTCCTCAAGGATTTTGCCTTTGAGCTTGGCGGCAGTGTCCTTGGGTTTATGAATGCGCTTCACCTCAACCTTGGCCATAATATTGCGTTTCAATAAAGGATAGAAGTTCTCGTCTTCCGCAATCTGGCTGAGATAATGAAACAGCGAGCGCAGCGAGGATAACTTCCGCGATACGGTAACCCGGCTGTTGGTGCCTTGCGTGCGCGTGCCCAGATGAAGGCGGTAGCTGACAATGCTCTCCATGTGAAGCACTTCAAGCTCCTGCAGCGTCACGTCTTTGTTGCTTTCAGCCTGGCTAAGTCCCTCGGCTCTCAGCCATCCGAAGAATTGTTCATAGTCCCGGATATATTCCAGCAGGGTGGACGGGGACAAATCCGGAAGCTTGTAATCGATAAACTGCTGGACGAACCAGGGCATATGGATCACTTTTTCATCCAGCTTGCCGCGGTCGATTCCTTTTTGAATGTTCATGATATCAGATCACCTTTTCTCATTTGAAGCTGTATTCTTTATTTTACCACAATCATCAACCTACATTAAGGAAAGGCGGGAGAGTATGGAAATCGTTCTGGAGCCTGTAACGGCCGGCCAATCCGGAGTTTTGCAGAATCTTATGCAGTTTTATTTTTATGATTTTACAGCCTATCTGGATATTCAGGTGGAAGAGAGCGGCAAATTCCAGCCTTATCCCGGTTTGGAGAAGTATTATAACGGGGCTGACGGCCAATACGAGGCATTTCTGTTCCGTTATGGCGAGCATCTGACCGGGTTTGCTTTAGTGGATCATCCGTTGAGTCATCCTGACGGCGAGCATTATATGGCCGAGTTTTTTGTCTTAAAAAGATTCCGCCGCCAAGGCATCGGCCGCAGCGCCGCCTGGGCGCTCTTTGACCGCTACCCGGGCCGCTGGTTCATTTCCCAGCTCCAGGCGAACACCAGGGCCCAGTCGTTCTGGCGTTCAACGGTATCCGCCTATACGTCCGGCCAATACCGCGAGAAGGTTAAGCTAGGCAGCGGCAATACGGTGCAGTTCTTTGAGGCGGACGGCAGCCGGTAGTTATTACTTGGTGCCGAAGCACTTGTTCAAAGGCTAACAAAAAGGATATAATGTACAAGGTATATTTGTACTTAAAAGCAAGATTATATCATTTCAAGACGAGAAAGTGGGATTGGTAATGGGTCGTAAGTGGAATAATATTAAAGAGAAGAAAGCTTCTAAAGACGCAAATACAAGCCGGGTTTATGCCAAATTCGGCGTTGAAATTTACGTAGCCGCCAAGAAAGGCGAGCCGGACCCGGAATCCAACCGTGCCCTGAAGGTCGTATTGGAGCGTGCCAAAACCTATAACGTGCCTAAAGCGATCATTGACCGTGCGCTGGATAAAGCCAAAGGCAGTGGAGACGAAACTTATGTAGAGCTGCGTTATGAAGGATTTGGGCCAAACGGATCAATGATTATCGTCGATGCTCTGACTAATAACGTAAACCGCACCGCACCTGAAGTCCGTTCCGCTTTTAACAAAAACGGCGGAAATATGGGGGTCAGTGGGTCGGTGTCCTACATGTTTGATCCGACGGCAGTTATCGGCCTTGAAGGCAAAACCGCTGACGAAGTGATGGAGCTCTTGATTGAAGGCGATGTAGATGTGCGCGATGTGCTGGAAGAAGATGAAGCCGTTATCGTTTATGCCGAGCCGGATCAATTCCATGCTGTCCAGGAAGCTCTTAAGAACGCCGGTGTCAGCGAGTTTACAGTAGCCGAGCTGTCCATGATTCCGCAAACCTATGTAACTTTGGATGCAGATGCTCAAGTACAGTTCGAGAAGCTGATTGATGCGCTTGAGGATCTGGAAGACGTGCAGCAGGTTTACCATAACGTTGATTTTGGCGATTAAGGAATGTTCTAAACGGACAAGATTGGCTGCCAAGGCCGGTCTTGTCCGTTTTTTAATTAGATCAATCTGAATAGGAGTAGGGAGAGGTTTAGCTTTCGACCTTATAATAAGTTTACATAATATATGTTATTTAACCTTACTCTTTTGACCAAATTTATTGGAATAGTACCCTTGTGGAATAAAGTTCTAATTCAGCTGCTGCGCCATCTCCCAAATATGTCCACTTGGATCGGCAAAGCTTGCGGTGCGTATTCCCCAAGGCCGGTTCATCGGACCGTTAAGAAGAGCGACACCACGTTCTTTCAATTGTTCGCAGATTGCATCCACATGATCTATTTGGATAGTGAACTGGAACCGCGACCCGGCTTCTCTACTTGCAACCGTTTCGGGAGCTATCAGTTCCTCTGCGGCTGGAGTAGTGAGCAGATTAATGCTCATGTTCGCGAAGTCTAATACAGCTGAATTGTCGTCTTCATAAACGGGGGAAAGGCCAAAGACCTCTTGATAAAACCTCTTCGAGGCAGGGAGATCCTCAACGAACAAAGTAATGACATTTACGCTCAGTGACCCTAAAATTTCCATTCCTACACCTCTCTTTTATTTTATTTAAGTAAACAGTCCGCCTAAACGATCATCGGTAGGAGGCGGGCAGCCCAATTGTTTTGCCATCATTAAGATTTGACCTTTGTGATGAAATTCGTGGGTTTCAACATGAGTTAACAGCAGCAGAGGAGTAGGTGTTTTCGGGTAACCCTGCCATTCCGCCTCTTGCTCGATGGGTTCAGACCAGCGATCGCAATAGACATGCAGGAAACGCTGCACGATTTCATCTACTTCCGTAAATTTGCCGCGGACAACCTTCACATCTGCATGTTCAATTTCTTGTAGAAAAGTGTCCTTGTGTTCGCTTAACTTCTTTAAGGCGAAGGATTCCAGCCAAAATCTATAACAATCGGCAACATGAATATGCGTTCGAATAATTGTTCCGTGTCCAAAATTAGGAACCGTTTGATGTAATATTTGGGGCGGAATCTCTTCCAGAAACGCAAACAGGTTTTGTCTAGCGGAGCTGATCCAATTGTATTGCTGCAGCAAGATTTCTAACATTCGTTCACCCCTTAGTCTTTTAACATTGTATTCGTTCCATTCCCTTCCAGTATATCCTGGCAAAATATCAATTTCTATAGTTCTTATCAGTTCTTTATTATTAGAACCGTTCGAGTATCGAGCATACCAACAACAGAACAAAGCTCGTTTTATACCTGAAAAAGCGGAGAATGGTCGGTTCTTTAGCGACCTTTTTCGGCTTTTTTTAAGCAGTCCACTAGCGGCGGACAATACGATCCGATGAGTTGTCAATCAACGACAAAAGACCTTTAGATTTTCAGCTATTATAAAATTACAACATATGAAAAATTCATAATAATAAAGAAAAACGAACTTAGATCATGACTGCAAACCTGCACCTCCACACGTTTAACACGGAAAAAGGAAACAAAGTTACCTATAATATAATTATGTAAACTTAATAAAACAAAAAACTTTAATGCTTTATTGCGAAAAATAGAAGGAAACTATTTCCTATCGGTCATCCAACTGCTATACTGTGAGGAAATATAACATGTAAGCAAAAAGAACTATGGAATAGGGCTATCCGCATATTAAACAGAGAGTGGGGGATTCATCGTGAAGTTTCGCCGCAGCTTGATCTGGTTTGCCGTTATTTTAGCCGTATTATTTGTTTATTGTCTGTTTATTGACATGTATTGGGTTCACAAGACCATACTCGGCGCTGCTTTACTGCTGCTAGGCTTGGGAGTGCTGAACAGCCACCGGGGGCTGAAGGCCTTAAAGAACGACCTGATGCATTCACGGGATGAGATCAAGCAATTGGGGAACGAAATTTATGTCACCGCAGACCGGCTTCACGGGGCCCTGGAGGAAATCAGCAGGCACACTGACGGTCTCCAGCAGACGGCCGATTATTCTCATGCTTATGAGATGGAATTGAGGCAGAGAAGCTATGAGGCCAAAGCGAATATGGAGGAATCTTTTTATAAAATGAAGGAAGCTGCAGCGGCCACCGAACATATTTCTGCGCTCACGGACCGGCTTGGCGGAAATATGAAGGATACCAGCCACGGGGTCAGTGAAATGCTGGAGTCGATACATAATACCCGCTCCGTGATGGATCAACTGGAGCAGCAGGGCAGCCAAATGCGGGAGAAATTCGGACAGCTGACCGATCAGATCTCCAAGGTAGAGCATATTAATACTTTGATCAACGGCATTGTCGAAGAAACCTCGCTGCTTGCCTTAAATGCTTCCATTGAGGCGGCACGGGCCGGAGAAGAAGGGAGAGGTTTTGCAGTTGTAGCGGGCCGTATCCGCAAGCTTGCCGACCAAAGTAAGGATTCGGTGGACAAGTCTACTTCTCTCCTTAGAGAGATTACGACCCGCGTGAAAGAAGTGGCCGACTCTGTTAAAAAAGAACAATTCGCCGTCAAACTCGGCGTTAAGGATGTAGAGGCCATTCACACCCGGCTTGAAACGGTGGCGCAGCGGGTGAAAGAGGTAGAGGGCGCTGTTGCAGAGACCTTGAGCGCGGCGGATAGTCAAAACCGGCTGATCGAGCAAACCTCTGGGAAATTGAACGGGGCTGTTCAGATCGTTAATGAAACGATCAGCAATGTGGACCTGACGCTTGAGCAGGTGACCAAGCAGCGGGGACAGATTAATCAATTGAACGATGTCAGCGCAAATCTCCTGAAAGAATCGGAAGCGCTGCATCAATCCGTCCTGGAAATCGCCGGAGCAACAGAAGCCGAAGAAACGGTGTATGCTGGCAAACTGCAGGAAATGCAGGCTCTGCTTGAGACTATTGCTGCAAAAGAGTCATTATGGGTGCTGGATCCCGAACACCATAAAGCTGTATTGATGCCTTATCTATCCCGGACGGAAGATATCCAGGCGATCTGGTCCAATCATACAGACGGGACGTTTATTTTCTCGGAGCCCGCAGCTGGTTTGCTGAATGCCAAACGCCGGGACTGGTGGATAGGCGCGGTGGAGCAGGGAGCTTACGTCTCCAAGCCTTACGTTTCGGCTATAACCAAACGGTCCTGTATTACACTTTCTAAAGCGATCCTGAATGGGGAGGGCACAGTTATTGGCGTGATCGGCCTGGATCTGGCTGTATAGCTTGGCCGGGAGCATTTTTATTCCGATTCTTGTTTGATTCTCTTTGGCGTAAAATTAAATCTTTCCCCTTGATGGTGATGCTGTCTTTAAGCCGCCGCTTCCTCTGAAGCGGCGGCTTTCTTCATAAATAACCGTAACAAACCGTACAGATTCGCATCCTGCGTTCAGGAAAAGTTCGAATATTCCAAGCATAAACCCAATAGGATGTAGTACCACAAACAAGAATGCGCTTTCACAAAACGGCGGATTCAATCAAAGGGGAGGCAGACCAATGTCAGCCAGAAGAAGAAAATTAGGTTTTCTGACGGTCAGTATGTTAAGTATGGCCTTAATATTCAGCGGCTGTTCAAGCGGCAGTAACGGGAATGAGGCCAATGCGGGGCAGTCGGCCAATTCGGGGGGAGGCAGCAGCGCCAGCACCAACAGCGGAGGCGGGAACAGCAGTGGGGACAGTACGGCTAAAACCGTGCTTACCTTGACCTACCGGGATGACGGTATCGGCGAGAATGGAGCTATGTATAAATGGATTCAGGAAGTGGCTGCTGCATATCCGAACAAAAATGTCGAAGTGAAACCTACTCCGATCCAAGCCTCGGAAGGCGATTATTTTGCCAAAATTGCTTTGGCGCTGAAATCCAAGGATACCGCACCGGATATCGTTACAGAGGATACATTTATTCTCAACTCCGATGCCAGCGCCGGTTTCCTTGAGCCGATTGACGATCAGGTGAATGCCTGGGAGGACTGGAACAACGGATCGTTTATCGAAGCGATGAAGAAAGGGGTCACCGCAAGCGACGGCAAGGTGTACGGCGTTCCTTACAACACGGACTCCCGCGGGCTGTGGTACAACAAAGAGCTGTTCAAGAAGGTTGGATTGCCTGAGGATTGGCAGCCTAAGACCTGGGATGATGTGCTGGATGCAGCGCGTACGCTGAAAGAGAAAGCCGGCAGTGACGTAGTGCCTTTCTGGATGAATATGGGCAAAGCAACGGGCGAAGCGACCTCAATGCAGACCTATGAAATGCTGCTCTACGGAACTGGAGAACGTCTCATTGATGACGCGACCGGCAAATGGACGGTGAAAAGCCAGGGCATTATGGACTCCCTGAATTTCATTCAGACGATTAACAAGGAAAAGCTGGGTCCTCCGCTGTCCAAAGTGCTGAACGGGCAGGCCGGCAATACGGCAACCCGTGAGTATATGCCGAAAGGCAAACTCGGTATCCTGCTGGACGGTTCCTGGATCACAGGCAACTATATCGAAGGCGGGGCTGCACCTTGGCCGGAATATAAAGACGTGCTTGGAATTGCGCCAATGCCAACCAGCAAAGGTCAGGATCCAGGAAGCATCACGCTGGCCGGCGGATGGGCGCTGTCTCTGCCGAAGAACGGCCAGCATAAAGAAGAAGCCTGGGATTTCATCAAGTTTGCGTTAAACAAGGAGAACTCCAAGAAGCTGGTGATCGGGCTTGGTAATATTACGGTTCGGGCCGATGTGGCCAAAGATCCGGAATACACCTCGATGCCGTTTAACGAAATTACTACGGAATACCTGAATAATGCGGAATTTAGACCGGCTAATGATAAATATCCGGAGGTTTCCACTCAAATTCAGACGATGGTCGAGTCGGTGGCTACCGGCACTGCGCCTGATGTGGCGATGAACAAATACGCTCAGGATGTAACGCGCATCGTTGGAGCCGACAATGTGCAGGAGAAATAATAAATCATTCTATCAAGTAAACCTTTCAGTTTCCTGCTCAAACTGAGGTAATGGCTTGCAGCTTCACTGCACATTACTTTGCTGTACTTGATTTAATTTAATTTGCTGCTTTACTTTGCTGCCCGGGGCTGACCGGAACTTGGAGGTTCAGTCCCTGCAGGCAGCAACTTCAGACAGGAGTCAGAGGCAGGGAAGCACGGAAGTGATGGCCTGGCAGCTTGCGAAGGGTAACCTTGTTCTTTTTACAGTTCCGGATGCCTGAAGATAAACGCTTCTCCGCCGTAGAAAAGGAGGCAAACTACCATGAGCAGCACAGCAGCTTTACCCCTGGCACATAAGAAGAAAAGGTCTTATGCCTGGATTTATTTCCTGCTGCCGTCCATAGCGGTGATGCTGGTCTTTTTTATTTATCCGATCCTCTTAACATTCTATTATTCATTTACCAATTTAGCACTGACCGGCGAAGCCGCGAAGGAGCTTAAATTCATTGGGTTCGATAACTATGTGCGGATGTTCCAGGATCCGTCCGTGCGGGTCAGCATTTGGAACACGCTGATATTCCTGATCGGATCGGCTGTAATCGGGCAGCAGGTGCTGGGTTTCTTCATAGCTTTGCTGATGAAGCACAAAAACAGGCTGTTCCGCCGGGTGATCGGTACGATTGTGCTCGCCGGCTGGGTCACGCCTGAGATTGTCTGCGCGTTATGCTTGTACAGCTTTTTCGGGGATGAAGGGACCTTGAATGCGATCCTTGGATTTGTGGGGATTCATGATGTAGCCTGGCTCTACACGGTTCCGATGCTGACGGTCATTCTGGCCAATATTTGGCACGGAACGGCCTTCTCCATGCTGGTCTTTCAGGCTGCGCTGGACGACGTACCTAATGAAATTGAAGAAGCGGCGGTCGTAGACGGAGCCTCCAAGCTGCAAATTCTGCTTCGTATCACGATCCCGTACATCAAGCAAACAATAACAACCAACATGATGCTGGTTACCCTTCAGACGCTGGGTGTGTTCGGGCTGATTTACGCCATGACCGGCGGGGGACCTGGAACGGCTACGACTACGCTGCCAATCTTTATGTACAACCAGGCGTTCGTCAACTACCAACTGGGTTATGGAACGGCTATTTCGCTGCTTCTGCTGGTGCTCGGCATCGTACTCAGCTTATTCTATATCCGCTCCATGAAAGAATAACCGGGAAAGGAGAACGCCTATGAACGGACAACAACGCAAGTGGATTTACCGGATTCTGCCTTATGCCATTCTGGCCATTATCGGTCTTTGTTTCCTGCTGCCGCTGTTATGGGTACTGGTGGCTTCTGTCGACCCGAATGCGCTGCAGTCGCTTAAAATGCCGGCCAGTTTCACCGGGGCCAACTATTCAGAAGTCATGACAAGCCAAGAAAACCAACGCGCTTTCGGAATTGGTTTGCTGATGTCGCTGGGCCAAGCTCTGATTGTAGTGATTTTGTCGCTGCTGGCGGCTTACCCGCTGTCAAGATACCAATTGAAGTATAAAAAACCCTTTATGCTCACCATTCTGTTCATGACTTCGCTGCCGATTACGGCCGTGATGGTCCCGGTCTATCAGCTGTTTCTGGGGCTGAAGCTGTACAATAACGTGTTTGGTGTTGTTTTGTTTTTCGTAGCGTCTTCGATGCCTTACGGCATCTGGATGATCAAGAACTTTATGGATTCCGTGCCTAACGATCTTGAAGAAGCAGCCTGGGTAGACGGGGCTTCGGTGTTTACGGGCATCCGCAAGGTCGTGGCACCGCTCATGGTGCCTGGCATTTGCACGGTTGCGATCTTTACTTTCTCGGGCAGCTGGGGCAACTTCTTTGTCCCTTACATTTTGCTGAACTCCCCGGAGAAATTCCCCGCCTCGCTGAAGCTGTACCAGTTTTTCGGACAATACGGAATGGTCAATTACGGCCAGCTGGCAGCATTCTCCGTGCTGTATGCGCTGCCTTCAGTGGTGCTCTATATTTTGTCCCAGCAGTTCATGTCCAAGGGATTCGGGTTGCAGGGGGGAACGAAGGGGTAAGAAGCGGTATAGATCAGATCTGTTAACAGGAAAACTGGTAAGATAGAATATCAGTTAAAAAGAAACAAACACCTGCTCAGGCGGCAGGTGTTTGTTCGTGTTGTTCGCGCCGCGTAAGCCGGCGGTGTGCTGTCAGCAGCAGCGGAAAACCAAAGACGGTTGTCACCGCCAGCGGTGCAAAGATCAGCAGGCCGTGGCTCGGTCCGGCACCATCCAGCAGCAGCCCGCCGAGGATCGGCGCCAGCACGCTGCCAATGTTGTTGAAGCCGATTGTCCCGAAATAGGTGCCGCGCCATTCCGGCTTCGCGATCCGGTCGATCAGTACGTCCATCATCGTAAACATAAGTACTTCTCCGATGGTAAAGACGACCACGCCCGCCAGCAGCATAGGCATATGGCCGGCCACGCCGAAGATCAGCATACTGCCCGCTACGCAAAGGTTGCCGGCGATCAGCGGAACCACCGGCGGGAATTTGCTGGCTGTCTTCACAAGCGGATATTGAAGGACAAGCACTGTAACCGCGTTTAGCGTCAGCATATAGGAGAACAGCCGGCTGCCATTCTCGAACAAGGGGCTCATCGCCACGTATTGGGCCAGCGTTGAGCTGAAATGCCCGTACCCAAGCACGCAGAAGATGGTGCCGAGCAGAATTGGCAGGAACACTTTGTCCTGACTTGTTGTTCTTAAGGCCTCCAGCATATGAGGCGATCCGTTACGTTCCGGGGCCGAACCATGGACCGGATGAATCCGGAACTGGATCACGATGACCAGACCGTAAAGGATATAAACCAATCCGGCGATAACAAACGGAAAGGTTGAGCGTGATGAGCCCAGCGCAAGACCGATCAGCGGACCAAATACAACGCCGAGGTTCACGGCGAAATACCGCATATTGAACACGAGGAGCTTGCGTTCCTTCGGGGTTACATCCGACAGCAAGGCTCTTGAAGCTGGCTCAAACACCGATCTGCACAGTCCGTTCAGCGTATTGACCACAAAGAAAACCCAGATTTCCCGGGCGGCTGCAAAACCGAAAAAGACGCAGGCCCAGCCGAACACGGAGATCAGCATCACTTTCTTTCGCCCGATTCGGTCAGAGATATATCCGCCATAGAAGCTAACCAGAACGCCGGCGAGCGAACTGACTGCGACCGTCAGGCCGGTTTCCGTCGAAGACGCGCCGAGCACCTGGGTTAAATAAATGGATAAAAACGGGATGCTCATAGACGTCACCAACCGGCCGAACATGGTGCCGATCACGATTGTCCAGGCTAAAGGGTGAATGTACCGAAGTGTATGTATCATGAAGGCTTCTCCTTCTCTTCTATTTCCTTTATAATTGTATCGCATAAAAGGGGAAGTAAAAGTGCAAAGAGGAGATATCATTTTTCACCTTTTGAATGGGTAAGTCCGACATATAGGAAGAGGAGGGGCGGACAAATGGAGCCCTATGAAGAACATTTTATAAAGATAGCCAGCTATTTGGGAAATGAGCCGACAATCTTCCCCGTAACTGGAGCCAAACCCACTTCTGCATATGAGTTAGAGCCTGGTTCCGAATCCATATCCGGTTCCTATCCGGTTTCCGTTACCATAGAACAGCTGGCGGGTGTATGGAATTGCACCTCCCGGAACGTCAAAATTATCCTCCGGCGTTTGGAGGAGCTTGGCTATATCCGGTGGGAAGCAGGACGGGGAAGAGGGCATAAATCGAAACTTCAATTCATCCGCAGCAGCCATGATGTGCTTGCCGGTGCGTTCAGGAGAGAGTTGACCAAAGGCCATATCAAAGAAGCGATTGACCTGCTGGGCAGACCGGAAATCTGCGAGAGACAGAAAGAGCAGCTGTGGGCGGCGCTGTATGCGGAAATGGGCATCAGCAGCCAGAGAACCGCGGCCGGCGGAACGGATGCCATGCAGATGATCCGCTACCGGGCGCCCGGCAGCCTGGATCCTGCGTTTGTATTCACAGCATTTGAAGCCTACATATTGGGACAAGTCTGCAGCACGCTTGTTCGTTATGAAGTGAGCGGGTCACAAGGATCGGCCTTTGAACCCGGACTGTCTCACTTATGGGAAGCCAATCCGGATTTTACCCGGTGGACATTTTATTTGAGAAAAGGGGTAAAGTTCCATAACGGCAAGGTGCTGACCGCCAGGGATGTCAAATTCACTGTGGAGAGACTTGAAACGATCGGCAGCCCCGGCTTATGGGCTTTTAAGGAGCTGGAGCGGATCGAAATTCACGGGGATCACGCTCTGAGTTTTGTATTTCGCCGTCCTAACCGGTTTATGCTGCATCTGGCCGGCAGTTTTCCAATGAGCATAGTACCCGAAGGTTCGGAGCCTGAAGAACGTCTGATCGGAACGGGTCCGTTCCGGATCGGCAGCCTGACACCGGACAGCTTGCAGCTGCATGCTTTTGACGATTATTATGGTTACCGTCCGCTGCTGGATGAAGTGACCATCTGGTTTTTTCCGGACATGGCCTCCAGTGAACGTCATTATCAGGTAAGCTCTGCGGATAACCCCGAAGAGCTCCTTTCCCGGCCTCTGCCAACGGGAATATGTCCGGAATATCGGGCGGCAGGCTGCAAATATCTACTGTTTAATTTTAACAAAGAGGGGCCGCAGCATCTGGCTGCTTTTCGTCAGGTTTTACGCTGTGTTTACAATCCTGAAGTATTATTGGAGGAGCTGGGAGGGAGCAGGCTTTCTCCTGCGGCAAGTTTCCTGCCCTGGAAGAGCAAACACGAGCAGTTCAGCCGTGACTCCTTGGATGAAGCCCGAGAGCTGCTTAAGGCGAGTGGCTATGAAGGTCAAGAGATTCGTTTGGCTTTCAAAAACATGAAAGAGGAAGAAGAGGAAGCTGCATGGATCCGCCGCCGCTGCGATAGTCTAGGCATTCCGATTTCCTTCGTGCCGTACAAGGATATGGACTTCGCTTCACTGCTGAATAAAGCCGAACTGATTTTGGCGGAAGAGTCGATCGAAGAGGATTGGGAGTGGGGCATGATCAACTTTTTCCTAAGCGGCCACAATTCCATTTCTCTCTTCATGACGGCTGAGCAAATTGCGACCATTGAAGGCATTCTATCAGGATATATGGAGCATGCGGAAGGTGAACGCCACCTCTTGCTGGACCGGGTGGAACAGCTGTTCAGAGATCGGGACTGGCTGCTCTACGGCTGTCATATGAACAAGAAAGCTTTCTACGATCAAGGGCTGCAGGGGTTGCAGACAACAAGCTTCGGATTTCTGGATTTCTCGAAATTATGGATTAAATCTCCGGGAGGCATGAGCGAACCGTGAAAGACAAGCAGGGATTGGTGCAAGAACAGGATCAAGAAACGGCTGGTGACAGGCCAAGCAGCAAGCTGTCCGCATTAGGCGAAGTGTGGAAGGTGTCTTTTAAGCTCGGACTGACCTCTTTTGGCGGTCCGATAGCCCATTTAGGGTATTTCCACAATGAATATGTCAGGCGTAGAAAATGGCTCGATGAACGAAGTTATGCCGATCTGATCGCCTTATGCCAGCTGCTTCCGGGTCCGGCGAGCAGCCAGGCCGGCATTGGAATCGGCATCATCCGCTCCGGACTGCTGGGGGGACTGGTGGCCTGGCTGGGATTTACGCTGCCCTCGGTGATCGCGCTTGTGCTTTTTGCTTATTTGTTTAAAGGTTTCGATCTGGGAACTGCGGGCTGGATCCACGGCTTAAAAATCGTAGCTGTCGTCATAGTCCTCCAAGCCGTACTGGGCATGGGCCAGAAGCTGGCCAATAACCGCAGCAAAGCGACCCTTGCAGTGCTCGCGCTTGGCGTGACTTTAATTTGGCAAACGGCCTTCAGCCAGGTTCTGCTGATTGTGGCCTCCGCATTTATCGGTGTCCTGTTGTTCCGGAAGGAGACGGCGGGAGACCCCTCAGAGCTCCCTGTGCCCGTCAGCCGCAGAACCGCTGTGATTTGTCTAGTTCTATTCCTTGTGCTGCTGGTCGCTCTTCCGCTGCTGAGGGAACAGTCGGCCAATATTTGGCTGGCTATGTTCGACAGCTTCTACCGGTCGGGCTCGTTAGTGTTCGGAGGCGGACATGTTGTGCTGCCGCTGCTCGAAAGGGAGGTCGTCCCAAGCGGCTGGCTCAGCCAAAACGAGTTCCTGGCCGGATATGGAGCCGCGCAGGCGGTTCCCGGCCCCTTGTTTACTTTTGCCGCTTATTTGGGTGCCTTGATCCATGGAACTGCCGGGGCTGCTTGGGCGATACTCGCCATCTTTCTGCCTGCTTTCCTGCTGGTGGTCGGTGTGCTGCCTTTTTGGAGCGTGCTGCGCCGCAATCGGAGAGTGCAGGGCGCTTTAATCGGCGTAAACGCTGCCGTTGTCGGCATTTTGCTGGCCGCTTTATATCATCCGGTGTTTACGACAGCAATTATTGTTCCTTATGATCTGGTGCTGGCCGCCGCTTTATTTCTGATGTTGACGTTCTGGAAGCTGCCTCCCTGGGTGATTGTTCTGGCAGGAGCAGCCGGGGGAGAACTGCTGGCATGGAGTTAAACGGAGCTGGGTTGTGTCTGCTGCTGGTATGAATAAGAAATGCCTTTCTCATGCAACCTAATGACAGACAATAGTTCCAATTGAAAGGAGCGTTTACTCATTGACGAAAGATTATGATTCCAGTTTGCACGAAAATAATTCGATTGCCCGGGCCCAAATTGCCGTGAACAAATTGCATAACGCGGTTTCGCAGGCGTTGAGCCATCCTACCGAGCAGATGCTGGAGCAGGCAGAGAATCGCCTGGCCCATACGGAAGAAGCTGTAATGGAAGCTGCCGAAAGTGCCGAAGGCGGACAAGGCGTCGATTTGGTCAACGAAGCTTTGGATGAAGAGAAAATACGCCTGAGAGGGGCCGAAGATGTAGTTTACGGCGATTAGCCTGCCGGTCCAAACCAAGGAGTGTCCGTATGCGGACCTCCTTTTTCTTATGCCAAAAAAACTGCGTATAACATAAATTATACGCAATTTCGATTCTGAGCCATTTAAAAATCGGAATCCGGGTCAATATGTGTTAAAATAAACGGTGAATACAGCTGAAGATAGCCTATTCCTGGAAATTTTACATATCTTCTATTTTATACAAAGGAGCAGCCGTTTATGATCGTTCGTGAACATGATATGGGTTTGGTGATGATCGAACAGCACGAACACGGAAGGTTAGCCGGAGAGTTTGCCAAACAGCTGAGGTCGGATGTGTTACACCCCGATGACCCTTATGCTGACGATCTGATTACGGCCGTTTACGAGCATGACCGCGGCTGGATCGCTTTGGACAAGAAACCGCTTTGGAATGATGCGATGGGCAGACCTTACACGTTTGATGATTATCCGCTTGAACCCAAGCTTGAGGCTTACAAGCAAGGTTTGGATGAGGTTGAGGAAATGAGTCCTTATGCGGGATTGATCTGCAGTCTGCATTTTTTATCTTTTACACAGCAGGCGCATGAGAAGCTGTGGCAGCAATTTGTGAGCTGGGAAGAGAAAAGACAGGAGCGGCTTAGGCGCAAGCTGGCGATTGAGAAGAATGACCCCGCCGTATTAAGGCATTTCCGCTTGCTTCAGCTGTGCGATGACCTTTCCTTATATGTAAGTATGAATGAGCCTGGAACTGACAAAGAGGCGGAGCATCCCTGGTTTCGGGACGGGTTCGCTCATACGGAGTTTCTAAATCCGAAGGCGGCAAAGCCGCTGACGGCTTATTGGACGGAGAAAGAGCGGGTTGAGGTGAAGCCGAGTCCTTTTTCCGAATCGTTTGAAGTGACGATCACCTACCGAAAGCTGGCCAAAGAACGAATCCGGCAGATGGGCGGAGAGATGGCTTATAGAGCTTCCACGCCGCGTACGGCCAGCTTATGGATTAAATAGAGGAGGCAGCGATTATGGGGTGGCTGAAGAAAGCAGGAGTAACCGCAGGCGAAATCACGGGACTGATGCTCGGCGGCAGCATAAGAGTGGTTGGGGAGCTTACCGGAGCCAAGCTCGTTAAGGAAATTGGAGACGGAGTTGAGGCAGCCACGGCCAAGACAGGTCTTGTTCTGGGGCACGCAGCAAGCGGTGTCTGGGATGTGGGAACCGGCTTGATAAGCCGAAACGAAGAAAAGCTGGAGACCGGTGTCCAAGATATGGGAGCCGCAGTGGGAACTACGCTTCGCGGCGTGACCGACGGGATCGGTTATATTTATACGAGCGGCAAAGATGTCGTACAGGGCATTAAGGATCAGGATTCGGATCTGCTCAAACAAGGCGCCAAAAATTTGACCAAAGCAGCTGCAATCGGAGCCCTTGCCATAGGGGTGCTGGATTTGGTTGGCGGCGCTGATGGAGGAATGGTGACTGCGGACGCTGCTGATGCCGTGGATTCCGCCGATGTGATGGATAAATAAATACCATTTATGAGCAATAAAGCGCGAAATGAGCGAAACATGAGCGAAGCTGCCGGCTGGAAGGCCGGTTTTGCTTTGCTTGGGGGCCGGGTTGGTCTGGCCTGTTGAGCCGTTGGCGTTTAAATGGGATAAGCGATTTGTTCCTGAAAGGAGGAGCTGCTTCTTATGAAAGAACTACCGGAACTCTATGAGGAAGCATTGGAAGCTTTCGTGATTTGGATGAAAGATGCCGGATATACGAAATACACCCAGAGATCTTATTTAAGCGATGTTTATGAGTTTTTGGACAGCCTGGACGGCAAGCCGCTTGAGCGGGTAAAAAGGCTGCATATGGTCAGTTATCTGACGACCGTCCGGGAAAAAGGCGTCTCAGACGCGACACGGAACCGCAAGCATGCATCGGTTCATTGTTTCTTCAAGGCGCTGAACGAGCTGGAAGTGCTTGAAGGCAATCCGGCAGCCGGGATCAAGAAATCCAAAACCGAAAAGAACCGGCTGCCTGTCTTTTTGGACGAGCATGGGTTGGAGCGGTTCATCCAGCATATTGGCGGAAAATATAAAACGCGGAATATCGCGATTTTTCTGCTGATGGGGTACATGGGACTGCGGGTTGGAGAGGTCAATGCCTTGAATCTGTCGGATTATAATCCGGAAGCGAGGACGTTAAGCGTCCTGGGCAAAGGGCGGAAATGGAGAGTCATCCCGATTCCGGAAGCGGTTCTGCCTTTCCTGGAGGCGGCTCTGGAGAGCCGGTTAAATCCTTGGAGAAGCAAAGAAGAAGCGATGTTTATTTCGCAAAAAGGGAAAAGATTGTCCATCCGCTGCATCCAGCAGATCGCGGCCGATACGTTCGAACGCTTCCAAACCGGCGTGCCGGAAGCCCGTAAAATAGCTTATTCCAGCCATAAGCTACGGCACTCTTTTGCCACGATGCTGCTGCGGCGCGGCGCGGATCTCCGGACAGTTCAGGAGCTGTTGGGACACTCCTCAATCCAGACCACAACGGTATATACTCATATTACCAGCCGTGAGAAAGAAGAAGCGATGGCCAAACTTGAGCTGCGGATTCCGATATGAGTTTGTTTTAAGTTTACATCATTTGAATTATGTAAACTTATTTGGGAAAGAGAAGAACAGAAGTGGAATTCGGAAAGATCTGAAACGAAGACCTAAAACGAGGATCAAAATTCAAAAAGAGAAGATCTAAACGAGATTAATTGTGGATTATCAAAGGTTATTGAAGATCTTTAAAGATCTTTGAGGATCTTTGAAGATCGTTAAAAATTGTCGTGGATTAAAATGGTAATAAAGTTATTTTATATTTATTAATAGTATTAATTATTTATCCTATTAAATATAAATAGCACACCAGATTAGAAGAGGAGTCTACCTGCATGAAGTTTATGGTTCAAATGCTGTCATTTTTTGTGATTCAAGCGGAAGGTCAAGAGAGCAGCAGTACAAATAACACGAACTTATCGTATAAACATTTTCAGACGCTGGACGGAGAAGAGTACATCGACAGCGAAATTCAGCGCTTTCTGAGCGGGGAATTTAACCGGATCGCCAAACGAAAGGTGGAGAAAAATCCATCCGCCGAGCACGCGCCGACCAAAATCGGCCGTTTTATTGTGGAGCCGGAATATGGTCTCGACAGCAACCCCAATTTTAATATGTTTGCGCGTATGCGTGCGGCATCGGACAAACAGGAATTTCAAGATGCCTGCGATGATGTCGTGCGGGCTTACTTGGACACCAGCGCCGTCCGGGGCGGCGCTCTGATAGCTGTGCAGGCCACTCTCGAGAATTATTCGGAGGACCCGTTTATTTTTCTGCTGAAATGCGACTTTGAACAAAAGATCGCGCGCATTTCGGATGAGCGCAGTCTGGTCAACCAGGTCGAAATGGCGATCAGCGCCCGCAGTATGAAATCGATCATGTACCCTTATATGCTGGAGGAAGGCATGGTTGACGACTGGGAGCTGAAGATACATCAAACCTCACATGCCCGGTATTTTGAAGACTTCCTGAAGTTTGTCACTTATGAGCAGTCGATTCCGGAAATGGTGAACGATCATGTGATGGGTTATGTCCAGCAGTTTGTCGAAACCAAGTGGCCGGACGAAACCCATGAGGAACGCCAGCAGGTAGAACGTGAAATCGAACTGTGGGCGGCGAGCGAGAAGAGGGACATTCAGGAGAAGTGGGAACCAGCCGAGGTGGTTGAAGCTGCGGAACGGATCATACAGATCAAACCGGAGATCGAGCTGAAATTCCGGATCGGAGACACGGTTGTTAAAGGCAAGCTGGCTGACTTTGGCGATACCATTCACTTCTCCAAGCTAAACGGCCGTTATGCTGTTATTCTGGAAGGCGATTCGTTTGTATTTGATAAAGGATTTTCACCGGTAGAGTTGCTCCAGCCGGAAACGTTCCAGGAAGTAGCCGAGCGTTTGATCAACAAGAAAACAGAGAAACCGGACGACGGAATGCCTTATTAAACGTAACAAACCTGAATATAACAAACCCTTATTAAACGGAACAAATCCTTATTAAAGTGAACTTATTCTTAATTATTTACGTAAATAAAATTATGTTAACTATTATATCGAGTATTTTAATGACATGAAGTATAGAGTAGTTAACATAGAATAGTTAATTTAGTTAATGTGGTTAACCACCTCGATTAAGCTTATCCACTTAATACTTCCCAGATACTTCCGCTGCAAAAAAGCAAAAGTCCACTGCCTTCTACAGGGCGGCGGACTTTTGCTTTTTTGCTGTATTCACAACTTACAATTTAGAGCTCACAGCTTACTACTTGCAGCTTAAAGCTCCAGGCTGGCGATCTGTTCTTTCAATTTATGAGCAGAAGCCTGGAAACGTTCAAGCTCTTCTTCGTTCAATTCAATGTCGAGCACTTCGCGAACGCCGGAGCGGTCTACGATACAAGGGACACCTAAGTAGACATCGGAAACTCCATTGTAGTCCTTAAGCAGGGTTGAGACGTTCAAGACGGATCCTTCATCTTGCAGAATGGATACAATGATCCGGTCTAAAGCCAAAGCTATGGCGTAGGAAGTAGAGCCTTTAGCGTTGATGATTTCGTACGCGGCGTTTTTGGTCCGGTTAAAAATATCCTCCTTGTCCTCCTCGCTGATTTCAAGGTCGATCCCGGCCACATTAGCCAGGCTCCAAAGCGGAAGCTCGGAGTCGCCGTGTTCACCAACGATGTGGGCATGGATGCTGCGCGGATTGATTTTCTTGTTCTGGCCGATCAAATAACGGAAACGGGCGCTGTCCAGCAGTGTACCGGAGCCGATGACACGGTTGGCAGGGAATCCGCTTTTCTTGAGCGACACATAGGATAAAATATCGACAGGATTTGTCGCTACCAGAATAATGCCGTGATCGTTGTATTTCACAATATTGCTGATGATGTCATCGAAGATCGCCGCATTTCTTTTAAGCAAATCAATCCGTGTTTCACCCGGACGCTGGTTAGAGCCTGCGGCAATGACGATAATATCGGCGTCTTTACAGTCGCTGTAATCGCCAGCCCACAGCTTGACCCCGCCCGCAAACGGAAGTCCGTGATTCATGTCCAGGGCTTCCCCTAAAGCTTTTTCATGATTCGCATCAATCAGTACAAGTTCTGAGACCCTTTCCCGCAGAAACAGCGTATATGCCGTGGTAGCCCCAACCGCACCTGTTCCGATAACGACAACTCGTGTGGGGTGCTGAGTTGTATTGGTCATCGTTCATTCCTCCTTTGATTTCATTTCAAGAGAGCTGTTCTCCTTATTTTACCCAAATATGCCGAAATTCTGTCTCCCAGGCAATATGCCTTATGTACTGTCGCATTAGCACTCCTTTCCCGTTTCTTATATTGTATCTTAAATGATTAAATTCCAATATCCTCCTTGCTGAGGATTTAATTATGATGAGTTTGTAACCGCGGGTTAACCATTCTGTAAGCTCAACTCTATCTATTTATATTATCCTATTATTAGTAGATAGAGTTGATTGCAGAGAGGCTAGGGTGTGGATGGAGAAGCAAAGCAAACCGGGGAAGAACAGAAACAGAAAGATCACCTTGCGAAAAGTAAATACCTTATTGGCCGCTGCGGTTGTCGTTTTGGCATCTATATCCATATATACGGCAAGTACAAATTCCACTGCTAAGGGGAATAAGACGGTAAATGCAACTACTTTGGGAGCTAATCCCACTGAGCCGTCCTCGGCCAAACCCGTTCATGAGAGCGGCAGCGCAGAACCGGAAGGGCAAAATCCTTCCAAGGCACCAGCCAGCGACAAGCCAGGGAATGGATCGAATATGAAGGATGCGGATGGGAAAGAGGCCAATCAGGCGACGGACGCAAGCTCAGGTGCAGATAAACCCGTTGCGACTCCAGTCCCAACGCTGCAACCGGACCCAACGACTCAACCTGGCTCAATGCCTAAAGCGGATAAGGAACCGCTGATTTCCGCCAGCCCTCCGGATAGGAAACCTGGCAAACAGCCTTTGCTTCCCGCGTCGATCAAGACCAAGACGGTCTATTTGACTTTCGATGATGGACCAGGCCGTTATACGGATCAGATCGCAGCCATCTTGGCGAAAAATAACATTCACGCTACCTTTTTTGCCATCGGTGAGAATTTGAAGCATTATCCTAAGCAGGTGAACCACCTGCTGGATGCAGGTCATTATGTCGGACTTCACAGTATGTCCCATGATTACAACAAGCTGTATAAGAGCGGCAGCTCCGCTAATTTCATCGAAGAATTCCAGCAGGAACAAGCCTTGTTCAAGAAAATAACCGGTCAGGACGTGGATCTGATCCGTGCTCCTTACGGAAGCGCGCCGCAAATCAATAAGAAATTCCGCGATGACATCGTAGATGCCGGCTTCAAGATGTGGGACTGGACTGTGGATTCCGAGGACTGGAGCTATAAGAACCATCCCGAGAAGGTGATCGGCCAGGTTAAAAGGCAGGTTCGCGGCAATTTAAATGTGATTTTAATGCATGAAACGAAGCAGACGGTTCAGGCCCTGCCTCAAATCATCGCTTACCTGAAAAATAAAGGCTACGCCTTTGCAGTTTATAAACCAGAGGAGCATCTGGTCGTCAATTTCGCCCATGATGACCGGTTATAATTGGGATGTTTGCGCTTACATGGACTTCACCCGAACTTTTTCTTATAATAATAGATGATAATCTTAGAAAAGGAGGCAGAACAGATTGAGTAAATGGCGGCACAAGATAATTGTTCTGGTTGCAGCCTGTATGCTGTTGTCTGCCTGTACAGCCAGAGAAAGCACATCGGTTTCTGCACCTTTGCAGGAAGAAGACAATCAGGAGAACGGCCAGGTACTCACTGTCGTGAATCCCGAAACGGCCAAATCGGAGGATACTGCGGTTGAATCCAGCAAGAAGAAATACCAGATTCAAACTCGTCTCACCGACTTTCATCTATTGACGGAGACGACCGGCATCGCCTGGGGGATTACCCGGGGGGAGCTGCGGCTTTATACGACTAATGACCAAGGCAGGACCTGGACCAATATTTCGCCGGCTGCAACCGTGCAGTTCCCGGGATTAGTCCGTTATGGTGAAGAGATGTTTTTCCTGGATCAAGGACACGGCTGGATTATGCGCAAGGCTCAAGGCTCAACGGAGGGAATCCTGCTCCACACGGAGGACGGAGGCCTCAATTGGAAAATTTCATCGCTTCCGGCTAACGCTAGCCCAAGCAGTGTTTATTTTACAACCGCCGAACGAGGTTGGCTGATTTCCGTGAGTCCCACTTCGCCGGGCAACCAGAAGAAGTCCGTCTATAATACATATGACGGGGGCAGTACCTGGGTCGCTTCCAAAGATGAAGTGGTCAGCTCGGGACAGACAGGTTCTTTGATCAACCTGCCGCAGTACGGTTATTTCGCGGATATGGATTTTACGACGGAGCAGCAGGGTTTTGCACTGATTCAGGAAATCAAGAAACCCGATCTCTACACCACGAAGGATGGCGGCCAGCACTGGATGCAGAGTAACACCTTCTTCCGCAAACAGGATCTTGGAGAGTGTGACAGCTATACGGCCGAGCAGATCCAATTCTTTAATGAAAGCGGTCAAACCGGGCTCATTCCGATTCGCTGCACCAAAGGAGACACTTCTAAATACAGCGGATACTTTACGTCAGACGGGGCGGCTACGTTCCAGTTTATCGATTTCCCGCTGCCTTGGCAGTCGGGTGTTAATGCGGGACTCGCTCCGTATTTTGTTAACGAAATGGAAGGCTGGAGCTTGCAGGGTTATCTTCTGTACCACACGATCGATCAAGGCAAAACCTGGAGAGCGCTCCCGGAAAACCGCAAGCTTGCCACTACGCTGGACGATTATCCCGAAGTCGTCAAACTTCAATTTGTTTCGCCGAATTACGGCTGGATGCTTGTACAGAACAGCGAAGAGAGAACCTCAAGATTGCTGTCCACCCACGATGGTGGACTTAGCTGGCAGATGCTTTAATGCATGTTGCCGGCTATTTTTATGGATATATAGATGTGGGAAATATGAGGTTGGAAATAAGTTGATGGATACAGGATTATGGGTCCTGATTCTTTATTGGATATTGTGAAAATAATCACATAATTTCCGATAGCCCCGTGATATATTTAACTTGTAAAGAGGAACCCCAACAACCTACAAACCTAAACCCAGGGAGTGAACGATCATGAAAACTCAATTGTTCGATTGTACAACAACCAGAAACCTGCTTCAATTCTGCTATACTTGCACGGACGCTCATGAATGCACGACTGAAGAGATTTGCAAAGAATGCTGGGCGGCCCAGAACCTGCTTGAAGAAGCCGATGAAGCCGGTGAAACACGCGAGCTGCTCATGGAATATTATGCTTGATCTGCAAGCCGGCAGCGGCTTTACAGCTTTCCGATAACCTTCTCCTGCGATTAGACGGGGGAAGGTTATTTTTGTAGGAAAAGGACGAGCTGCCGCATTTCTTGTACAACGGGTTGATCAAGTTTCTGTTTGGCCCGCATATATTTTAGAACAAGCGGGGAAAGCAGGTTAAATTCGCCGTTTCCGAAGCCAAGGAGGGGAGTGGGCATGCTAACCGGATTGGAAATGTTCGACGTGACGGGTTCGGTCATTCCCGTATTTTTTATTGTCATTGTAGGCATTTTGGCGATTTCGGCAGGCAGCGGGATTTTCCGGTGGGTCCGGAACAACCGGCAGCCGGTATTGTCGGTGCAAACTACGGTCACGAGCAAAAGGACCGAGGTAAGCTACCGGCACAGCAGCGACTTGGATACCCACCGATCGGTTACCCGGTATTACATCACTTTTGAAGTAGAAAGCGGGGACCGGCTTGAATTCGAAGTCCAGGGCGAAGAATATGGTCAAACCGCGGAGGGTGATCTGGGCAATCTCACCTTTCAAGGAACCCGTTATCTCGGTTTTCGGCGTCACGTTCACGGATATGCCCGGCAGTTTCCGGATATCCACCGAAGTCATTAAGTCAGCACTACCCGGCCGCCGGAATTACGGCCATTTGTAAGGGAAAGAAAGCGAGGATGCCGCTTGCGTCAGGTCAGGGAAATCAATTTGAGAATCGGTTCCGGAAAATAAACAGCCCCGAAGGATGCCATTAGGGTCCTAGCGGGGCTGTTGTATTTTTGTAAGGAAATGTCTTATCTCTCACGGCTTGGATTCAGCGATACATGTTTCAATGAAGACGTATGCTGTCCGAGTCCGAAGTTAAGAAGACAGAGCTTCCGGTTTGTTCAAACCGGCCAGCAGCGATTGGGCAACATTCCGGGCGCTGGAGAAGGCTCTTTCGGCCAGCTCGCCTTTGCCTACGCAGCCGTCGCCGCAGAAATAGAAAGGAACACCGGCCAGCGTGTTAGGCAGCAGCTGGTTGGAAGCAATGTTCTTGACGCTGGATACCATCGCTTTCTTGGAGACGCGTTTAACCTCCAGAGAATCCCGCCAGCCCGGATAGAACTGATCAAACAGCTCTTCCATTTTGCTGGTTTTGTTATCCATATAAGCTTTCCGTTCCTCATCGGAATCAAAATGGTCGTTCAGGTAAGCAATGCCCTGAAGCAGCTGGCCGTTCTCCGGCACGACGGTGTGATCTGTGGCAGAAACGTCGCTGATAAACATTTTGTTATCCATATCGCTGATATAATGGAATGGACGGGCAACCACTTTGGAGAAACCAACATCATAGACCAGGACTTCGGTTGAAGTGCTGTCCGCATAAGGCTCAAAGGAGGTTTCCCAAGGCGTTTCCTCCATGATTTTGCAGACTTGCTGTACCGGAATGGCGAAGATAACCGCGTCGAATTCGAGATTCTCACGGGTTTTCGTATTCAGAATAAGGGAGCTGCCTTCCTTGCGGAACGATTCTACCGGCTCCTTGACCGAAATGCTCCAACGGCCGCTGTTCTCAATCTTTTGCTGCAGCTGATCGGTAATGACCGCCCAGCTTCCGAGAATGTAGTTGACTGGCTTGGAAGAGAGGAACAGGTTATGATAGTATTCGGCTATCACTGTGCCCGGCACCTTGCGGGCTTCCTCCGGCGTAATAAAAAAGTTCGAGCAGACGAGATGTTCCCAAAGCTCTTTGACGTCGCCGGCCGCATGGGAATGATCCAGATATTCGCCCAGCGTCGGATAATTCTTCAATTGATGAATGTTGGCAATGATGGCTGCGACTTCCCCGACAAAGCGGACTTTCTCCATCGTCGACAACACGTTCGTCTTCATAATGTTCATGAAATCGAGAGGAGCAAGGGTCAATTGGTTGTGTTTGGCGTAAACGACTCGGCGTTTATCCACCTGTTTGCTTTCAAATTGCAGGCCAAGTTCCTGCTTCATTTGGGAGATGGTGTTGCGATCGATTCCGTACACGGCATGAGCGCCGTAATTCAGGGTGAATCCGGATTTCTGATACGTAAAAGCGCGTCCGCCAAGCTGCGGGCTGCGTTCAAACACAACGCCTTCCACGTCGGGGTGTTCCGACAAGTAGGCTGCGGCGGTCAAGCCGGCGAGTCCTCCGCCGATCACTGCTATTCTCATGAATCGTACCTCCTCAGGGTTTGTGGAGCAAAGCTGCATATGCGTTCGTCAGGCTTCATGTTCGCGATTCAATTCATTACTAGTATATGTTATTCATGAAAGCGCGTCCATAGAAACAGACACCTTTTGTTCAAAAATGCAATCGCATTCATTTCCTTTTGTCCTTGCGCGACAAGATTCGTTGCAGAATTCAGTTATAGATGAAAATGGAGGGTAAAACATGAGTCCAGCTTATATTGGAATAGACATAGGGACCACAACCATTACCGGTTTGATTTATGACCTGAACAGACGGGAGGTGGTTCACCGGATTACGGCCAATCAGGATTCGGCCGCGCTGCACGGCCAAGAGAATTGGGAGCGGCTGCAGGACGCGAATGCCATTTATGGACAAACCGAGCGTATTCTTGAGGAACTGCTTCAATTGAACCCTGGAGTAGAAGGAATCGGCTTGACAGGGCAGATGCACGGCATCGTATACGTAAATGAACTTGGAGAAGCTGTCAGTCCGCTGTATACCTGGCAGGATGGGCGGGGAGCCCAAACCGTTCCGGGGGAATCCCGGACTTACGCCGAGCGGATCAGTGAGTTGACCGGATACCGGGTGGCTCCGGGTTACGGACTTGCCACGCATGACTATAACGCGGATCATGGACTTCTTCCGGCAGGAGCCGCGGCCCTATGTTCGATCGCTGACTTTGTGGCGGCGAAGCTGGCCGGCAGGCGATTGCCTGTTATGGATGCGACTCAGGCCGCAGCCATTGGCGGATACAGCGCCGAGCTTGGAGATTGCCGGGCGGAGACAGGAGAAGATTTTGACCGGGAGGCGCTCCGGATGGCTGGATTGGATACGGCTATGCTTCCGAGTGTAGTTCCATCAGGTACGAAGCTGGGGCATACCCGCCAAGGGATCCCGGTATACGCTTCCCTGGGCGACAATCAGGCCAGCTTCCTCGGCAGTGTTCCGGATCCAGAGGATACGCTGCTGCTGAACATAGGAACCGGAAGCCAGTTGTCCGCTTATGTACCGCAATTGACGCAGGCGCCGGAGGGAATGGAGGCGCGCCCTTATCCGGGCGGCGGCGTGCTGATGGTCGGTGCCGCACTCAGCGGGGGCAAGGCTTATGCCCTGCTGGAGATGTTTTTCCAGGAAGTCATAGAAGCTTATACCGGTAAACCGCTGGAGGCCAATGAGGTGTATGCCTGGATGGAACGGCTCATGAGGCAGGCGCCGGAGCAGGAGCAGGGGTTGTCGGTTCGCCCCTGGTTTCTGGGCACACGCTCCGATCCCAATGTCCGCGGGAGCATCGAGAACATTTCGCTGGATAACTTTAAGCCGGCCAGCCTGGCCCATGCTTTACTGAAGGGGATGGTGGAAGAACTGCATGCTTTTGCGCTGAAGCTTCTGGCGGCTAAGCCGGCGAACTATCGCAGACTGGTCGGATCCGGCAATGCGCTCCGCTCGAATCCTGTTTTGTGCGCCAAGGCCGAGGAGGTATTCGGCATGCCGATGCAGCTCAGCGCTTCTCCGGAGGAAGCGGCCGTTGGAGCGGCTTTGTGCGCGGCGGTTGGCGGCGGGCGTATTGAAAGCTTTCAGAGGGCCGGGCGTTTTGTGGCAGCATTAAAGGCAGCGGACTAGTTGCTTAAAAGGGTACTGATAGAGTGCTTGGCGGACGCTGGAGTCCATTCAGGTGGAAGGATCGTCGGCCGTGGATTTCTTGTTTCCGGGTTTCCAGATCCTTAACGCCTGTGAAAGAATAAACAGCAATGGAATAAACAAAAACACGAGATATTCGCCTATATGATTATATAGAACGGACATCAATTTCAGCTGATTCGGTTTGGTCACAAGGAACATTAACGCTATAAAAATCCCCATGATCCATCCGAGACCCACACGTGGTTTGATGTTCATATCCTTTTTGAGGAGTTGACAGGAGGCCCATATCGCCAGACCGATGTTCGCCAGCAATTTGACCAGCCAAAGGGTCAACACCATGTATTCCGTCCGCTGCATCAACGGCAGCTCTATCATTGAAATAATACTGAGGGTGGGCCATAAAAGCTCCTCCATCTGATTGGGAGTGAAGTAAGTGAGGCTGATAAACAGGACCAGCAGGTAGACAAACCCGGAGTGTGCTACCGCCCAATAGGCCCACTTGCGGGATTTTTCCCTGGATTGGATATAAGGATAGAACACCAGCAGCATTTCACAGCCCAGAAATTGTTGCGACATCGTCCTCGACGCTTGTATCAATTCACTTGTCTGGTGAACGTAGACGGGAAGCAAATTCCGGCCGTGCAAATAAGGAAAGACCATAACCACTTGGGAGACGACAAAGATCAGCATAAAGACAGCTCCCCAAAAACAAATGGCTGCTACGGTCTGGAAACCTCCCGTTACCATATAGTAGGCCAGGGCTAAAATTAACAGGCTGATCGGCCATAAATTCATAAGGGGAAAAATCCACACCTGGATCACCTCCAGGTAAAATCGGAACGCGTAAAAGGCTCCCATGACGAAATACAGGGCAAAGACGATATTCAGCGTCATACCTAGAAACTTTCCGAAATAACGACGGTTAATAGCCGCAAGATGTTCTTCGCCAGGACGCTGTACCTCCAAAATCCGGAACATCATCCAGATCAGGACGAATACGACAAGGAGGGACAGCAAGGTGGCCATCCAGGCATCGGACCCGGCAATAGATACGATGTCGTGCTGGAAGCTCATCATCCCGATCCCGACAAGGCTTACATAGATCAAGAAAAACATATGAATAGGCGAAACAGTAAACTTATCGCTAACAGGACGATTCATAAAAGGCGATCTTCCTCTCTTCAGCGGTTTAATCCTGCCTTCCGCATTGAATGATCTTCAAGTGTACGGTCACTTTGGGGGTAAGAGACGGATATGCGGCATAGAACTCTTTCGGATTCCACTTTCGGTCTACGCTTCGAAAATAATCGCCGATTCCGGCCGGATCGATATGCTTCGAGCAGCAATAACGGATAAATCGGTCTATGCGGTCTGCGACATACTGCTCCATCTCGCGCTCAAGCTTCTCGATCTCCCCTTTGTTTACCAGCTTAAGATCGCCGGGAATGTTCTTCACGATGACTTGTCCTTTGACGTTGACCTTTAAGCCCAAGGGTTTGTTTACAGATGAAGCCTTAAAAGCAGTTTTTGAGGAGGCAAACCGGATCAGGGCCACCTTGTCGACCCGCACACTTGAATGGGGCATAGGGATGACGAAAGAGCCGTTTTTGGCGTCTTCGATCAGTATTTTCAGCCATAACGCCTGATCGGTTCCCACCTTGCTGATCCATCTTTCTCCATCAAACAGAGCCAGGCCGTCGACCCGGAGCCGCTGCTCCGCATCCAGCTTGAAAGAGGGGAGGAAGAGATCACGGCCTTCGTCATAATAATTGTAAAGGGTCGTATGAAGATTCTGGACCGGGAGATTGGCATATCGGCTGTTCTGTTCGATCATTCGCATCAGGTAAAGCGGCTCCTGCGTGGTTTCGCAGGCTTTTAACAATTCCACGGCGGTGGAATCGGATACGGCCAGCTTCAACCGGCTGGATATTTTAACGTCTCTTGCCAGGATATTCAGTACGGGCCCAATTCCTCTTTTGGCATAGTTTTGGCCGAAGACCATCATGCGCATTTGCCCGTATTGAATGGGATCATTGGATTCCCCGTTGAGTACCGGAATCATATCGAAGCTGTTGCTTGATCCATCCTCCATTAACTGGACGGTGGTTTTCTCTTTCTCCTTGTAATCTCCGACCAGGGCACTCACATGAATCTCCTGCCCCTTCAAATCATAACCTGCTGCCTGAATCAGTTTGATCCGGTTAATTACGGTTGGCGTACCGCAGGAGCAGAGCGAAACCAGCAGCAGGATCAGGGCAGCGAGTCCTCCCCGCCGAAGGCCAGATTCTCCAAGCAAGTTATTCACTCCTCATCGAAATCGGTTGTTGGCTTCCGTTTGCGGACTTTATAACGCTGGCTGGATACCGGCTTCACATAACTTGGCCGCTTATTAATGTAGGCGTAAGAGGACCGGATGAAGCTGTCCCTCAAATCTTTGACCCGAAGCGGGAAGAGAGGAACCGTATACGGGTAACCCAGAGAACGAAGCCTGGACAGGTGAATCAGCAGGAAAATCAGGCAGATGACAATGCCAAGACTCCCCCACAATGAGGCCAGGATAATGATAGGAAATCTCAAAAAGCGGATGGCATTGGACATTTTGTAGATAGGCGTCACAAATGAAGTCAGCGCTGACAGGGACACGATGATAATTAAAATATTGCTGGTAAAGGCGGCCTCTACGGCAGCTTGACCCAGAACAACCCCGCCGACAATGCCAAGCGTCTGGCCGATCCGGCTAGGGAGCCGGGCTCCCGCCTCACGCAGAAATTCAACAGTGGCCTCCAGGAAGAGGACTTCGATCACGGGCGGAAAAGGTACGCTTTGCCTCGAATGAATAATCCGGTTTAACAGTTCCTTTGGAATGACCTCATAATGATAGGTCGTGAAAGCCACATAGAGCGCCGTGGCAAACAGCGAGAATATCACGCCGAATATACGGATCACCCGGAAAAAAGAACCGAGCAGCCAAGGCATATAATAATCCTCGGGAGAAATGAAGAAATCAAACAACGACGAAGGACCCGTGATGAAATAAGGCGAACCTTCACTGATCACGGCCACCTGTCCTTGAGATAGGGCATATACAACCCGGTCTCTTCTTTCCGTTGTCGTAAACAGCGGGAACGGCGTAAAGGAATTATCCGAGATGAGCTGGTCCAGCTGGGAGGTGTCAAACACGATGTCAAAATCAATGGCCGACAGCCGTTTCGTCATTTTTGCCACATTCTCTGGATTGGCTATACCCTCCATATACATCATCACTATCCTGGATTTCGATACGCTGCCGATGGTGAGCTCTTTCACGATCAGATCAGGCGTGCACAGCTGGGCACGGACCAGGTGGAGATTGGTCTCCAAATCCTCTACGAACCCCACCTTGGGACCGATTACGCTGAATTCGATATCCGTTTCGTTATTGGTGCGCATGCCTTTTTTGCCGGGGATCGGGACAAGGGCAAAGCGGGGCTCCGCCTCCTGGCGGATAAGCAAATAACCTTTCAGCAGCGCCTCTTGAACCCGGGCACTATCCTTTGTCATTTCAATCTCGTCGCTGGACAGGATATTCACCAAGTCCTCCAGCTTTTCAATGGCTTGATCCCGAGCGGCTTCCTGCAACCCCTGCAAAAGTTGGGTCAGCTTATCCCCGTCGATCAGCGTTTTGTAATACAGAAAGGTAAAACCGGAAGGAAGAAACGTTAACGGGACGGTTAAGAAATCGCTGGAACGGCTGCAGTTTTGCAGAAATTGATCAAGATCCAGGGGCTTGGGAGTGGTCATGATCGATTCATCCATTTCTTGGTTTTGTATTTTACTTAAGTTGGATCAAAGGGTTGAATATTATGCGCTTCCAATGAGAAAAGGATCCGGGGAAGGCCAACTGGAAATAAAAGCTGAAAGGATATGGCCAGATGTTCCGATAAATGGTATCCTGGATTTCGTTTTAGGATGATTATGAGTAGGGGAGGCTGTACTAATATGAATGAACAAAGTGCCAAAAATAAAATGGCCTGGGAACATCGGGCCTATGAATTTTGGAACAGGCGCGATGGTTCACCTGAGGATAAGGCCAAACAAATATTAGAGAGTCCCATGGCCAAGCTAAAAAAACACAAAACTTATTTTGAAGATATTGCAGGCAAAAAGATCGCTAATCTTTGTGGTTCAAATGGAAGAAAAGCCGTTCCATTAGCCGTGTTAGGCGCAGAGGTAACCGTATTCGATATCTCAGAGGAAAATAAAAGGTACGCCCTGGAATTGGCGTGTGCCGCCCATGTCTCTATAAATTATGTTGTAACGGATATATATGATATAGACCTGGAGAAGTACGCGGGGGATTTTGACATGCTTTACCTGGAAGGCGGAATATTGCATTATTTCCATGATATTTATAGATTCATGTCTATTCTTTTTTTATTGCTGAAAGATAATGGGGTGTTGGTGCTCAGTGATTTTCATCCCCTGAGAAGATGTCTCGTTACGGGTCCTGACGCTAAAATCCAGTATCAAATTCAGCAAGGCTGCTTTGACCCTGAATTACATAGTGGGGATGTAGCCTATAAACACTATTTCAATGAACAGGAACAACAAGACTTTCCTGACGTTTCGATTAGATCTTATACTTTAAGCGAAATTATCAATTCCGTAATTGACGCCGGTTTCAAGTTAATGAAATTTGATGAGCATCGCGGCTGGAACAACGAAAACATCCCATGGGAATTTACGATTGCAGCCGGCAAATAGAAAGGGAGTCAGGTTCCTGCCAGATTCGCCAGATTTAATGATAACGAGGCAAAAAAGGTGAGAAGAAGACGCTCCTCAGGAGCGTCTCAGAGTGTCGAGAAACCCACGTCTTTGAGACGTTGGGTTTCTCTTTTTTTCATTCGTAGTTGCATGAAAACCCAAAAAAGAGGGGGTTACCCCCTCTTTTCCAGGCGATCCAGGTGGATCGCTATCTTCTTCATGTTCTGCACGGCGGCCGTCATCAACGCCTGTTCTGTGACGTTTGAGAGTCCGCGCAAACGGCAATAGCGAAACCCATGGAGCTCTTTAGCATCCGCGAAGCTTCGCTCAATCGTTTCTTTTCGTTTTCGGTATAGCTGCTTGCCATCTCGGCTTAGCCGGTTGTTTCGGACTTCATCTTTGCAGTCTTCCCAGACATACCGAGTCAGTACCTTCCGGTGGTTCCTGGAATGATTGCATCCGGCAAGCATCGGACAAGTCCTGCAATGCGCCGGATCTGACGCATACTGCCGGTAACCCTTCCGGTCGGTTGTTCGGTAGGTCAGTTGGTGTTTTTCTGGGCAGTTGTAGGAATCACTTTCAGCTTCGTAGGTAAACTTCCACTTGGCAAACAAACCCTGCTTTGGGTGAAATCTTCGGTGAGCAATAACGGCGAAAATCTTTCGCTTCTGTAAACCTCGGCAAATCGGCGTTGTTAAATAACCCGAATCCAGGGCTACAGCTTCAACCTTAAATCCAAAGCGTTCTCTTTGACGGTCTAATCGAGACAAATACGGAACCGAATCATGGACATTTCCCGGCGTGACATGGACATCGGTAATGAGATTGTATTTCAGATCCACCGTCCGGTGATCGAGATAAAAGAACCCTTCCGGCTTGCCGTCACGAATCATATAGCCGCTATCCGGGTCGGTGGTGCTCACTTTTATTTCTTTGGTTTCATTTACTTCCTCTCGTGCTTTTAGAGCTTTTTTCCGTGCGCTTTGCGGTCCTCCGCCACAGCCTCATTGAGTTCGTCTATGTAGTCTTTCGTGTTTTGCAGGACTTCCTGCTTGGTATAGTGGTGCTTGTTGGCATTGGCTTTTACGTGAGTCGAATCCGTAATGAGCACACGTCCGCCCACCATTTTGTGCGAAATGGCTTGAAGGACGATCTCGTCAAAAATCTCCTGAAAAATGCCGGTATCCTTAAACCGAGTCCGCCGATTCCAGCTAATGGTGGAGTGATCTGGGACTTTGTCGGTTAGACCCAGACCTAAAAACCAGCGGTAAGCGATATTGGTTTGAATCTCGTGCTCCAACTGGCGTTCCGAGCGAATGCCGTTAAAAATAACCGAGAAAAATCATCTTAAATAGAACAACCGGATCGATGGCCGGCCGCCCATTATCTGCGGAATACAGAGGACGAACCTTGTCCTCAATAAAGGAGAAGTTGATATATTTATCCACTTTCCGAAGCAAATGATCCTGCGGAACCAACTCCTCGATCGATACGAATTCATAGCTTTGTTGTTTTTCCCGGTTAGATCTCAGCATTCCAAAACACCTTCCGTTCATGAGTAGTTATCTATATTATACAACATTAACGCGGTGTCGTCTTAAAATAAATACACATAAAGAAGGCTGTCGAGACTTTCTCGACAGCCTGAGACGCTCCTCAGGAGCGTCTTTCCTTCAGAAATTGTTTGATTTTCTCTTCCGTCGTTCCATCCTCCAGCGGAATGTGAATGGAGACTTGCAGATCCGGAGCATCGGATGGCTGGAATGTGACGTAATCAAAAGCCAGCTCGCCAAGCAGCGGGTGATGCATGATTTTATGAGCATAGGAATATTCCAATACATCATGAAGTTCCCAATAACGTCTGAATTCTTCGCTTGCCTCGGACAAAGCCGCCACCTGCTCGCGCCACCACGGATCATCCACATGGCGGGCATATTCGGTCCGGAATTGGGCT
Source organism: Paenibacillus physcomitrellae (assembly GCF_002240225.1). Lineage (NCBI taxonomy): Bacteria > Bacillati > Bacillota > Bacilli > Caryophanales > Paenibacillaceae > Paenibacillus > Paenibacillus physcomitrellae. The sequence continues at coordinate 811,052 of NZ_CP022584.1, read as the reverse complement.
ACCGTACGCCGCGCATGATCCTCCCATTGCTCCTGCTTCATCTGCCGGAAATCCTGAGAAATAAAAGTCGACCATAACAGATTCCGTTCTCTTTCTGAGAATTGATCTAATCCTTCATACAAAATATACATAGCAGCATTCCAGGCTACGATGTTCATTCTGGCGTCCATCACGCAGGCGGGGCTGGTTTCGAGCCCATCCAGAAAGCGCTGCAGCACGGGGCTGACTTTGCTTTGCGGGATTTGCTTCACCGGCGGCGGCTGACGATGTGCGAGCAGAAACATATGTTTTCGTTCTTTATCATCCAATTGGAGAGCAATGGCCAAGCTTTCCAGCACCTCTGTAGACACATGGATCGGCCGTCCCTGCTCCAGAAAGGTGTACCATTCCAGACTGACGCCGGCTAGACTGGCGACTTCTCCGCGTCTAAGGCCCGGTGTACGTCTGCGTCCGCCTTCCGGAAGCCCGGCTTGCCCAGGTGTAATTCGTTCCCGCCGGCTGCGGAGGAAATGGGCCAGCTCCCAATTTCGGTTGCTCTCTTTATTTTCCAAGTTATAAGTCCTCCTGCCTGTCGCTAAAGGGGGGAGTGGCAATACCAGTATAACCATCCACCTTCTTGGCCTGTTCAATCCTATATAAACTAGTTTATGGGAAGACCCCGACGAAATCAATTTATCCAAAGGAGCATGAACATGAAATTAGATGCGAACACGATTCTTATTACAGGGGGCGCGACCGGTATTGGACTGGCGATGGCCGAAAGATTTATAGAAGCAGGCAGCAGCGTCATCATTTGCGGCAGAAGAGCGGACAGACTGGAAGAAGCGAAAGCCCAAAATCCGCAGCTTCATACTTATCAGTTTGACGTTTCGGAAGAAGAAGGACGCATAAAGCTCTTCGAACAAGTGACCAAGGATCATCCGAACGTCAATGTTCTGATTAATAACGCCGGTGTGATGCGCTATCTGGACCTTCCGGTGAACGAGCCTTGGAAAGATACGGCCGCTGAGATTGCAACCAATGTGGAAGCGCCGATTCATTTGTCGATGCTGTTTGCTGAATATTTTAAAGGTAAGGACAATGCGGCGATCATGAACATTACTTCAGGCCTGTCCCATGTACCGCTGGCCGTAACGCCTATCTATTCGGCGACTAAAGCCGCCATCTACTCCTTCACGCTGAGCCTCCGCAAGCAATTGGAGAAACATGGCGTACAGGTGATCGAAATCTGTCCTCCACTCACGAATACGGATCTTGGCGTACCAGGATCCAACACAGCTGGGGTTGCGGTAGATGAGTTTATAGACGCTCTTTTCAAAGGGTTTGCTGAAGGCAAACAGCAGGTGACCTATGGCTGGTCTCAGTTGACTACGGAGGCTACACCTGCAGAACGCGAGCAAATTTTCAATCAATTGAACGGCTAATCTAATGGCTTTTCACTCATAAAAAGATGTAATGCCCGGGTCCATGCGTTTGAACGCATCCCGGGCATTTTTTTGTATATAGGGACATAAACAGCCCTGTTACGAATACAGCAGGGATCGACCTGCTTATTCTCCCTTGTCCATCTGGATCTGGGCACATCTTCCTCCGGCAGGCAGTTAGCATGTAAATGGTTATTTTCTGTTAATCGATTGACTCAGAGGGCTAAGCCCAGTACAATTCATTTTAATAGTAATTATTACGATTAATATCGCGAATCAGAACAGGAGGACGAATAGGATGACGAAGCAAATGGAGATAAAAATTCCAGTTACCGTATTAAGTGGTTATTTAGGAGCAGGCAAAACGACCATACTGAATCATGTACTGAACAACCGTGAGGGCTGGAAGGTCGCCGTCATTGTGAATGACATGAGTGAGATCAACATTGATGCCGATTTGGTCCGCGAAGGCGGCGGGGTATCGCGTATTGACGAAAAGCTGGTGGAAATGTCCAACGGCTGCATCTGCTGCACCCTGCGGGAGGATCTGCTGAAAGAGGTAGAGCGTCTCGCTCTTGAGGGAAAATACGATTACATCCTGATCGAATCAACCGGGATCGGCGAACCAGTGCCGGTTGCCCAGACCTTCAGTTATGTGGATGAGGAGAACGACATTGATCTCACCGGCTTAACTCGCCTCGATACGATGGTGACGGTCGTCAACGCGCCGGAATTTCTCAAGGACTATCACTCTCGGGAAACCCTTCAGGACCGGGGGCAGGAAGCCGGGGAAGAGGATGACCGCCGAATTGTAAATCTGCTGATTGAACAAGTAGAGTTCTGTGACGTGCTGGTGATCAATAAATGCGATCTGCTAGAGGAGGCGGAACTAGAGCATCTGGAGCAGGTGCTGCGCGGCATTCAGCCGGGGGCGAAGATCGTAAGGACGGTTCATGGACAAATCCATCCCAAGGAGATCATGGATACCGGTTTGTTTGATTTTGAGAAAGCCAGTCAGTCCGCAGGCTGGATCAAAGAGCTGATGAAGGAAGAGCATACGTCGGAAACCGAAGAGTACGGCATTCATTCCTTTGTCTACAAACGGAAAATTCCGTTTCATCCGGAGCGTTTCATGAAATGGGTGTCCCGATGGCCGCAGGAGGTCGTGCGCTGCAAAGGATTGCTTTGGCTGGCGACCCGCAACCGGACGGCGGTTTCCTTCAGCCAGGCGGGCAGCTCCAAACAGCTGTCAAGCGCAGGGTTGTGGATGTCCGCGCTTACCCAGGAGGAGAAGGAGCTCTATGGGATCATGGAAGAGGATCGTTCTCCGGATTGGGATGCGCAATATGGGGACCGCGTCACCAAGCTGGTCTTTATCGGTGTGGATATGAACCGGGAGGAGATCATTCACGGTCTTGATCAAACGCTGTTAACGCCGGAAGAAATGACAGGAGACTGGACCCGGCTGGCCGATCCGCTGCCGAAATTTTGAACGATTTCTTTCAAAAAAATTTCCAAACTCTTTGAAATTCAATTAATAGGGTTTACAAATCGTAACTATTACGATATTATGTGAAAGGATTAATCGTAATGTTTACGTTTATATAGAGCTACATAAAAAGTATTTATAAAAAAGGGGTAATCGATTTATGAAATCACCGAAACACGTGCTTGCTGCTTTATCTTTGTCTGTGGTGCTGCTGGCAGCAGGCTGCAGCTCTAATAACAATAACCAGTCTGCTAATAATGGGGGCACGCCTTCTGCATCCGGTCAGCCGGAAACGTCGACTTCCGCTTCAACCGAAAAGCTTCAAATCAAGACAAGCTTCTATCCGATGTATGAATTTACCCGTCATGTGGCCGGCGATCTGGCCGATGTGGAGAGCCTGATTCCGCCGGATGTCGAACCTCATGATTGGGAGCCGACAGCCAAAGACCTGGCGGAAATTACAGATGCTGATGTTCTGATCTATAACGGTGCCGGATTGGAAGGCTGGGTGGATCAGGTGACCTCCAGTGCTACAGGCGGCAATTTGACAACGATTGAAGCGAGCAAAGGTCTAGACATTATGGACGGCTTTGTGGAAGAAGAGGAAGAAGAGGGACATGATGAAGGGCAGGAAGAAGAGCATGACCACGGCGGACTGGATCCGCACGTCTGGCTGTCTCCGGCACTCGCCATTAAGGAAGTAGGGAATATCGAGCAGGGACTGGCTCAGGTTGATCCGAATCATGCCGATACTTACAAAGCGAACGCAGACGCTTATGTGGCTCAATTGCAGCAGCTCGATCAGGACTTTAAAGACGGTCTGAAAGACGTCAAACGGAAAGATTTCATTACCCAGCATGCTGCCTTTGGATACCTCGCCAAGGAATATGGCCTGACTCAAGTGCCGATTGCCGGATTGTCTCCGGAACAGGAGCCGTCCGCTGCCAAAATGGCGGAAATTGTAGACTTCGCCAAAGAACATAATGTGAAGACGATTTTCTTTGAGACTTTGGTGTCTTCCAGTGTTGCGGATACGATCTCCAAGGAGATCGGAGCGAAATCGGCTGTTCTGAATCCGATTGAAGGTTTGACCGCCGAAGATCAAGCTAACGGTTTGGACTATATCGGCATTATGCGTCAGAATCTGGAAGCTTTGAAGACGGCGCTTAACGAATAGATTGCTTTACATTAAGTTTTCTTTCAGAAAGACTAAGAAGAGAGACGCCGAAAGCAGCGTCTCTCTTTATTTTAATGCGGTTAATTATTTAAGTTTATTGTGCGGATTCATGATTTCCCTGGATTGGCTACATAGGGTTTGACACCAGGGGCGCTGTGCTGATGGTCCGGAGCAGGACCGAGAATCGGAATCTGACCTTCTGGCTGAGGTTTGACCACATATTCGAAGTTCCCTGTGCCATCCGGCAAAGGTCCGCTGGCCCAGCGTCCCTGACGGCTTTCTTCGCCTTCCGAGAAGTTCAGGAACTGCCGCGTAGCTTCTTCCACCGCACGTTCTCTAGGGAAGGAAGCCGGAACGATAGGTCCGTCCATCTGTTCGATTTCTTCAATCGCGGCCAGCCACTGATTCTGGTGCATGATGTCACGGGCAATCATAAAGGACAACATGTCGCGGATCCCGGGGTCTGTCGTCTGCTCGTACAAACGAACTACCTGTAGAAGCCCTTGAGATTCGGCATTCAGATTGGCGCGGAAATCGGCCAGCAGGTTGCCGCACGAAACGATATATTTACTGTTCCAAGGGTAACCGTTGCTGTCGGTAGGCGCCGCGCCTAATCCGGTTACGATCGCATGCTGCGGATTCATCCCGCCGAGCGCTGCGGCAATGATCGGATCTTTGGCCGCTTCCTCCGCCTGATCAGCGGGAGCGCCGTCCAGCAGCTGGGCAATCATGGTGCTCAGCATTTCGACGTGGCCGATTTCTTCGGTTCCGATATCCAGAAGCATATCGCGGTATTTTTGCTCGGCACGGCAGTTAAAACCCTGGAACAGATACTGCATCATTACGGACATTTCACCGTATTGCCCGCCCAGCACTTCCTGCAGCTTTCTGGCATAGACCGGATCGGGTTTCTCCGGCTTCGCCCGAAATTGGAGTTCTTTGATGTGATAAAACATTCGAGTTCCTCCTTATGGTGTGTGGATTGCAGCTACGTTAATGTTTATAACCGGGAATATTGGAGGCCAAACAGGCTGCAATAACAACGGCGGAGGAACAGGAAACCAAAGAATAAGAAGAGCAAGCGGGAAGCAGGTTTTCATTCACATCTTAATATAGTCCGAGAAATTCTCCTGCAGATATCGGGAGTTAATATCCTCTCTCAAATGATGCTGGATTAATTCGTCGAGCAGGTCCGTTTCCTGATGGATCAGATAATCAAGCATCTGCCGATGCTCGGCGTGTATGTCCTCCAGCTTCTCTTTCTTAAGCATATGCAGCCTGCGGTACCTGGCATAATGCACGTTAAACTGCTGGATGAGATTCCACAGAAACTCACGGCCGGCCAGCCGGAACAGGGCGTGGTGGAAAGCGTCATCCAGGTGAAGGAATTTTTCCGCAGCATCATCTTGTTGAATAGCCCCCTGCTGCCGGTTCAGAATCTCTTTCAATTCGTGTACACCTGCAAGCGGGAGGTGAGCGGTACATAGATGGTTCATAATCTCTTTCTCCAGGACGCTTCGCAAATAGATCATCTGCTCAACCGACTCCAGATCAATAAAAGAAACCATATTCCCTTTCTTGGGATAAACGTCTATGTAGGATTCCAGGCTGAGCTGCTTCAGGACATCGCGAAGCGGCGTTCTGGAGATTTGATAACGTTCGGACAATGCGGTTTCGCTCAGAATACTTCCGGGTTTCAGCTTTAAAGTGATAATTTCTTGTTTGAGCGCGTTCATGATTTCGTTTTTGATTTCATTTTTGGTGGACATATGAACTCCTAAGGGGATCGGATTTTAAACTAGTATACAACGAATATACAATAAATCTGCTAGGAATAAAAGAAATCTTTAGCAGCATCAATCGTATAAGATTGAGCAGTATTCATGGATTTTTGAGCTTTATTAAGGTGTTTGCAAAGTTCTATTGACAGCGGTTTCTTTGTATTTTATGATTCAGGTGAAATCTTGTATACAAGACTTTGATCGATGGGGGAGGATTTGGCCAATGAAGATGACGTGGAGATGGTACGGCGAAGGGAACGATAATATTACTCTGGACCACATCAGGCAAATACCGGGTGTAAGGGGCATCGTCTGGTCCCTGCACGATAAAGTGGCCGGAGAGGTTTGGGAGATGGAGCGGATTCAAGCAGCCGCCGATCAGATTACAAGTAAAGGCTTCAGCACGGCTGTGGTGGAGAGCGTAAACGTGCATGACGATATCAAAATCGGACGGCCGAGCCGGGATCATTATATCGACATTTATATCGATACGATCCGCAAGCTGGCCCAAGTAGGCGTGAAGGTGATCTGTTACAACTTTATGCCGGTGTTCGACTGGACACGGACCGAGCTGTATAAGCAGCTGCCGGACGGATCAAACGCGCTGTTCTATGAAAAGGCTGCCATTACTGACAACCCGCGTGAAATGGTTGACCGGATCCTGCAGGGCGCAGGCAAGTTCACCATGCCGGGCTGGGAGCCGGAACGGCTGGAAAAGCTCGATGAATTGTTTGCGTCTTATGTGGATGTGACCGAGGAGCGTCTCTTCGAGAATCTGCAATATTTCCTGGAGCGGATCATCCCGGTCTGCGAAGAAGTCGATATTAAAATGGCGATTCATCCGGATGATCCCGCCTGGCCGATCTTTGGACTTCCGCGCATCATTCGCAGCCGGGATTCGATCCGCCGATTGCTGGACGCCGTGGATAGTCCTTATAATGGCCTTACGTTCTGTACGGGTTCACTGGGAACCAATCCGGTGAATGATCTGCCGGCGATGATTCGTGAATTTGCGGACCGAATTCATTTTGCGCATATCCGGAATGTGAAAGTGTTCGAGAACGGTGATTTCATTGAGGTGTCTCACCGCGGCCGCGATGGCAGCGTCGATGTGCCCGAGGTTGTTAAGGCTCTTTATGAAAACGGATACACCGGTTATGTCCGGCCGGACCACGGCCGTCATTTGTGGGGGGAAGAGGCCAACTGCCGCCCGGGTTATGGTCTGTATGACCGAGCGCTGGGCGTCATGTACCTGCTTGGCGTCTGGGACAGTCTGGAAAACGCAGGGAAGGTGAATTAAATGCTTCACTTATCTTTGAGCGGCCTTGCTGATGAATCAGGCTGGCAGTCCGCGGGCGTGGAGCTTCCCCAGTTTGACATCGGGCAGATGGTGAGGAACACGGAAGAGAATCCGCAGTGGATTCATTTTGGCTTGGGTCAGATTTTTCGGGCTTTTGTGGCGAACTGCCAGCAGAAGCTGCTGGACACTGGCAAAGCGGATACGGGCATCGTGGCCGTTGTCCCCCATGATATGGAGAGCATTGATAAAATCTACAAACCGCATGATCAGCTGACCCTGCTGGTGCAGATGAATGCTAACGGCGATTTCCAGAAGAAAGTGGTTGCCAGCATTGCCGAAGTGCTCGGGGCTGATCCGCAGCGGGAGCAGGACGACCGGCGGCTGGCGGAAATTTTTGAACATCCGGGTCTGCAAATGGTCAGCTTCACGATTACGGAGAAAGGTTATTCTCTGACGGGCGCGGACGGCGAATATTTGGACAGCGTTCGCAAAGATATGGCTAACGGGCCGGAGCGGCCGGAACATTTGATGAGCAAAATCGCTTCGCTAGCCTACCGCCGTTATCTGGCAGGAGCGTATCCGCTGACGTTCGTCAGCATGGATAACTGCTCCCATAACGGGGATAAGCTGATGAGCAGCATTGTGACGATTGCCAAGGAATGGGCTGAAAAAGGGTGGGTCGAGCCGAATTTTCTCACCTATCTGGAGGATGAAAGCCGGGTAGCGTTCCCGCTGACGATGATCGATAAAATCACGCCGCGCCCTTCGGAGAAGATTAAGCATCAGCTGGAGCAGCTGGGGATCGCGGGTATGGATATGATCGGAGGCGGCGGTCGTTCGTTTAACGCCCCTTTCGTGAACGCCGAGAGCAGCGGATATCTGGTGATAGAAGACAAGTTTGCGGGCGGGCGCCCTCCGCTTGAAGAAGCCGGCGTCATCTTCACAGACCGGGATACGGTGATCAAGGTCGAGACGATGAAGGTGACCACCTGCCTCAATCCGCTGCATACCGCGCTGGCCGTCACTGGCTGTCTGCTGGGCTACAGCTTGATAGCGGACGAAATGAAGGATGATACGCTGCGCCGCTTGGTCGAAAAGATCGGTTATGACGAAGGGCTGCCGGTCGTCGTAGACCCGGGCATCCTGAATCCAAGAGCGTTTCTGGATACGGTGCTGCAGGAACGCTTCCCTAACCCGTTTATTCCGGATACGCCGCAGCGGATCGCTGCCGACACCTCGCAGAAGGTTGGCATCCGGTTCGGGGAGACGATTAAATCTTACAGGGACCGCAAAGACCTGGATCCGGCTGAGCTGACGGGCATTCCGCTGGCGATTGCCGCCTGGTGCCGGTATTTGCTGGGGGTGGACGATGAAGGCAAGCCAATGCGGATCAGTCCGGACCCGCTGCTGGAGATGCTGCAGAAGCACTTAAGCGGGACGACGCTGGGCGCCAAGACATCTTCGGTGCGCGGTATTTTGGAGGAGGAACGCCTCTTTGGCGTGCGGCTGTATGAAGTCGGACTGGGCGAGAAGATCGAGGGCCTGTTCCACGAAATGCTGGAAGGCCCGGGCGCCGTACGGAGAACCTTGGAGAAGTATTTGAAAAAAGGAGTGAATCCGGTACAATGAAACCTTTTATTCATGAGGATTTTCTGCTGCAATCGGAGGAAGCGCGTATTCTCTATCACGAATATGCCAAAGCTCTGCCGATTATCGACTATCATTGTCATTTGGATCCTAAGCTGATCGCGGATAACAAACCGTTTAGCAGCATCACGGATGTTTGGCTGGGCGGAGACCATTACAAATGGCGGGCCTTAAGAACATTTGGCGTAGAGGAACGATATATTACCGGCAGCGCTTCGGATGAAGAGAAATTTGCCAAATGGAGCGAAGTACTTCCCTACACGATCGGTAATCCGCTTTACCATTGGTCGGCGCTGGAGCTCAAAACGTATTTTGGCGTGGAAGAGCAGCTTCAGCCGGGCAATTGGCGGGACATTTACGATCACTGCAACCGGCTGCTGGCTCAAGATGAATTCAAGCCGCAGGGGCTGATCACACGCTCCAAGGTCAAATGGGTCTGCACCACCGATGATCCGGCGGATGATCTGGCCCATCATGCCCGGATTGCCGAAAGCCAAAAGCAGGCTGGTCAGGGTCAGGAACAGGGCGGCCAAGGGGATGCGGTTTTTGCCACCCGGGTGACGCCAACGTTCCGGCCGGATAAAGCGCTGCAGATCGGGGCGGACTCTTTTCCGGATTATGTTAAGCAACTGGAGCAGGCTGCCGGGTTTACAATCACGTCTTACGCCCTTATGGAACGTGCTTTGCTCGAGCGGGCCGACTTTTTCAATCAGCAGGGCTGCCTGATCTCCGACCACGGCTTCTCACATCTGCCTTATGCGGAGGCTGCGCCGACCGAACTGGAGGATATTTTTAACAGACGGATGAACGGACAAACGTTAACTAGCCTGGAATGCGATCAATATACGACGGCATTATTCCTTGCGCTCGGACGCAAATATGCAGAGCTTGGCTGGACCATGCAGCTGCATATCGGAGCGATTCGCAATCCGAATTCGCGCAAGTTTCACGAGCTGGGTCCGGATACGGGTTATGATACGATCGGAGATAACACTTATGCAGACCGTTTATACAAGCTGCTAGATGGTTTGGAACGTACGAATGAGCTGCCGAAGACGATCCTGTACAACCTGAACAGTTCGCAAAACGATGTGCTGGCCGCGATGGTCGGCTCCTTCCAGGGAGAGGGCATCAAAGGGAAGGTGCAATTCGGCTCTGGCTGGTGGTATAACGACCAGAAGGACGGCATGCTCAAGCAGCTCACGTCACTGTCTAATCTCGGCCTGCTGAGCTGTTTTGTGGGCATGCTGACGGATTCCAGATCGTTCCTGTCGTACACGCGCCACGAGTATTTCCGCCGGGTGCTGTGCAATTTGATCGGGGGCTGGGCAGCGAACGGCGAAGCGCCGAGAGATCTTCCTTTCCTTGGACAGATGGTCCAGGATATTTGTTATTATAATGCGGACCGGTATTTTCAAATGAATTTGGCCTCGTCATAAGAGTAAAAAGCATAGAAGTAACGGAGCTTTAGCATGAAAAAAGACAACAGACCTCTTAGTCACGAAGAGGTCTGTTTGGGTTGTTTTCTCGGCCAATTTGTAGCGTACTTGACGAACATCATTTAAAAACAGAACATAAGTTCTTGTTTGTGGAATACCTATTTTTAAATCCGGAGGCGGCCCGTATGATTCTTTTAGGGGAAGAAACACTAATTCAATATAAAACATTTGTAAAGTGGACGGATACGTTACGTGATTTGGATGATCACCTGTGGTCCAGTCCTATTGCGGAAGGAAAAGCATCCCCGGCGGATATCATTTCGCATCTTCAGAATTGGGATCATTATCTCATCCACAAGGTTATTCCGGCTGTGCGGAAGGGAGAAGGCATGGTGTTCCCAGATTTCGACTCATTTAATAAACAAGCATATGAATATGCTCGTTCCGGAGTTTCTAAGACCCGTCTGCTGGACGAATTTAAGCAAACCCGCCTTCAATTGGTTGACTTGCTGCTTGCCGAGCCAGATGTCGCGGCTAAACCTGTGCCGGCCAATGGCTTAGCATATTGCCCTCACACAAACACACCCTATTCCTTGCTCTATATCATCCACGAATTTAGGGAACACGACATCCACCACAAGCATCAAATTTTATCAGTTATTTAACGACCTCAGGTCAACTGGATTAAGACCCTGATGCCTAATCAACGGCCGAACACAAGCCGCTGGCTCAGCTCCCATAAACGATCTGCTTCCTCTGGATCTACCGCATAGGGCATTACCCCTGGAAGCCGAGTCGATTGGATGTCTTCGGTGTCGTTATCGCCGTCAAGTGAAATCAAAGGCGCTACCTCAACGTTTTCACAATAGACCCCGCCCAAATCGACCAGCTCGGGATTGGTTGCGCACCATACTTGAGTCGCGGCTCCTTGTTCAACGGTTTTGTATTGCTTCTCCGGATCAATAACCGGATGACCTTGTTCATCGAGGACACCAAAGGATTGCATTTGTTCCCGTGTGAAATTTCGTCCCAGATTGGTGATAATGCTGCCTGGATGCAGGGAGAAGGCGCGTATTCCGTTATGTTTCTCACGGGCGTCGAGTCCTGCGGCAAACAGAATGTTGGCCGTCTTGGACTGGGCATATCCCAGCATCGGACGGTATTCCCGCTGCTTGAAATGAATATCATCAAACACCACTCGGGACAATTGATGCGCCCGCGCCGAGACGGAAACGACACGCGCTCCGTTTGCCTGACGCAAAGCAGGAAGCAGCCCTGAGGTCAGCTGAAAGTGCCCCAAATGATTGGTGGCAAAATGAGCTTCGAAGCCGCGATCATCCAGTGTAAGCTCGGGAACGGCCATAATGCCTGCGCTGTTCACCAGGATGTGGAGCGCGCGGCCGGAAGACATGAATTTATCGGCAAAGGCGTCAATCGAAGCGGGATCAAGCAGATCCATGTATTCTATTTCGATGTTATCAAGTGCGTTAAGTGCACGTGCTGCCGACTCTTTGTTCCTGGTGGGCACAATCACATTAGCACCGCCAGCCTGAAATGCCCGCACTGTTTCCAGTCCCAAACCGGAGTAACCTCCCGTGACAATAGCTGTTTTGCCAGTAAGATCTATACCGGACATCACATCAGATGTAGTTGAGGCTGCGCCGAACCCTGATCCAATCGGTTTCTGATTCGTTAACATGATAAATTCCTCCTGTTTGCTCTTCGTATTTCCATAACTTATTATCAAGCACTATCCAGCCAAGAACTAGATCTTATCCTGCATAATAATTGCATAATCCTGCAACAATACGATCAGATGACCTGTTGAGTTTCTTGGGGGTTACAGCTAGAATAAAGGAACAAGAGAGGGACGAACGCGAGTTAGAGTTTACTAAGGTAGGGGGAGAAGTGGAAATGCATAGGCAGCAATCCGAAGGAAATCAATGTGATGCGACAGGGAAGGCTATAAATATGAGGGAAAGAGGAAAAGAAGACATACCGCCGGAATTAGTGTCTTTAAGACTTATGGCTGGTAAGCTGGCCAAAGCAGAGGGAGAGAATAAAGTGCATATTCCTTTCCTCTCGATTTATAAACACAGCCTCCCCAGTGCCTTGGCGTCTGGGGTTATCACCCCTTCATATTGCCTGATCCTGCAAGGCGCTAAGACAGTTCATTTAGGCAAGGAGATTCTGTCCTATCAGGCCGGTGATTTCCTTGCCTCTGTTATTGATGTCCCGGCAACAGGGCAAATTACAGGAGCGGTTCCGGAGGCCCCTTATTTAGGGTTGAAGGTAGATTTTACGATAGAAGAAATAACGGCGGTGATGCTTGAGTCCGGATTCAACAAGCATTTCGGAAACAGGCAAGCTCAGCCAGGTCCAGCAGCTTTTGTCGGCAAGTCAAATGCAGATATCATCGAGATCATGACCCGGCTTCTGAAGCTGCTGGACAAGCCTGATTCGTTAGTAGCTTATCTGGCGAATCTTCTGAAGAAGGAACTGATCTTTACTTTACTGGCAGGAGAACACGGACATCTCTTCTTCCAGCGGACTCTTATGGATCAGGAAGGGACGGGAATCGGCAAAGCGATCGGATGGATCAAGGACAATTTGTCCACCGCGTTTGCCATAGAAGATTTAGCTGACATGTGCAGCATGAGTGTATCCAGTTTTCATCACAAATTTAAAGCGGCGACAACAATGGGGCCGCTGCAGTATCAGAAGCATTTGCGGCTTCAGGAGGCGAGACGCCTGCTTCTTAACGGAGTGATGAACGCCGGAGCGGCCGCCTTGCATGTAGGTTATGAAAGCCCCTCGCAATTCAACCGCGAATATCGGCGGCTGTTTGGCCGGCCTCCTGCCCAGGATGCCAAAGTGATGCGTAGCCAACTGGATGCGGCAGGGAGCTTGTCCATCTAGTTTCCCTAGATTGAAGTACTCTCATTGAAGTTTGACTTGAATTTCCTTGTAATGTCGCGGGCGAAACCAAGCGTCTCTTCATCCGTATGGGACTGAACAAAATGGGACATAGCCGCAAACGTGCCTATTACACGTAACCATAGGGGAAGCAGGAGTTCAACGTTACAGGTAAAACGGGAGCTCCCGTCCGTTTCGGAGGTAACGTTCATGGTCCAGCGGACTCCTATTTTCAGGGGAAGGATATGAGTGAGATACAGGCACGTTTCCGGTGAGAACATCACAACCTCCGAAGCGCTGCTTCGTTCCTCCATATAGTGTTGAATAAGAAAATGACCTCCAATGGACTCCACATTAATCATGCCTCGTCTTCCCTTCTGGCTAAAGGTTCCCATTGCACGGTGCCCTTTGGCCGATTCCTGATAATCTTTGTCAGACATCTGGAATAACCACTCGTCGAGATTGATTTGCTGGGCCGGGATCGGGAGGATTGTGGACTGTTTAAACTTCATAGAAATCAACCCCTTGTTTGGATTTACCGATTCATTTTGGCGCATTTTTCATTTGTTTATTTATTGATTAATAAAGTAATCCGTTTCTCATTCTTTCGTCAATACAACACGGCTATTTCAATCGTCTCGAATTTCTTTCCCAATCTTATTTCGTGGAATCTTTATGCTATGATCTAGTCGTTCGAAAGATTAAACCAAAGAACAGGAGGGAGCCTTATCGATAGTCACGAAAGTTCCCGGCAGTTAGCGCTGAAATTCAAACAGTGTCAAAACGTATTAACCGCTATCGGTGATGAAACCAGACAATCCATCATGATTGCATTAATGAATGCCGGTTGTGAAGGGATGCGGGTTAATGAAATCACTTTGCAAACGAATCTATCCCGTCCAGCGGTCTCCCATCATCTGAAAATTTTGAAAAATGCCCAAATCGTCAGTATGAATCGCCGGGGAACGATGAACTTTTATTATCTGGATCCTGCTACAAGCACAATCGGACTGCTAAAGACACTTACAGAACATATTGAAGGACATATGATGGAATATGGTTTTCTTCTTCCGGATCCAGCAGAACAAGATTAAGCAGTTCTCATAAATGAATGAAGGAGAGATCAAATGTGGCACATTCTATCTTATTTAATCCATTAGAACTTCCAAACGGAGTCATCATCAAAAATCGTTTGTTTAAGTCAGCTATCAGTGAAACTTTGGCGACGGCAAGCGGTAGTCCTAACCCTCGGTTTATGACGTTATATGAAACATGGGCTAAAGGAGGTGCGGGGATTGTCATGACAGGGAACGTTATGATTGACAGGCGGGCGCTTGGAGAACCTGGTAATGTGGCCATTGAAGACGAACGCGATATGAACCTGCTGATGAGGTGGGCAAAAGCAGGAACACAAAATGGAACTCACCTCTGGATGCAGTTAAATCATCCCGGCAAGCAGTCTCCTAAAAATTTGAGCCGAGAGCCTGTAGCTCCGAGTGAAATCCCGCTCTCCGGCGGGGTTGGCAATTATTTTAATCCTCCTCGAGCCCTAACGGCAGTAGAAATTCGAGATCTGATTAATCGTTTCGGGAATGCGGCAAGGATCGCTAAAAAAGCCGGTTTTACAGGCGTTCAAATCCATGGTGCACATGGTTATCTGATCAATCAATTTTTATCCCCTCATCATAATCAGCGGACCGATGAATGGGGCGGGAGCCTAGCTAACCGGATGAAATTTCTGCTGGAAGTATATTACGAAATCCGAAAGCAGGTAGGCGGTCATTATCCTGTTGGACTCAAACTAAACTCAGCAGATTTCCAAAGAGGCGGTTTTACGGAAGAGGAATCTATGGTCGTTCTCAAGCAAATGGCCGAGGCGGGAGTAGATTTAATCGAAATATCCGGCGGAAACTATGAAAACCCCAAGATGATGGGAAACAATGTGAAAAGAAGCACAAAAGAACGAGAGGCTTATTTTTTGGAATATGCTCAAAAAGCAAGAAAGCTAGTCTCTACTCCTTTAGTCGTTACGGGCGGTTTTCGCTCTGAAGCAGGAATGACCGAAGCAATCTCCGGCGGAGACGTCGATATGGTTGGCATGGCCAAGCCGTTTGCTCTCGTTCCCGACCTACCGAATCGTATATATGAAGGACGGTATGAAACGGTTAAAATCTCACCCATTCAGACAGGCGTGGGTTGGGTAGACAAACAGTTGTCTTCGCTGCTCGAATTGGGCTGGTACGAATATCAATTAGCACGGATAAGCAGGGCAAAGCCGCCTGTCCCAGGTTATAACGTCTGGTTATCTATCCTTCGAAGCTTTTATAAGAATGGTAGAGGAGCCTTCGGAAAGCGGCGAGCTTAATGGAGGCTTTTACAGGTAAATAACGGAATCATCTCCCCCGATTACTCCAGTAATGATCGTCATCACGCTGCGGATCAGTCCAGAACAATATCAATTTGTCGCCACCTGGATGGCAGGCAGCATCTGGGGCACCAATTGGAAATTCGTGCTGGCCTTGCTGCCGTTTATTATAATCCTGCTTCCGTTTGTCTTCTATAAAGCGAGAACGATGAACGTGCTTAACCTGGGCGAAATGACGGCGACCGGCCTTGGAGCCAAGGTCTCCAGAGAGCAAGTCGTACTGCTGGCGGCCGCAGTCGGCCTGGCCGGGTCCTGTGTAGCGGTCAGCGGAGGCATCGGATTCGTTGGGCTGATCGGGCCCCATGCAGCAAGAAGGCTGGTTGGCGTCAAACATCAAATGCTGCTTCCGGCTTCCGCGTTTATGGGCTCACTGATGGTCATTGTTGCCGACATGCTGGGCCGATTGATTCTTCAGCCTTCAGAGATTCCGGCGGGGATCATCGTCGCCATCATCGGTGCGCCGTATTTTCTGTATTTGCTGGCCCGTTCCAGGGCTTAAATAGGAGGAGGCGTCTCTCAATACAAGGTGTTATTGCCATTGTCAATACAAGTGCTGGTGCTGATCAAAAGCGCAGGGAGACAGGAAAGGAGGCGGATTTTTATTCTGTTACAGAGCAGGGGATCACGAGCAGCAGAAACACCAGGATCTGGTGGTAGGCTTCCGTTGTTCCGTTGTAGGGAGCAAGCTTCATCAGGTCAATTCGGCAATTCGGTTCTGAGGGATCATGGATTGAATGTGATTGGAATGGGCCAGGCTGGATTTGATAGGAACAGTTTTAGTAAACGTTTTCATTAAATGTGGGAGCAGATTACAACAATGCAAGAATGCAAGAAATCAAAATGCAAAAAATAAATTCAAGGATGAAGAACGCTTTAAAGTTCACGGAACAGTTCTAAATTGAAAGTCGCTGTGAATCGAACCAAACAACCTGATTCCAAAGCAATAATCAAGGGGTTTGTTAATAAGATCAACAAAGCCAATTGGATTCAAAACAATTATTCGATTATTAATAATGTAATGATGTGTGGATTGCGTGATTATTATGAACGATAATTGCACAGATTTAAAAAGAATTGCACAGATTTAAAAAGTTCAAAACAGTGGTTATAACCAGGAATAAATGCTTGAAGTTATCTGAGTTATTTGGAGTTATAAGAATAAGGTGCAAAAGTACGAATTTGGCCAGTTTGAAGCTTTGGCCTTTCTTATCCGGTACTACTTTTTCACAAAACTCGTATTTTGTACATATGTTAGTTGTCTAGATTTGGATGAGCGACAATAACGAGCGATTTCCTCATAAGAAGTTAATCTACCTCCTTTCTATATAATTTCTAAACCTTTAACTAATTTTAACGTGTTTTACAGATAAAAAATAAAAGATAGTGCTGTTGATGGTGGAGCATTAACGGAATACGTTACTACTCAGACAGGTTACTATTATGCTTCTGTATATTCGAACGTTTTCACAACCTCATACATGCCTGAATCGAATGTTGCTATTGTCAAAGCTTCTTTGAAGAATGGCAATGGCCTTGGATCGTCACGCATCGCTTGGTAATGATCCAAATCTTTCCATTGTGCGTACATCGTTACTTTAGTTCCATCAGTGCTTTTGTGTAAAGCACAAGAAATAAATCCAGGAGCGTATTTAACAGAACTATCTGTTGCCTCAGTCAGCAATTCGACGACACGCTGTTGGTTTTCTGGTTCTACTTTAAATACATTAATAAATGTCAGAATCGATTCATTTGCATTAATTTTTGTCACGATTTTCACTCCTCAATTGAAAAAGATAATATAGGTTGATCCCAAATAACTCAAAACATTCATGGAAAAGTTTATAACTACCACTGAAGTCGAAAAAGAATGTGCACGAATACGCACAACAGTCTCCTCATTAAACCAATATTGCTTTCCATGATGCTTCGATTATTTGTTGAATTTGCAATTCGTTTAAAGGGTATTTATTTACAAAGTAACCTTTCAAAATCGAAGAAATGATACCGTGAAGCAACTGGTGGCAAAGATGTGAATCCATCTCTTTGATTATCCCATTCCTTTGGCCATCAATGATCAAATCCTGAACAATTTTACTGGAATTATATTCATCATCCAGATTACGCAGCTCAGGAGATATATATGGCGAAAAAGAATAACTGTCGATAAATAAAAATTTTTTCGGAAAATGCATGCCGAATTCCAACCGATTCATCTGAAGGCACTTAAATCGTTCGTACAAGCTTGCATTCGCGTCGTAACCTTGTATAAGGTACTCCCCCATTTTTGAGCGCGAATCTCTGTATACCTCATTCACTAAATCCTCTTTGTTTGAGAAGTAGTTATAGATCGTGCCTGATCCGACATTCGCACGCTTGAATAATTTGGAAAATGTAACAGACTGCAGGCCCTCTTCGTGAATTAAGTCAAGTGTGGCCGTCATAATGTCTTGTTTTTTACTCATATATCCCCCACCTCTTAAACTTTATTGTAAACTTAACTCCTCGATTTCGTACAGTGTCGATTCACGATTACGGATCATTCTTCGTAAAAAAAGACGATATTCGCGGTTAATTTCCCCTTTTTCATATAACGTTTGAACGGCTTCACGTTCGGCTTGCACAGCAATCCAGTGAGGCTCCCTTCTATGTTGGACAAAGTTCTCGTCTTTTCGTTGTATACCTAGTGCAAAAACATTTTGAATTGCTGAAGCAACTGCTTACATATCAATACTAGCCATTTAACAAATGACGTTTGAGTGGTTAACGTGCGTTCCAAATTGTCGAGCATTCTATAATAAATATTAGCTTGTTCTTTCGTGATCGCTCCGACTTCCATTCGGGCGAGAATATGATTGCGCTCAATGTTTAGAGCTTGAATTCGAACTTTGATTTCTTCTCCTTGTGTAGAAAATGCTCCAGCGAGAGTAACGGCACTGTCCGCCCCTGATATCGTTGACAAAGCGAGCGTGCGAAAGCTAGGCAACCCTTTAGCCAGCCATTTCCTTACTAGGGAATATGCTAACGACCATACAAATCTCAGTAAAAGAAGAACACCGTAAATAATTATAGCGCTTGCGATGGTAAAAAAACTTTGAAATGAAGAGTAGTAAAACATAAGGACGGACCACGTGGGGTCAGAAGCTCTTTTCAAGCCTGGCATCGATATGGCAATTCGTTCTTTCTCTATTGCATGAACAAGTCCACCTGCAACTGCCGCGAGAATGCCTGATACGCCTAGATGCTCGGCAATCAGATAAATAATAAAAGGTGTTAAGATTTGCAGCAACATATGCAGTGTCTCATCCTCAAGCCCGCTCTGGCGAAGCATCTGCCGAACACCTGTAATTAATAATGCGATAGCCGCGCCAACTAAAAATCCACCAATAGAAATGACAAAAAAGCTCACACTTGCTTTGCGCCAAAGAGAAATAGCCAGTTACCATCGCTACCATGGAATATTTAAAAGCGACGAGACTGGAAGCATCATTCATCAACGCCTCCCCTTCAAGTACGTTTTTTAGGCTGTTTGGTAAATTAATACGTCTAGATAATGAGGTCACCGCTAATGTATCAGTTGGCGACAAGATAGCGGCCAACCCGAATGCTACGGCGAGTGGAATTGATGGAATAAGCCAATTAACGGTATAACCTACGATAAAGACAGTGAAGAATACGAGGCCGATTGCGATTTGTATTAATGGCACAGGTAGAACCGGAACGAACCGATGTACGACGTTTGAAACGCCAATTAAGATTAACAACAGCAAGATTAAGATGGCAATGTCTAAAGCGGCTTCCCAACTTTCGATTTTGTATGTTGTATAAAATCATTTTATTATGAGTCAGGTTCTTCTTCTTTATGATAAAAACTCAAATCTTATCCTGTTCTTAACTTACGAATTGACATCTCATCTCGCCTCGACCTTTCTTTTTAAGCCATTAGCCATAAAAACATCCCCTCCAAGACTCACTCGAACCCCATCGTAACAGGATAGTTTGGTTGAGTTTATTCTTGAAGGGGATCATCATAGCAAGTGCCAATTAGCTAATTGATATTACATCGGTAAGTCAAATCCAGTTATTGTCTTTGTCTCTAGGCAATCTTTCATGCCGTGTACGCCATATTCACGACCGATACCTGAATGCTTGAAGCCGCCGAATGGAGCTTTCATTTCGAAGCCCGCGCCGTTAATGAGCACCGAACCAGCTTGAATCAAGGATGCAAGCTCGTTCGCTTTCTCAAGGTTACCAGAGCTAATATAAGCACCCAAGCCATAATCCGTGTTGTTGGCCATTTCAACGGCTTCTTCCACAGTTTTGAACGTCAGAATTGAAAGAACAGGTCCGAAAATTTCTTCATTTGCGATCGTCATGTCTTCCGTAACGCTAGCGAATACCGTCGGTTTTACGAAGTTTCCTTGCTCAAGTCCCTCTGGATGGCCGACACCACCAATAACGAGTTCTGCTCCTTCTTGGATGCCGACATTAATATAGTGTTGAACTTGATTATATTGCTTCTCCGATACAATCGGTCCAAGCACAGTATCCGCTTCAGTCGGCAAGCCAACTTTCATCGATTCGACCGTTGCGCGTGCCAGCTGTTTCACTTCTTCCAAGCGATGTTCGGGAACGAACAATCTTGTGCCGGCTACGCAAGCCTGACCGTTATTCGAATAGCATGATTTTACCGCCGCGGGAATCGCTTTGGAGAAATCTGCGTCGTCGAGCACGATATACGGCGATTTGCCGCCAAGTTCCAACGTCACTCTTTTCATCGAATCTACCGTAGCTCTGCGGATTTCTTTGCCGACTCGTGTTGAGCCTGTGAAGTTGATCATCGCAATATCCTTATTGCTAGTCAGCTCCGCTCCAACTGTTGCACCAAGTCCATTAACGACGTTAATGACTCCGGCTGGAATGCCAGCTGCATCGAAGCATTCAGTCAGCAATTGTGTTTGCAAGCCGCTCATCTCGCTCGGTTTAATAACGACGGTGCATCCTGCAGCAATGGCGGCTCCCAGCTTAGCCGTAATTTGCGAATAGGTTGCGTTCCAAGGCGTGATGATCCCCATAACGCCAACTGGCTCGGAAACGACTTTGGCTTTCCCGATATAATGAACGAATTCGAATTCTTTGAGTGCCTCTTTACTGATCATCAAATTCATCGCAGCCAATTGCACGCGCGGAACGGAAAGCATTCTAGGGGCACCATATTCGAGGATGTTAGCTTCAGCAAGTTCGTCAATTCTAGCCAAAATCGCATCGTTCAAACGTTGTAGCATATCTGCTCTTTCTTGTACCGACGTCTTCGAGAAAGCCGGAAACGCCGCTTTCGCCGCCGCGATCGCAATCTTAGCATCTTCCTCGTTACCAAGCGCCAAAGATCCGAAAACCTCTCTAGTCGTTGGGTTCACCAATTCCTGACGTTCCGTTCCGCGAGGGGTTACAAATTCACCGTTAATATAAATTTTGTCAATGTTTCTCATAATTAGCACCGCCTAATAGTTTTTATGATACGTATGAGGTTGTTGCTCTTTTCTTGTTTCGGGAAAAAAGCAGGAACCCGACGGCTACCACGGCCAATCCAACGACTACAGCCGTGAATACGTCGCGGGTGGAATCCGAATGAAGCAGCGCTTCGACTCCTTGTACGAACAGCGGGCTTAGAAACTGGCAAATGTAGACACAGGCAAGTAACAAGGAGATCCCTGTTGTCAAAATCATTTTCGGCACAACTTCCGACGTTTTAATGAAAGAAAGCGGGAATAGCGCACCTTCGGACAAGCCAATCATGAATACCGCCAAGGCGACTGTCCATACCGCATGCGCCGAAGAGATAATCAGGAAACCACCAGCCATTAATCCCAGTTCAAGCGGAACGAGACTTTTCTTCAATACTTTTGTTAACCGCGTTATAGATAATCCACCAATAAATACTCCGACTAATGAGAATGCTATCAAGTAGCCGGATGACGAGACACTACCGATACCGTTATCAGCAATAAATAACGAAAGGTTCGTTGGAAGCAGTGCAAACATCATCGTATGCAATCCGCCTGCTATCGCTACAGCGTAGAAAAATTTCGGTAGCTTAGTGGAAGACTTAACGGATTGCTCCACCTGAAGTGGCGGGAATTTAGGAAGGAATGCAATGACCAAGATTAATAGGATGACCGCATAGAAATATGTCATGAAGACGTCTCTCCATCCAAGAGCCGCAATGAATCCGCCTATAGACAGGAAGATAGCCCCACCTATCCCATTGATGGACGTTTGAATGCCGTTCATGCGAGAACGCGCTTCTCCTTGAAAATTCTCCGCGATCAAAGAATTGAATGTCGGCGATATCAAACCTATACTAAGGCCCAAGAGCGCCCTACACGCCAATATAAATGAGAATGAGTTCATGAATGCTGGTCCGACGCCGCCGATTAAGTACAAGATAAGACCCACAATCAAGATTGATTTTCGATTAAACTTTCTGTTAAGCGAACCTGACAAAAGTAATGTCGGTAAAATGAATAAGGAAGATATCGTAACGACCCACTGTATTAATAGCGCGTCTATATTAGGAAATGCCACGGCAAGTGGTTTTAAAGCCGGTGCGGCCATCATTGTTCCGAAGGTAGTCGTTACAACCATTGATAATAATGCGATTCTAGCACTTGCTTTCAATTTAACCCCTACTTTCTTAATATGCACGACTGTTCGGAGAGCGGCATGGATAGCCACCTCCGAGAGCCGATACAATCCATCAATTTTTAGACGTAATTCAAATTAGAAATCTGTCGAGCGACTAAGTTTTTCCCAACGCTTCGATTCTTCTAATTTACCGTTGTCCATCGCGTTTGCGAGCAAAACTGCATCGCTTCCGAGCAGCAAGCGAAGCGGCGGAGTTTGTTCATTGGCGATGGTGAGGATTGCTTGTGCAGCCTGAAACCAGAACAATAAAGTGCCGGTTTGAAAACAATGGATGTTGGATTTTAGTTTGAGTTAAATCAAAAAACCTCCATCGACAACTACATGCGCTCCTGTCATGTAAGAAGCATCGTCGGAAAGCAACATAGCTATTACTTTAGCCACTTCCTCTGGCTTACCCATTCTTCCAAGGGGGATAGACCTCGCGATGTGTACAGCTTCCTCACCGCCAGCATCAACCATTGGTGTTTCAATAACACCTGGTGCTAGTACATTTATGCGTATATTTTGATCTGCATAATCATGAGCCGCTGTTTTTGAAAGTCCGATTACTCCGTGCTTGCTTGCCGTATAGGCGGCACGCTGAGGAAGCGCCTTAGACGAGAAGACCGAAGCCACGTTGACAATCGCGCCTCCACCGGCGCGTAAAATAGCCTGAATTTCGTATTTCATACTAAAGAATACAGAATTTAAATTTATATTCATCACATTGTTCACATTGTTCATTAATTCCTGCTTCAGCTTGTTCAAGTTTATTCACATCTAATGTTACGAGGCGAACTTGGTCTCCATAACGGTCCGCCAAATTAGCAAGCTGTTCTGTATTACGAGCCGTTGCAATGAGACGATCTCCATTAGCAAGTACCGCTTACGCAAGACTTCGGCCAAACCCTCGGGAACTACCTGTAATCAGCTAGGCTTTATACATATTAAATGTCTCCTTCACGATGCAGGTTTGTGTTCGTTTGGAATATTTATTCCATAAATAGTGTAGCTCTTTGCTCTAGATTGGTCAAGGAGTTTCGGAATGAATATTCCGAGAATCCAACCTATAAGTAGCAAAACCCACCCTGATAGACACCATGAAATGAAAAATACTTCTATATCATTAATTCTATTTAAAAATAGCATACAATCAGATGGAATATATATTCTAAATAATTAGAATGTATTTCTTAAAAACACCTTGTCTTTTATCCTTCGACAATCAATGACAGTACAATATGACCTTATGTCTTCTCTCTTCCCATACTCACCACATCTCTATATACAATGTTACTGCCCTTCATCACCTAATAGTAAAATGATTAAGGACAGTAAAAGGGTTCAATTGATCAGGAAAATATTAGATATTGATTGATTTATGCTCAACATAAGCACCAAGACCGACAACGCCAAATTCACGACCGACGCCGCTCGCTTTATACCCGCCAAACGGTCCTTCGTAGGATGCCGCTGCACCGTTTACAACGAAGACGCCCGTACGGATTTGACGTGCGATTTCGAGACCGTGTTCTTGTGTACCAGACCAAACCCCTCCACCTAAACCGAAAGGCGAGTCGTTTGCAATGCGTACGGCATCAGCTTCGTCTTCATATGGAATAACAACGAGTACCGGTCCAAATATCTCTTCCTGAGCAATACGCATGCTGTTGTCGACATCAGCGAAAATTGTAGGTTTTACATAAAAGCCGCTTTCTAATCCTTCAGGAACATCCGTTCCGCCTGTAACGAGACGTGCGCCTTCTTGGATACCCAATTCGATATAGGATTTTACGCGTTTTTGTTGGTCTTCTCTTACCATAGGACCGATGAAAGTTGCCGGATCTGCAGGGTTACCTACCACGAGACTTTCAGTCATGGTTTTAATTAACGAAATCGCTTCTTCATAACGTTTATTGGAAACAAGGACTCGAGTATGTGCAATACAGCTTTCCCCATTGTTTACGAAGGACGTATATTTCAAGCCTTGTACCGCAGCTTCTAGATTCGCATCATCTAAAATGATTGTTGCGGATTTGCCTCCGAGCTCCAAGCTTACGCGCTTAAGTTGTTCCCCTGCAATCGAAGCGATGCGGCGACCTGCACCAGTCGAACCGGTAAATGCGATTTTGTCAACACCAGGATGCGAAACGAGATATTCGCTTGTTTCGCGTCCAGCTGGCACGATGCTAACGACACCTTCAGGAAATCCTACTTCAGCGAAAATTTCCCCCATTAGCAAGGCGTTAAGAGACGTTTCAGGCGATGCTTTCAGGATAACCGGATTACCTGCAAGCAATGCAGGAATCATTTTTGCAAGAGCGGATTGGTGCGGTGCGTTCCAAGGAATAATTGCAGCGACAACGCCAACTGCTTCTCGGCGAATAATAGGTCCTTTGCCATTGTTCAATGTTTCTTCCCAGCCATACGATTTTGCTGCACGAAGGTAAGCATTCGTTTGCTCAGCTAAAGAATGTTGCAAACCGTTCGTGAACCAATAAGGTGTGCCATTTTCAGAAGAAATTAGGGCAGCAATCTCATCTGCACGCGCGGCATGTAATTCATTGAAGTGAGCGACATAATCTTGACGTTCGCTTGGTGTCATTTTAGGCCAAGGACCGTTATCGAATGCGTTTCGAGCTGCGGCAACAGCCAAATCGATATCTGCCGGTGAAGCTTGTGCTGCTTTACCAACTAAGGATTGGTCGTGTGGGGAACGAATTTCAATTACTTCTTGGTTAACTGGAGCTTTCCATTGTCCACCGATAAAGAGCTTGTCATATATTTTCATTTTAGTTTCTCCTTTTTGATTGTAATTAATTTATATTTGGGTCTATTCCACAATGATATTCATTCATATACTTGGTTTTAGACGATTAGCCTCCTTTTTATAAATTGGAATAATTGTTCCACGCAACATATAATACTCCTCGAGATAGAGAGAAGTCAACATTTTTCGGAATTATTATTCCAAACAAATTTTGTTAAATGACAAAAAAGGGTATTAAAAATAAAGAAATTCCCGATCATTTTGATCATGTCTCATGTTTTTACACACAGGGATTGGAATGAAAATTCCTATCCATAGGCATTTGCATCAGCAATAAACCACGATGTTACAAGGTGAATGATTATGTGATCTCCGACAAAGTTGTATTAGTCTAGACAATTACTACACTTGGGTAAATCTCATACAATAATGTACTAATCCAAACACAGAATAACGATTGTTATGAATAGTCTAAGAATCGTGTGTCTGAGATACGAAGGAGATTTGTATGCGAATAATATTGAGAGCTTTTACTTTACAAACAGCTAGAGCAAAAGTAAGGAAAGCCGAGGATGATTGGAATACGCGCGATCCTAAATTAATGGCAATGGACTACTCTGAAGATTGCTCCTGGCGTAACGTGTTGAATTCCCAGTGGGCAGAGTAGAAGTTATAGCGTTTCTAACAAGAAAGTGGAGAAAAGAACTGGATTACAGACTAATAAAAGAACTGTGGTCTTTTAACGACAACCGCATCGCTGTACGTTTCGCTTATGAATGGCATGATGATAGCGGACAATGGTTTCGCTCATATGGGAATGAAAACTGGGAATTTAACGAGAAGGGATTGAATAAGCGCCGATACGCATCCATTAATGATATGTCGATCCCCGAATCTGATCGAAAGTTTTCTGGACCTTAGGCCGGCGTCCCGATGAGCATCCGAGTCTCTCTGAGCTCGGTTTATGAGGATGATTTATCTCAACGTAACAATGCACGGATTGAAGGTTCTCTGGGAGAAAGCAGATTTTATTAAGATTGCTTAAGTTTTGTGAAATCTTGAACATTCTGCACCACTCGCTTGTAGGCGAGCCTGAGGTTATCTCCAAGAAGCCCTTAAAAAAGTTGTCTGATTTTCTGTTGACAATCCAATAGTGTAAATCTCCAATTAAAAGGGTACATTTGTGTCAATATGTCAATTTACATATATGATGTGCCCATTATATAGGTTTGTTATGAGTTGTTCTCCTCGCTTGAAATACTAAGTTGTTTTTCTTATGAAGTTTATCCCGGTCTTTGTTGCATTCAAGGATTCTTCTTTCTTTCCCTAGACGTATAACAATGAGCAAGATCTCCGTGGATCTTGCTCATCGATTGTTATGTTTGGACGAAGCATCTTCATCGTATGGTTCATCAAACCACCGATCTGAGCGTCATGCATCTTCGCACCTGCCCAAGTAACCTTGAACGGATCGAACAAATTTTCCTTCTGAAAATGCCGAATAATAGAGTGGCAGTGGGCTGAATGAGGTTAATGTTTACAAATTGCACGAAACTGTTGAAGACTGATTCCACATCTACTCGCTTGCCAAAGATATTGGTATCCGTTACACCGTGCTGGAAGTTTATTTTCGTTAATGTCAACTCGAAACGCGGCTGCTCTAACGATAACAAAGGCTAAGAAACCTTCCTCTCATCTAAAAGGCATCTTGGCTTTTGTCATTACTGTTATGCGTTACGCCATACCCCTAGCTGCTTCCGAATCAGAACGATCTGGCCTGCATGATACGCATCGTGCATGATCCAATTGAGCAGTTCTTGCCCGAGCGTAAGTCCGGTTCTGACATATGGCGCATCCAGTTGCTCTTCCGTCAAACGGCCGAGCGCATCGCGCAGCTTCGACGCCACGTGCTTCGCTCGATTCACTAGCGCCTGCCATTCAGCCTCATCTTCTGGATCCACGTTGCCTTGGAACGTCTCCTCATCGGAGATGGTTGGCGGCCCGAGCTCAACCCCATTCAGCCGAAGCAACCTGCGTTCATTATGAAAATTCATATGTAAAAGCGTCCTCCAGATCGAGTTGCCTCCCCCTTGGGGTTCCATGCTGCCGCTGTTGCTGGTATCCCCTCCAACACGGTAGACACTGGAACGATCCATTCTTCCTTCTCCCAAATATGATCCCATTGCCAGACCAAACTCTCTACCCGGTTTTGACTCATACACAATCATCCTCCATGCAAAATATGTAATTTGAATCATTGAACTATCGTTCTCCGTAAGCTCAATTATCTTTTTCTTTTTTAGCCCCTTGGGATTCTCTAAATGAACCGAAAATGCCTGTATTAGGCCCAATTAACCCAAAAGAAAATCCATATCCAGAGGAACCTTCAAAAGCCAACAAAACAGTGACTCCGAACAATATAAAAAACTACGCATCATGATCTCCTCTAGATCCAAACATATGCTTTCGACCACACCATCTCCTAAGGAATCATCTTAAAGTATATTCACCTAAATTAACTTTTTTCCTACATATTACCTCTACCACGCAAACCAGCCTGTTAGCTTAACGCCGCCGCGCCAGTATAGAACTTTAATTTCATAAGACACGTGATGCGTACAGTTTACTGGTGCTTTTCAAGTGCGATGTATTGCTCTGATTGGATTATATTGCTCTGATTGGATTAACAACTCCACAATTTCTGACTTTGAAAGCTTCATATACCTCCTTCTAACACAATTGTTGGAGAATCGGATTCCTGGTTCATCCGTGCAATAAGAACCGTAAAATCACATTTACTGAAAACTCGTTTATGTGCTGATTCTGATACTGAAAGATGTACTTCTTATTCTGCGACATCAGGTGCTTTCGATTATTCACTCTAAATTCAACATCAGGCAGCATATCTGACTTATAGAAATCCTTCTAGGTCTTCGATATACTACCTTTGTTCATTGCAGCTAATTCATGGATATCGCTTCTCTTCCTACAATCGCCTACAGTTAAGTCCATAATTTCAGATATCCTAGCTCCTGTCTCAAATAAAAATCGGGCCGCAGCTAAGAACAGGTTCACCGTCTTAGAACTTTTGCTTGTCAGGCAGATTCCTTCATAACCGTCTCGCCCTCGAACTTTACATTCCATCTTCAAAGTTAAGTAATCTCTAACGGCTATTTGGACTGCAGCAGCTTCATCCTTCCATTGAACTAATCTTCCCTGATATTGACTCTTATGCTTTAGCCAGGAGAAAAAAGGCTCCAAAGCATTTAAATACGTAATAACAGAACACTCACCAATCCTAGTAATTTGATGATGATAATATTCGGTGAGAGGTATAAATGGTTTCTTCTCATCATCGAATACGATGAGTCTGTACCTACTAACTGTCCCCTCCGGACAGTATTGATGAAATTAGCTCCCCATATTTCCCCCTTAACAACTGTTCACAGGCAATGAAAAAGGCCACTCCCGATAACAAAAACGGGATGCGCCAATATCATGTGACACATTATATGAGAATACAGTTCTAGCATAGCTTCGTCTATCAATCTTATAACTATAGAATATATAGTATTTTGTACATATGTATGTCAATCTGAAAAAACTTGCATACAGCCGCCCCCTTATGTCGGTTGTTG
The DNA here is from genome assembly GCF_002240225.1 of Paenibacillus physcomitrellae. Taxonomy (NCBI): domain Bacteria; kingdom Bacillati; phylum Bacillota; class Bacilli; order Caryophanales; family Paenibacillaceae; genus Paenibacillus; species Paenibacillus physcomitrellae. The sequence goes on along the minus strand of NZ_CP022584.1, from coordinate 782,365 downwards.
TAAAATGACACAATCCCCCCCATAAATAAATGAAACCTTATAAAATAAGGATTTCTTAAAAGGGTGCTTTTGTTTCAATCTACAAATGATCATAAATTCGTGCATAAACCATTGGCATCTCAGATGTGACATTAGTAATCAATTGATGGATTTGACCCATATTCAAGCCAGCTTTCATCAACTTCATACCATATCGATGTTTAAACCCATTGGTTGTGAAAGGGAATTTTTCCCGGATTAGACTTTTATATTTGCTTTTTTGACAAATCTATCTAGATTCCTAAAAAAACAATTGTAAAATTTGCCGACCGAAACCTTCCTTTCCTTCATATCTTATAAAAAATAATTTGTCAGGATTTTTTTCTCCAGGAAATACTCTTCGACTTTACTAATATAAGTATTTATCAAATCAGAAGTTCTTTTGATGACCTATATTACTGATACTTCGTTGATCCTTATTTGAGTATTCCAGTTGTTCCAAAATTCATCTGAAATCAACTAATTTGAATCCGAGGAATTAATGAAGGTATCAGACTGTCATTGATAGCACATGCATCGACAGCGGCACCCCGCAGTCATAGACTAAGGTCCTTTTCTACTGTCGTGTGTTTAGCACATCCTACTGGGGATTTTCTTAGTAAAATAAAAGGAGACCCTTGCAGCTGGATATTGCCCAGCCGCAAGGGTCCGTATTTTTCTGTTTATGCTTTTACTTAGCCAGATATTCGATGAACTTTATAAAGATCGTAGCAACTTCAGCGCGTGTGGCGGTGGCTTGGGGGTCAAAGAAGTTGTTCGGCTTGCCTGATACAATGCCGATGCCCCGCTGTGCCTGAACAGCCTCCAACGCCCATGAACTGATCTCACTCTCGTCCGCGAAGGGCTTAGATTGGCTTTCAGGTAGCTCATAGCCCTTGTACTTCATGTAGTTGTACAGCATCACCAGCATCTGCTCGCGCGTTATCGGTGAATTGGGATCAAACAGGTCTGCGTTTTTACCGTTGACTATGCCGCTTTCGGCCGCCCACTCGACTGCCGCCGTATACCACTGCCCCTCCGTCACGTCGCTAAAACGGGAACTCGTATAGCCGGAGCGGTTTACGTTCTCAAGATTGGCCAGTACCTGCACGTACATCGCACGCGTCATTGGGTTGCCCGGTGAGAACGTCGTGGACGTCGTGCCGTTGAAAAGAACGTATGTGTAGGCGGAGTTTACGTAGCTGTAGAACCAGTCGTCCATGTTGACATCCCTGAAAGGATTGCCCGACATCACGAGGAAGCCAAACGGGGTGTCGTCATCGAACACAAACTCCGTACCCCCATGGATGTTCAGCGACAAGCCGTAGTCTAAGCCGACACTCGCGCCGCCGTGTAGTGTCACTTCGGCGCTCTTGCCCGCCGGAATGGTCACCTTACCGTTTGAGTCTATAGTCGTGCCTTCGGGTACCTCAATCTTCGTCCCGCCCTTGGTCGCAATCTCGCCGCCGCCGGGCAGGATGGTGTTGCCGTTCTTGTCCGTAACCGCCGGCTTATCCTTCGGTGTATTCACTGTGTAGGTCGGCTTCGACGATCCAGTGTCTGTCCCGGTGCCCGTATTGCCGGTATTGCCCGTATTGCCGGTGTTGCCCGAATTTCCGTCAGAAGGATTGGGCACATCGGAAGTCGTCGGCGTCGCCGTCGCACTTATCTCCGCACTGTCGCCCTTCGCGCTCACCGCAACGATCTTGAAGGTGTAGCTTTGGTCATTTTTCAGGCTCTTGAAGGTATATTGGGTGGCCTTCGCATCTAGTGTGACCGGCGTCACGCTGCCATACCAGACCTTGTAACCCAATATCGCGCTGCCCCCATCATCAGCCGGAGCAGTCCAACTCAATGTGACCTGTCCGTCGCCGGCCGCCGCCTTGAAGCTGCCCGGAGCACCGGGTACGTCCGCTTTTCTCTGCGCAAACATCCATTCAAAGACGTCAGTGTAGTCATTGTTCCAAGCCGGCAAGTTAGAGGACTGCGCCGTAGGTTTAAGGCTCCACTCCTTGTCGGAACCTACATTGGACAACGTATCCGTGTAGCCTGAAATATTGTTCCAAAGAACTGAAGCTTCCATTTCATGGCCAGTAGGAATCCAATTGGTTCCATTAATAGGCGCTTCTGCCTTTGTCCATTGGTCATAAGGCCAAACGAATATTTCATTTCTGTCGATGAACGTGTGCCTAGCGTTTTCCAATAAGGGCATTATATTCGTTATAAAAGTTTCCGCCCCTGTTTTTATAGATGGAGAATCAGTTGTGTTAACGAATGACCAGTATGCAAAGTTTTTAAGAGTATCGGCTTGTTTCGCGTTGATTGAAGGTGGGTAAGACATAGGCGCCGCGGCTGCGAGCACGTCGGGATATGTCGTCAAGAAAGTATTAGTATAAGCGGCTCCCATAGAGAAGCCTGCCATGTAAATACGATTGGGGTCAACAAGTCCCTTGCTTACCAGATCATCGATATAAGCCTTTAAGGTAGCGGCCGTTGCCTGAACGTTGTTTTGAGCGCGCAAAGCGATTATATGACTAGCATATTTGGAGTTCGTCTCCATTTTTTTCATAAGCGCGATGGCTCCGTTGGCGGATCTGATGGGCGCGAAGGTATCCCCGTCCTGTGTACCGCCGCGGGTAGAACCGTGAGCGTAGATGTAAAGGGGAAGCCCTTTTACCGGGACACCGTTGCTGTCTTTATGAATATAGAGTCCATACTGCATCGCTTCTGCGTTGTCAATTTTGGGACCAACTTCAAATTTATCTATGATTTCATTGACAACTCCAGACTGTGCGAAAGTCGACTTGCCAATGGCAGCCTTTCCATCAAGCTTGATATCGCCACTATATACAATGTTGTAATTCTGGACGGTGGAGTTGGATGCCTCCAAAGTGGACTGTCCGCCGGTTAATGTCCAAAATTCCAATTCTACAACGATGTAGCGACCTTTAGTAAGTCCAGCTTGATAATCAGGGGAGTCCTTGTTCACACCCTTATACCCTCTCGGTCTAGGTTCGTCATTGACGTATACTCTATTGACGGTGCGTGTGCCTTGATAGGCCAGGTTGCCGTTCAGCAGAGTATTCCTCGCCGATACTGTAAACAGGTTTGAATTAAGGTCGGCACCCACAGCTTCATTTCCTGCGCCCAGATCGATGATAACGGCTGTGGTAAATTCTCCGGTGGCAAAGTTATCGTTGTATACGATAAAGTTAAACAACGTTGCAGCCGGATCGGGTTTGAATGTAACATGGATTACCTTGTCATCGGTGTTCACGTTTTCCAAGGTATAGGTATTGTTTGCAATCTCTACAGACGCACCATTTACAGTTACGGTATCCACGACATAACCGCCGATAGGAGTGAATGTAAAGGTTTGGCTTCCGCCGTCAGCTACCCGGATCAAGCCGGATGGCGAGATTGTGCCGTTTAACCCTGCCGTGGCGGTAACGGGGTGTCTGGACACCGTGGAGCCCCCAAACAGCAGCAAGCTATTCTTGAAGCTGTCAGAACTGCCATAACCCGCGTCGGGTTGGCCTAAACCGGATACAACCTCATAACGATCATTGCCGGCACTAGTTGAGTTATTGATGTACACATCAAACGTAATCGGGGAATTGTTCGTGAATTCAATGGTTCTTCTAGGTATCTTCACTTCCACAATATACCCGGTGTCAGTTCGTACAACCGAACCGTCGCGGCCCGGAGCGGCTTGACCTGAAAAAATACCGCTTGCGCCAATACGCCACTGGTTTGAGCCTCTGCTTCCTTCACCGACATAAAATTCCACACTGTCGGTCATGTGCTCAGTGCCAGGCGTGTTACCAACGCACACATTCGGGTCGGTAACCACAACGCGTGCATAAAGGAAGTCTTCGTCCCAAAACACTTTGGCTTTGCCGGTGGCCTTGGGGCCTATCTTCTGGTCGGGTGCGCTACTGTTGTTTATGTCAAACTCCGCAGCTTGCTCCCACAGTTTGTCGTTTGTGCCGAGTACAGGTGAACCATATCCGGCAACAGGCCGATTGTTCGCTTTGGTCTGCGCGAACATCCAATCAAAGACGTCGGTGTAGTCATTGTTCCAAGCCGGCAAGTTAGAGGATTGCGCTGTTGGCGCGATGCTCCAAGTCCCCATCGTTATCTCGTTGTAAAGAACCGCCGCTTCAACTTCGTGCGCCACTGCATCACTCAGGACAGGTGAGTTGTTCGGATTCGGTCTCTGATTCGGCTGATCAAATTGATTGTAAGGCCATACAAGAGCCTCATTGCTCTCAAAGCGCGAAGCTCTCGCGTTGATCATTTTCGGCATATTGGTGCTTATAAAGTTATCGAGGTTAGTCTGGTAACCTCCAACGTTATACTGATTGATAAACATCCAATAGGCCAGGTTGGTGTGAACGTAGTTGGCATTCGCGTTCGGTGAGCCGCTTACCGGAGACATTGGTGCGGCGGACGCGAAGAAGCCGGGATAAGCGTTAACTAAGCTGTTCGTATACTGACCGCCCCATGAGAAGCCCGCCGCGTATATACGGTTAGGATCTACTGCGCCGCTGGCAACCAGGTCGTCTATAACCTTCTTTACATTGGCTGTGGAGGGAGTACTCGTGCCATTATAGGAAATATTCAGGATATGGCTGGCGTATTTTTCGGGATCTTGTTCCATTTTCTTCATCAGAGCGACCGCGCCGTTAGCGGATTTCATGGCCGCTTTCTGGTCAGTCGCAGCGTTTGTGCCGCCGCGTCCCCTGCCGTGAGTATAGACATACAGCGGCAATCCTTGCGACACCTCACCGTTTTCATCCTTGTGAAGGTAGAGCGCGCGATTGACCGAATTGCCCGTAGGTGTTGTAAACTGGTCAAGGATCGGATTCACAACTTTTTCCTGTTCAAAAACCACGTAGTTAAGCGGATCCCCTTCTGTCAGTACGAGATCGCCGTTTTGGACGATGCTGTAAACTTGTTTTGTTGAGTTCATGCTGCCATCCAGTGTTATATTGCCGCCGCTCTCTGAATAAAACTCAAACTCAACTACGATGTAACGGCCGCGTTCCAGTCCGTCCTGATAATCTGGTGAACGGCTTACCGTCCCCAGATAGCCGCGTACCTTCGGTTCGTCATTGGCGTATACCCTTGTGATCTTGCGCGTCCCTTCAAAGGTTACCGAGTCGCCGTTCAGGGTCGTGTTCCTAGCCGAGACGGTAAACAAGTCCGGATTAAGCTTGGAGCCTTCCGCCGCCCTCCCCTCGCCTAAGTCAATGATGACAGCCGTCGTGTACTCGCCACGGGCGAAGTTGTCATTCCAAACGATAAAGGGGAGTGACACCGCGGTCGAATCATTTTTGAATGTCACTTGAATGCTATGGTTAGCGACAACATTTGAAAAGGTATAAGTACCTTCATCGGATAGAGTTGCGTCCTCTCCGTCTACCTTTACGGTATCTACGATTTTGCCGTGATCGGGGGTAACCGTAAAGGTTTCGTCTGAGCCGCTAGCTATTCTCAGAACATCGCCGGGTACGTTCGGCGTTATTCGGCCGCCCGATCCCGCCGTGGCGGTGATTGAGAATCTGTCGTCCGCTCCACTAGCGGCAATGAGATTCAGGCTGTTTGTATAAGAAGCAGCGCTGTTATAAGCCGCGTCCGGAGTTCCGAAACAGGAAACGACTTCATAGCGGTCACCGCCCTTTTCCGTCGAGTTATTGATATAAACTTCAAAGGTAAACGGGCCTGCCTGCAAGTTCAAGGTTCTTTTAGGTATTCTCATCTCCACGATATATCCTGTGTCCGTGATCTCAGTCCACGCAGCTCTGCCTGGAGCGCTCTGCCCTGAAAACACGCCCGTCGCGCTGATACGCCACTGATTTGCGCCTTGGGTTCCAGCGCCGACATAAAACTCCAGGCTGTCGTACTGGTAATCATTGCCGGGTCCCTGATATAGATTGCTGTCCTCCACAACTACGCGGGCATACATATAGTCGTTGTCCCAAAGGATCCTGGCTGTGCCCGTGGCATGGGGTCTGGGGTCGCCGGGAACAGTGCTTTTGTTGATAAGATGCTCCATTGTCTGAGCCCATAACGGGTCGTCTGATCCGAGTTCGGGAGTTCCAAAAATGGCGGTCGGCGTTTCATTTGCCTGCAAGCTTGTAAGAGTTGTAGAACTGCTGTCGCCATTAAGTGCTTCTGTATACTCGTTGTTGTCAGTGGCGGCGGCAAAGCTGGTAGGCATTAGTGACGTCACCATTACCAAGCAACAGAGGAACGCGAGCATTCTGCCAAATCGTTTTGACCTCATTGAAAATCCTCCTTTTTTTCGATCCGGTGGCCCACGGCTTACCCAGATCGTAATCGGACACATTGTCAATTTGATAAACGCCCAACGTTATGATGTGGCATATTTACCTGGTTTTTAACCTGTCAAAGTATAGAATCTGTGGAACTGCAGATATACCCGACTGCATACCGGGACCATTCGTAAACACCAAGGCTCAAACAGCTTACATCATCGTAGCGGGCCGTAACAGCGCTTTCATAATTTTCCTCCTCCGTAAATTTGTTTTTATTGCACTCCCAATTTTAGGGAAAAACCTGCTTTACTCCATTCAAAATTCGTGCATCCGCTTTCAAAATTCGAACATAAGACAGAATCGGGAAACATCCAGGCCGGTATTTCCAAGTTTCACATACTTCATTAATTTAACTCCTTGCATTTTCTCTAGTTATTGTCTATTCTCTCAATACCTCCTTCTTATTCTAAATATAGTATAATGACGAAGAGGCGACAGCATGTTGTCACCATTTAAAATAATAGATATAAAGAAGGAGCTATCCTACCCGTTAGTTGAACAAAAGCAGCCGATTACATTGATCAGCTGCTTTCTTAGTTAGTTTTTATAACGCCTATCGTTTCCCGTTAGTTTAATGAAACGTTCGTATGACCTCAGCCAATCGCTCCTGAGTATCCACGTATTTTCCCCTTGTCTTCTGTTCTTCTTGCGGCTTCACATCACTGTCCAAAACGAAGACGCCTTCCAATGCTTGGCCCCAATGCCGTTGTTAGGAAAGAAACGGCTTCTTCTTACCATATAGTCAGAACAGCTTCAGCGATAGAGCATCCCTGCTCCCGCCCGGTGATCGCTGTTATGCTGCGGCGGGCCGCGTCGTATGGATTTGGGCCGATGGCCACAACGCTGCGCTCATCGGGAGTTATGAGATAAACGTCCGCGCTTGTACGCAGTCTTACCGCATCTTCCGCTGCTCCCGGGATGGAGCCATAACCATTGGGCATCGGGGAGAGAATCACGATCCGTTCGTAGCCTTCAGCCAGCCTTGAATTGGTCGTGGACACCATCCCTCCGTCGGTCCAGAAGCGGTCACCGATCGAAACAAGCGGCCAAATTCCCGGAACGGCTCCGCTGGCCGACACGGCATCGAGCAAAGAAACTCCCGATTGATGATCGAAAGTATGAAGTTGCCCGGTATCGGCATCGATGGCGGTCACTTTAAGATTCGCCGGCCATATTCTGGTCACAAGGCGACTCTCGACCACGGCGCGCCGCTGTTCAGGCGATACGGGGGAGGTATTATTTTTGGCGATAAGGCCAAATTCTGCACCGACTTTTCGCGGATCGCTTCCTCCCGTGGCAAATGCGCGATACCACGCTTGCATCAATTCTTTAGACGCTGCGACCGGTATCTCGGCCGAGTTCGTCTCCGACTGGGCGGTAAATAGTTTATTCATGTCGTACCCACTGGCCAGGGCTGCTCCGACAAATGCACCGGCGGACGTGCCGATGATCACGTCAGCTCGATGGAGGTCTACTCCGGATTCGAGCAGTCCCGCTAAGACGCCAACCTCCCATGCGATCCCTGTCACGCCACCGCCCCCCAAAACTACAGCTCTGGTCGGTGAATTCCTTTTCTGAGCGTTCATTCACAGCTCCTCCTTCTGATCGACTATTATGCCAATAGGTTTGACAAGGTTCCATTAGACCTCTAAAGTATAAACTGTAAAGTATACTTGAAGGTCAAGCCTTACGCGGGAGGAAGTATGAAAATTCATGTGCTGGCACAGAAGACCGGGTTAAATCCGCCGACCATTCGTTATTACGAGAAGGAAGGATTGCTGGATAGACGCCACGTTGAGCGCAGGGACAATAATTATCGTGAATATACCGAGGAAGCGGTCGAACACCTTTTACTAATCAAAAGGTTTCAGGCTGCGGGTTTTACGATAAGGGAAATCAAAGTTATTTTGAAGGAAGAAGACGGGAACAAACTTGAGCTCTCCCGGGCCGTTGAATTTTTGCAGAAGAAGATGAAGGAAATGGACCGTAGAAAAAGAGAACTAGAACAATCGCAGTCTCTTCTTGCCCGGATGCTAAACAACAAATTGGCGCTGCTGGCGAAGAAGGGAACCGAAGATGGGAACAGCAGTAAATAAACCGTTGCCGTAACTCGTTTTGACGCTAAAAACTACATATGTGAGGAGAATTGTGTCACAAAATTATGATCATTCTCCCCTTCTTAAAGCTACAACAAGAACTTGACCCTTTTGCCGAGAAGTTCTATAAATAAAACAAAATCCCACCGTTTATTATTGATGGGATTTAATAATTATAGTATTAGTCTGGCATACATCATTAACATTAGCTTACCTCTACTCGCTTACTGGCGTCAGAGTCGTCGCTTCGCTTTCAAGAATATCGGTAAGTGTCAGGGGCATTTATCGATTTACTTCAATACAAGACAAGCGTGAACGGATCAAAGTCTCACTACATAAGATCCCTTGTGGAGTCCTGCAATTCTCGTTATCCTTGCGCTGTGGGGCGAACCACTATTTCACTGACATCCACGTCATTGGGCTGCTCAATTGCGAACGCAATGGCTTTAGCGATAGAGCTGGGAGATAACCCAATGTTCTGATAAGCTTCGAGTTTGGCTTTCATCTCTAGGTCCTTTATGGCTTCCAGGGCATCCGAATGTGTGGATCCAAGCGTGTTTGTGAACCCGGGTGAAACAATCGTTACGCGAAGTTTATGGCCGGCTTCTTGACGCAGACCCTCTGAAATCGCACGAACGGCAAGCTTTGTCCCTGCATAAACCGACATATTAGGCAGAATACGATAGGCTGCTGTGGAAGCAATGTTAATAAAATGTCCTGAGCCCTGATTCCGAAAGGTGGGTAGTGCCGCTGCTATCCCATATAGAACTCCTTTAATGTTGATGTCGATCATCTCTTCCCAGTCCTTAACCCGCAGATCGTCAAAGGGAGACATGGGCATAAATCCTGCATTGTTGATAAGAACATCAAGCTTACCAAATTTCTCGTGTGCCAATTGGACAAGGTTCGAAAGGTCTTCGGAACGCTTCACGTCTGTAACTAGATAAGCTGCCTTACCGCCAGACTTCTCAATGCGGTTAGCAATAGCTTCAAGCTGATCCAATCGGCGCGCGCCAAGGACAACTTGAGCCCCTTTCTCGGCAAGCAGCATTGCAGTTGCTTCACCGATCCCGCCACTTGCCCCTGTAATTACGATTACTTTATCTTTTATTCCGGGCATAATCACCACTTCTTTCTTCTACAATATATTTTTCTTACACCTTTCATTTTAAGAAAAGCAGGGGTTCAACCGGTAGACAATTCATGCCCTTGCCTTGCCTAATCCCGCCAGATAAGTATAATGGGTTTAACTGATTTGAATAAAAGAGGTTGGTGCACAAACTTGAAAGAGCTTATTTCTGAGTTAGCCCGGTACATGGATCGTCATACACCGATGGATGGCGTACACAGCATGGCAATTCCTGAACTTTATTTCAGGCGTCAATCTCATCAGTCAGGGCCAGTGTACAGCAACAGCCATCCTTCCGTATACATCATTGTCCAAGGAGCAAAAACAGTTGAATTAGCCGAGGAAAGATATCATGTTGATCCAGGGAGCTATTTGGTCTCTCCGGTTCATCTGCCTGTTATCGGACAAATTACCAAAGCATCGCAAAGCCATCCGTACTTAAGTTTGCAGTTGACCTTGCATCCGGAAATCCTTCTCGATGTATCCAAAACATCCAGTCCTCCGAAGAAGGTAACGAGTGAACGAGGAATCCTGCTAAATCCGTCTACCCCTGAATTGCTCAAAGCAGTTTTGCGCCTTGTAGAACTTCTGGAGACTCCCTCTGATATTGAGGTGCTGGCTCCCTTGATTATTAAGGAGATATTTTATAGGGTCCTTCAAGGCGAAAATGGAGAACTGCTGAGGCAATTTGCCATAATCGGAAGCTATTCCCACTGTATTTCGAAAGCTATTGAATGGATCAACCATCATTATGCCGAGCCTTTGATCATTGAAGATTTGGCTAAGACGGTTAAGATGAGTCCGCGGACCTTGCATAGACATTTCAAGAAAGTGACGGCCATGAGTCCGATTCAATATCAAAAGACGATTCGCTTGCAAACAGCAAGACGACTGCTGCTCACGGAAAATCTGGATGCGGCTAACGCCGGATTTCATGTTGGGTATGAAAGTCCTTCGCAATTTAATCGTGAATACGCCCGCTTATTTGGACGTCCCCCGATAAGAGACATTAATGATCTGCGTAATTTTTCCTAAAAAAATCCTTCTTCCTCTAGTTCCCATCGAATATTGAAAAAGCCCACTAACCTTAACATAGGTTGGTGGGCGTTAGGAAAGGAAGCTAATTTCTGTTTTACTACCCTTTATAATTCTTCAGCGTGAGCCTGAATAAGTCTAACCAAACAGATGGAATTAAAAGAGCTATCACCTCCCTCCTTTATAGTTACTTCTCGATCGCGCCTTAACAAAGAAGTAATTTAACACACCCAGCTAGTAGAAAACCGCCTTCCTATGAAGGCGGTTCTTTTCGTTAGCTTATCCTTAGTTATTCTTGGCCTGTTTCATCCCAAAACTTTCTTTCAACCGGTACGGCCAACACAGCCTATCCAGGAGCGAAGCTGCTTTTTCATATAAGCGCTCTGCTTATTTTGACCCTGCTATCTTAGCTTTCTTATACTTTTGAGTCCTTTCATCCTCAATCGGTCCGTCCCAATTCATCCCATAAGGGAAGTCGTAGGCATGGCCTGCTGTATCCTTATAACACTGTATATCGTGTGCCACATCTTCGAATTGCTGCTCCACCGTCCGCATATTGGCCGGCATTTGGAAAGGGAGTAATCCGGCAGGTTCTGCTTTCCCGCTAATGATATCCAGCAGGGCTTGATCCTGTATACCCCAAGGTTTACAAGAAGACCCTCCATCTGGCTTTCAAACTCTGCAACAACGACAGGGTTAGACAAGAGCAGGGACACGATAACTGGTTTATCTTTCATGAGTTCCTTTGTATCCAAAATCAAATCCAAGTCGCATTCGTTAGTTGTCCTAACTGTCTTTCCCTTATAAGAGCGATCGCCTGCTATACTTTGTTCTCTTGCAAACTCAGCTTGATAAGGACGATATTGCAGGCTAATTGGGACAAAGCCATTTTCTCCGCTCGCCGCATCCTCATGACTGTATCCAATGCCAGAGTCCGGCCCGGATACAAAAATAAGAACACAATCGGATTCTTCCGGATTTTCAGTAACATGGTAATATTTCTTGACAAGATCCATATTTACTGGATAGTCCAGACGCGCAGGGATTACGCTGCCAAACCAATCTTTTTTTTCCGGATAAAGCCGTTTAGGGACATACACCGTTGTTTGCGGTTTTATAGGCAGTACTTGAGAATGTAATTATATGGAGGTATCCCAACCCGCCATTTAAGGACGTGGGTACACCCTCCATTTTTTTATGCAAAATAATGCCCTTCTTCGAGATCGGCGATCAGCCCGGACTGCATCGGTTTCCAGCCCAGAAGCTCCCGTGTTTCCAGACTCGCTTGCTTAGCGTTGTACAAACTTGTGATATCAAATGCCGCTATGGTGCCAAGAAAGCCGAAATGGGCGGCCGCTTCTTCAGGCGTGATGCCGACCGTTGGTACTTTCAATTGACGCCCAATGACCGCAGCGATCTCATGGAACGGAATGCCTTCATCGCCGGCGCCTAGCAGCCTCGAGCCCGCCGGGGCGGATTCCAGCGCCAAACGGTACAGAACCGCCGCATCCAGACGGTGAACTGCCGGCCAGCGATTCATTCCGTCGCCGATGTAGGCTGCGAAGCCCTTCGCCCGGGCGATGCTGATCATCATAGGCACAAAGCCCTTATCGCCTTCGCCGTGCACGGACGGCGCAAGCGAGACGATTGATGCCCTAACGCCCTGCTCTGCCTTTGCAAGCACTGCTTGATCCACGGTATGTCCATTTGCGTGAGCCGTCGTAATAAACGGCTTCCCGGAGCCTTCCAGCGCTGCTCCCATGACTTCAACAGCCCGCAAATCTAGATCCAGCGCACCTTCAAAGTTGGAAAAATCGTTGGTGAACGCCAAATGAATCACGCCATCCGCAGCCGCGGCGGCTCTACCCAGCGTATCGAGATCGTCCAGCGTACCGTACACGGCTTCGGCTCCCGCAGCCTTTAGTCCCGCGGCTTTCTCTTCTGAACGGCAGAGACCCGATACGGTATGTCCCGCGCCGATCAATTCCCGGACGACAGCAGACCCGACGTACCCTGTTGCTCCTGTTACAAAAACCTTCATCATGATTATCCTCCTTCATGTGTTGACTGCTTGAACATGCTAAGCATAAACTATGAAGTGAACTCTATAGCAAGCTGTCCAAGGAGAAATGAGTATGAAAATTCAGGAATTGGCGGACAAGATGGGATTAACGATCCATACGATCCGTTATTACGAAAAGGAAGGTTTGCTGGATGATCGGCATGTCCGGCGGGAAAGCAACAATTATCGTAACTATTCGGAAGAGGCTCTCGAGCGGTTAAAGCTCATTAAGAAGTTCCAGTCTATCGGCTGTTCGCTTGCTGAACTGAAGGAAGTTTTAAGGGATCACGATGCCAACACCCAAACGAACCGTCAGATTATCGATTGGATTCGCAACAAGAAGAAGGAGATCGAGAGCAAAAAGGAAGAGTACGACCAAATGCTGGGCACCCTTAACAAGATGCTGGAATATCGGACTTTGCTTATGGACGATCCCAATCAAGCACAAGAGATGCTAAAGTCTTGGCATGCCGACTCATCCAAAACACCTTGACTCTGCCCTATAGTTCAGGCTTTAAGATAACCTGGTACTACAGAAACACATTAATGTATCGGGGGGAATGACAATGAACCAATTGAATCAGATAAAGCTGAATACAGGGGCCTTCCTCTTCATGATACCGCACAATTCATTCACCACTATCCCCTACCATGAATTTCGCATTTATTTCCCACGGGGTTTTGTTCGTTTTGGCGTATAGTATGATCAGGTCTTTACTGTCGGCGAACAAACACCGAATAGGGATGACTTTAGCAGTTGTTCATGGTTTGGGAATTTTGTTAGTGGGTCTTTTCCATGGATATGAATACTCAGGGGCAGCCTATCATGCACTAGGTGCTGTAATGGCAATAATCGGCTGTAATCTGGTCTTGATTGTGACAGGGGCATTAGCCCGAAAGAACTTTTCGCCGGATTGGCTTACTGCCTACAGCATGCTCTTTGGAAATATCGGGATAATAAGCGCCTTCTTAACGCTGTTTTACAATTTTGATTATCCGGCAGTAGTTGAACGAATCCCGATTACTCAGCAGGCTGCGCAAATAAATTTTTTCCGGTAATAATCAGGATTAAATCCTCGACATCAACAGGACCGGTTAACATGTGCAACAACTGGCAATCACACCAACCAAGCAGGCACTGCCGTACCGAATCTTTAACTTGGAAAACTCAGAATCAGAATGCCGGGCAGCCCCTGCTGATCAAATTACCTATAAATTCAATTGAACTCATTAGGACATTCCCCTTTTCTAGCGGCAGCAATTACAGTAATGTAATCTTGTATCATCTCTCGGGTAACGCTCATTTCGATAAGATATAAGTCGGCCAGTGTTTTTTTAAGTTGCAGCAGCGTTTCTTTATCATCTGCATCTGCTGGAACCGGTGTGTATTGCACTAAATAAACAGTTCTTGCAACATCATATAAAAAATCTCCACGGCACACATTCATAAAGTCTATTACAGTGGTTTGCCCATTTAATAGTAATATATTGCCGGGATAAAAATCACCATGGCAAAGTGTATCTCCTTCTTTTAATCTACTCAAAATATCTAATACTCTTTCCTGTTCCTCTTTGTTAAGCGATGACGCGTTTAATATATTAGATTTCAAAAATTCCTTACTATCCGGTACATGGTTAACTTTGTTCAGAACGATTGACTTATGTAGACTAGCCATGTATACTGCACATCCCTGGAGGTCACCGGTTTTCAATACCCAATCCAGCAGGGTTTCACCCTCCACTCTGTCATATATAATGCCGGTTTGCTCTTCATAATAAATCATTTCGTATGCCTTTGGTTTTGCAAAATTCATAAGATTGATTGCCTTCGCATTAAGAAACTCTCTCTCTACAGCCATAGTAGGATAGCCTTTAACGAAAAGCTTAAGCACTTTACCTTCTTCCCACTCATATACAGTTGCTGTATTTCCTTTACCTATTATTTTCTCATCTTGCATTTCTCCCCCACCTTTTTAAAAGATAGCTTAATGAAGCGCCGCCAGTCTAATACTTTATTCTCTTTGAACACTCTACATAACACATGACTTTTGGACTCATCTAACTACTCACCTTTTACATCGGCTGATTGGACTGTCAACAGTAAATCAGACAACTTTTTTAAGGGCTGTAGTTTTGTACTGAACGGGTGTCATGTAACCTAGTGAGCCATGAACTCTATGTCTGTTGAACCAATTCACATAGTCATATAATTCTACGTTTAGATGGTGAAGACTTTGGAAATGCATCTGGTTAATGAATTCGGTTTTCATTACTTTGTAGGTCGCTTCAGCAACGGCGTTGTCGTAAGGACAGCCCTTCATGCTTAACGAGCGACCAATGTTAAAAGTCCTTAACAGCGCATCAATATTCTGGTTTTTAAACTCACTTCCACGGTCCGTGTGGAACCACTGAATGTCGCTTAAGTCGCCTTCTACTGTGGCAAAGGCACGGGAAATTAGAGCAGCGTCCTTACGTGGACCTGCACTGTGGCCAATGATTTCTCTGTTAAATAAGTCGATCAATACGCAAATATAATGCCACTTGTGCTGGACTTTCACATACGTCAGATCGCTGACGACAAAGCGTTTCGCTTCCTTTTGGTCAAACTCACGCTTCAATACATTAGCTGTTTCTGCATCGTTACAAGCCGTTTTATGCGGCTTATACTGGGCGATTGTGTATGTGGACACAAGGCCTTGCTCTTTCATAATCCGTCCAATTCGGCGCCTGGAAACGATGTATCCTTGCTCCTGAAGTTTCGTTTTAATCTTCCGTGTTCCGTAGGCTTTGCGGTTGCTCTGGAAAATCTCGACGATAGTCTCCGTAAGGATACTTTCATCTTCGTTTTCTTTATCAATCGCTTCATAGTAAAAAGTGCTTTTCGCGATTTGTAGGACTTTGCACATTGCTGATACCGAGTATTTATCACGATTTTGCTTTATGATCTTTACTTTCGTCCCATGATCAGCGCGGCTTGCTTTAAAATGTCATTCTCCATTCGAAGCTGCTTAAGTTCTTTGCGAAGAGCAATAAGTTCGTTTTCTTCTGCCGTTCGGTTATCCTTTTCAGCGAAGGAACCCGAGGTGTTCGCTTGTTTAATCCAGCGATCTAGAGCAGATGGGCTTAGCTCATACTCTTTCACAATAGCCGCTCTTGATTTCCCGTTTTCATATAACTGAACCATTTGTCTCTTAAATTCTGCTGTAAATGTACGTCTTTCTTTTGGCATAGTAGATCCGCTCCTAATTGTGATTGTTTCATTCTACTAGCCCCTAATTTTTCTGTCCAACTAAGTGTAGCCGATCCAGATTCTACTCCAGAGCATCAAATATAGCACCATAGAAACAAATCGAAGATGATTTTTGTCCCTAGCTCAGGACAAATGCCATACATTATATTCTTCGTTTTTGCAGATGCAAAACGCGGTTTCAGATTTTGAAAAACTTCAGGTGTTGAGAAATGAGTTTTAGACTGCATGGCTGCAAATCTCCTGAGACAATATCCAATCGCAAAGGGTCCACGGAACCCGTGGCCCCTGCTTCTTCTGATTATAGTCTAGCCGCCCAGCAGCGTCATCTGTTCTTTCATATAACGCGTGCCGTGTACGACATTCTTGGGGCTGACCTGATCGATTCGTTCGAGGTCCTCCTTCGTGAGAAGGATATCAGCCGCGGCTGCATTTTCCTCCAGGTACTTGATACGCTTCGTACCCGGGATAGGCAGCGCTCCGTTGGCAATCGTCCAGGCAATGGCCAATTGTGAGGGGGGGATAGTTCTTCTCCATCTCCAAGGAGACAACTTCCGAAAGAACACAGAGGTTGTCGACAAGATTAAGGAGATCGCACCGCGGCATCCATCTGTGAAGATCGTAGGAGCCCGCTTAGTAAACTTTGTTCATTTGATTGTTTTTCATCATATTTCCAGATCCGAAACGAAATTTCGCCTATTTTTGATAAGGTCTCTCCTAATTAATCTTCAACTAAATTTGCCCTTTAGCCTGATCAACTATTATCTGATGCCCCTTGCTTACTAGTTGGAGAATAGCCATCCTTCAATAAATCAATGATTTTTCTAGCCGAATCAGCGCCGTTCTTCATGCAGTCCGAGATCCCTACGCCATAATAAGAGCATCCAGCAAGGATCATGCCTGGGAATACATCTGCCATTATGCTTTCAAGTGCATAGACAATTTTCGGATGGGTAATCGAATAAATTGGCATTTGCCCGGACCAGTCGGTGATCTCGTTAACGACAGGTTCGGCGGTAATTCCAAGCCCCTTCTCAATATCGCTAAGCGCCACCTTTAGCAGGTCATCGTGATCCAGATTCTTTATTGAAGCATACGAAGGATGGCTGCTTTTATAAAATAGCCGGACGAGCAAATTTCCGGATTTGGACGTATGCTCCCATTTGCGACTTGTCCATGTGCAGGCGCTGCAGAACAATTCATCGGTTGTCGCGGTAATAAATCCCGTTCCATCGGCGGGGAGCACTGAATCGGGCACGTCAAAGCCGACATATACGCTGATGAGCGAGTTGCTCTTTAATCCCGAGAATTGCTCCGTAAGTCTCGGATCGTCAAGAATCGGTTCTGCTGCCGTATGCGGGATGCTTAGTACAACATAATCCGCTTCGATCATGTCCTGATTGTCTAAGTGCACGCGATACCGGCCATTGTTCTTATTAATCCTGCGGACTTTAGTGTTTAACAACAATTCTTTGGTCAGACTGGCTTGAAAGGCGTCAATAAGCGAGCCCAGACCGTTTTTTAGCGAGAAAAATTTCTTCTCACCAATCCTAAACTTCTGCTTGTTGGCTTCGAGCCCTTTAATAATGCTTCCGTATTGCTCCTTGTAGTCGATCAAGAATGGTAGTGTTGAGGCAATTGTCAACTCGTTCAAATTCCCTGAATAGACCCCGGAAAGGACGGGGGCGATTTGCTTCTCGACTAGTTCACTCCCGAGAAAATACTCCAGAAACGCGCCGACAGAATCGTCCTTCGTAAACGTCTCATTTTTCGTATATAAATCTTTTAGCGCTGCAACTTTGCCTTCTGCCGAGACGAGCGTACTCTTGGCGAGCGACTCCATACTTGCCGGAATGCCGAACACGGCGTCGTCCGGAATCGGCTTCAAATGTCCAGCCGCATATATGAAGGAGCGTCCAGTTGTGTTATAGACCACGTCATCTTCCAAGCCCAGTTCTGCAATCACGTCCATGTCATTCATTTTTCGCGCTACAATAGAATCCGCCCCGGTCTCCATCACGAATTGTTGATGCCTGACGGTTTGAATTTTACCGCCTATCTGTACTGACGCTTCAATTAATAAAAGCCTGACTGCGGCTCCGGTTGCCTCCCTCCATTTGCGAAATTCATGCATAGCCGACAGCCCCGTAATGCCGCCACCGATAACAACAATTGTTTTCAAATGCAACACCTCATCGATTAGTTCCCATTAGTCTAACATATCCATGCAGGTTTCTGGTATTATTGCGGTCACTGTAACCCGAGTTTAAATCGTATGAATTATTCATTCTTACCATCTCTTTTAGAGATTTACCCCATGTGAAGATCTACACCGATTGTCTCGCGTAAGGCGTGTTATTGAGCATTCTTAATGGTGTACTGTCCTGCTGGTCTTGTCCCAGTCGACCTTGATGCCAAACGACTCGCTGATGAGGCGGACGGGAACGAGTTTGGAGAAGCTGGCCGGGCTTTTTGGTGAGGGGCGGGGAAATCCTACAATTTACTGCCATGAGCGGTAAACGTATACCAAGACCCAAATAATTGTTGATCAAAATTTTTTAATTCCTGCTTCCATTCTCAATAGTTAAATCGTGACTGATATAAAGGATTCGTTCTAATCCAATCACGTAATAACCCTAAGCCCAAGTATGGAGGCAAAGACACACTTTCATTAATATTCCTGTATGGTGGACTGGAGTCGTGTTACAGCATGGCTCCTTACTTATTTTTACCTAGTATTGAGGATGTTCACGCCACTAGAAAACTAGGGGAACAATGAACAATTGGAAAAGCTGCTAAAGTAAGTTCATGATCCCAAAACAACATTTCTTGGTTAACGCAATTTTCAGCATGAAGACCCTATCTTATCGTGAAAAGAAGAAGGGTCGAACAAAATGCAAAAACCGCCTGAATCCTAACTACGCTAAGCGGTTTGAACTTGGGCGGTTTTCATTTTGGTCGGCTACATCCCCCACTACACCCTCAACAATATTTTTCGCCGTCTTGTTCCGTTCCTCCAGACAGCCGTATCGCACGCTGCTTTATCTTAGGGTTGCGAATTTGAAAATAAAAATTCAAATATAGAGGGTCCGGAAGGCCGGTTTATCGAAATTCCCGTCACCCAATTGGCATAGAAACTGACTGATGTATAAAGAAAAAATAGTATTAGATGGACGATACTTCGTTAACTTAGCTCATCCTCTAAATCTTACTGAAGACAGATCAAAAATTCCTTTAGAACGAAGCCAGATCATTAAAAAAACAACCGGCATGAAGCAGCCGATTATTCTGCTCGGTATCCCTTGCAAATTTTAATAGTTCATGTGCGGATCTCCCTTAATACAACTCCGAATCGCATGACGGGAATTCAGAGTTGTATTTTTTTAAAACAATGTGAAAAACTGTCATGCATCAGGGTGTTGTTGAGGTTTTAACTACATATGCTTATTATTTAGATGATCATCAATCGGTATTCGGAATAGGTTCTTGTCCCTCTACAGTCCGTCAATGTCGGAGGACAAAAACTTGACCCTATTGCCGAGTAATCCTATAAATAAAAAAATCCCACCGTTTATTAAAGATGGGATTTTATTGAACAAACACTCAATTAAGTCCCGTCTTTTGTCCCCCGTACCTCCGTCCCCTCCTCCATATCATAACTACGTGTGTCTTTGCTTCTAAGCAACGAATCACACCGGGAAAAACGATCATTGCTGTAGATAATTATAAAAATTAACATTTAGCGGTTACAGTCAACACAAAACGGCCTTAGCCCGTGGAATTCAGGACTAAGGCCGCTTAAAGCACATTAATATATGACGTGGAATATGTTCACTATGCTCGTGCTTCGGGTATTTCTGCTACTTCGCCGTCAGAATTGGTGCCTTCCGGTACTTTGTAGCTTGTTCGTAATCATAGGCCATGCCGAGCAGATCGGCTTCGCTCCACATTTTGCCTGTGAAGGCCAGCTCGAACGGTGAGCCGCTCTTATAATAACCTGCAGGAACAGTGACAAGCGGAACACCGGCCAGATTAATCTCTGACACCGTTGTCGCGCCGATGTTGTCTTCACTCGAGAGAAGTGGCGTTTCTTTGTACATTTGTGGAAAAACCAGGGCGTCAAGATCGTATTTATCCATGACATCGTTAATGATCTTTAGTAGTTTTGTGCGGGTATCAATGAAGGCGGAGAGATCTGGGTGTGAATCAGGATTGGGTAGATTGCCGTTGTAACGGTCGAAAATGGATGGAGTTTGACCAGTCTTGGTGATCAGTTCCTGGACATTATGAATAGCAGCACTCGGTCCAAGGTTCTTCAAGTAGTTTTGCATATCGTAAATAACTGAATCGATCCCGTTCGCACCGGTCTTCACTGTCTGGGCAAAGGTCGTACCGGCGAACGGATCGGTTACCACTGTTGCGCCCTGCGCTATTAATTCCTTAACGGCACGATCGTAAAGAAGCTGAGTTTCAGGTGTTAGTTCCTGATCCCTCCATCCTTTGCCGTACAAGCCGATTCGCTTACCCGCCAATTCCTGCGTGTTCAGCTTAGAAGTATAACCGTTGACCGGAATATTGCCGATCGAAGCAACCGTCTTTGCGTCATCGTGCGTGTAGCCTGCGATAACGTCCAGCATGGCTGCCGCATCCTGAACCGTACGGGCATGAGTACCGATGACGTCCCGTGTGCTTCCTCCCAGAGGTACTACTCCCGAGTTTGGAACTAATCCGAAACTTGGTTTGATCCCTACGATATTCTGCGCAGCTGCAGGATTCTGAATGGAACCGCCCGTCTCCTCAGCGATGCCCAGTACGGCAAAGTTCCCCGACACGGACGTTGCCGTCCCACTGCTGCTGCCTCCGGGAACGAGCCTTCTGTCAACGGCGTTGTAGGTATCCCCGTCCCAGCTGGTCGTTGCGCGAGTGCCGGAGGAGCTGAACGCCGGGATGTTCGTTCTGCCCAGAATAATGGCTCCGGCTTCTTTTAGCCGGGTAACAACAGGAGCATCTCTCTCGGGGATGAGCTCGATTCCTCCCTTTTCTTTACTAAGCGGTGCCCAGCCCATCGTCGATGGAAAGCCGGCCATATCCACCGCTTCTTTAATGACAATCGGCACACCAGCCAAGGGACCGAGCTTCTCCCCGCTCGCACGCCGTCGGTCTATCTCACGAGCTTCATCCAACGCCTTCGGGTTCATCACCGTGAATGCATTGTAATTGGGCTCGTATATTTTGATTCGGTCCAGATAGGCTTGCACAACCTCAACCGTCGTATATTTTCCATTCGTATAGCCGTCTTCAAGCTGTTTAAGCGTAATTTCTTCGAACGGGAATGCCTCTGCCGCCGTAGCGGTAGAAGCTGGTATATAAGGGACTAACAAAATGAGGACAAGCAGCATAGCAGCTATGGAGGATAAGTGCCTTTTCATAAATAAGATTGAACGTTGCATCTTAGTATCCAACTCCTCTTTTGAAATTTTTAACACACACAACAATTATGTCATGTATGTTAACGCATTTTTTTTCTGATTTATTCGAGCATCCTCCCTTCTTTACAACAAACATAAAATATGTAAGTTATAATAACGTGATTATACTTAGTTTCTACAATGTCGTAAATGAATTTGTGAGGTTATATAACATGAAAAGATAAGTATAATTGTCTCTATTTTATTTGGGCTACGCGAACAACGCAATAAACAACAAAGAGACGCTCGGGTATCCCGGCGTCTGGAGTCGGCAGAAGTAATTCTCTCTTTAAAAACGATAAGTCTGCTTAGGTCAATCTCTTGTCCTCTGACCTATCAAGCAATTCAGAATCTGCTGTTCGAAT
The DNA here is from genome assembly GCF_002240225.1 of Paenibacillus physcomitrellae. Lineage (NCBI taxonomy): Bacteria > Bacillati > Bacillota > Bacilli > Caryophanales > Paenibacillaceae > Paenibacillus > Paenibacillus physcomitrellae. The sequence goes on along the minus strand of NZ_CP022584.1, from coordinate 760,601 downwards.
TTTTTCGTTTCTCTACCGGTAATATGGCCTCGATGACGTCCCAATGCTCAGCGATCTTTTCGTTCTCTACACGAAACAGATCGTAGAAAGCCGTTTCTTGGCCATCCAATAGACCTTCACTCACCGCAAGCACGAAATCACCTTGCCCAATCACTTTATGGAGATGAGTATATTCGAAGGTTATGTTTTTCTCCTTTAGGGCCTGCAATGCAGCGTGGAGACCGGACAGGCCGTCTGCAATATGCGGACTGTGCTGAATGTAATGATCCCCATCAAAATAAGAGGCCAGCAGGCTTGGGTTCTTCCCAAGAAGGATGTTTTCAACATAACTTTTGACAAATTGTTTGTTAGTATCCGTTTTGTCGATATCCTTTATCGTAACGGGCCCATCAATCATCGTGTGATTGCTGGGTGTCTTTCCTTCCATCACTTGCATGTTGTCCCAGTGCTCCACAATCAAGCCATCCTCAAATCGGAAAATATCAATAATGATTTTGGGGCCAAAAAACTCATATACGGAATGAAGAACTACATAATCTCCATCAACAAAAGCACGTTTAATGCTTACCTTCGTACCCATTTGCTTTAAATGATCAAGTGCACCAAGCATGGCTGCTCGACCATCGGATAAGCTTTGGTTATGCTGAATATATTGATTTGGATTTACGTAAGCCGTAATCGCTTCGGGGTTTCCGCTCTCGAAACTTTCCAGCACATCGACCGCCTTAAGAACTAGCTCATTTTGATTTTCTGCTATCATTTGGTTATCCTCCCTGATTTTTTAATCACCTGATAAATAATGAATATCTGTTGTTTATTTATCTACCGCTCATTATAATAAAGGCTATTATTCCACTCAATATTCAATAATTTTTGTTTTGAAGGATAACAGACAATTTATCGAATTTTGTCGTATAACGACTTAAAATAAACTTAGGAGGATCAAAAAAATGCACAAAAAGACCGACCTGAGAATACTGCGCACGAAACAATCCATTCGAAGGGCATTTTATGAGCTTATCCAGGAAAAGGGATATGAAGCGATAACCATCCAGGATATTGCCGATCGGGCCATAATCAACCGAAACACTTTTTATCTTCATTATCAAAATAAGCCTGATTTATTGGAAACATGTATAAATGAATTATTAAGCGAACTAAAGGAGGCCGTCGTTCTTTGTCCCGTCAGCACGAATCCCTTCAGTATTTCTATCCTTGAAACGGTCATGACAACTGTGCTGGAACATATCTCAAGCCACAAGACCTTTTACTACGCCATGTTAATTGAAGAGAACAGAATCTATCAGTTTCGAACAAAAATGGAGAACATCATAAAAGATAAATTAAACGAGGGATGGAATACGGACAAGGTAAATGCTCCTTTAGAGATATCCAAGGAATTGCTGCTCGAATATCTCGTATCGGCTTTTATGGGGATAGTCATTTGGTGGATTAGAAACGATCAGCCTCTTTCTGTGGAAGAAGCTTCATCACAGTTTAGTAGAATTATTACCTATGGGCATTTGAAAGCTGCGGGGGGCCGTGTCGAGGATTAAATGAGTAAGGCATGTAAAAAGCCGAACACCACGCAATTCCGATTTAACGGTTTAAGTCGCAGCTGCCGTCCCCGCTAAGGACGGATCCCGATAGCTGTTCAGGAATGCAGCAATTCGCTGCAGCCCCTCCTTCAAAACCGCTCGCGGGCATGCCAGATTGAGACGGATATACCCCTGGCCGTTATCCACGAACATGCTTCCATCCTCCAGAAGCACACCTGCGTGGGCAGCGAACAGACCTGTCAGGTCTTCCTCTCCCGGAATGTAGCTGCTAATATTGATCCATGCCAGATAAGTCGCTTCGGGAATCTTAAATTGGGCTTCAGGCAGGTATTGACTTAAAAACGCATCCGTAAACTTGAAGTTTCCGTCCAGATACTGCAATAATTCCTGATGCCATTGCTGCCCGTGCTCATAGGCTGCCTGAGTGGCCGCAATGCTCAATGGATTTTTGAAGGAATAGTGACGACGGAGCCATAATTCCCGAAGCTCCTGGTTAGGAATAATAACATTGGAGAACATCAGCCCCGCCATGTTAAACGTTTTGCTGGGGGCCATACAGGTGACGATTCGATCTGATTGCGGGAACAATTTGGCAAATGGGGTATGAGAAAGACCACTCCGGAGCAAGTCGCAATGGATTTCGTCTGAGATGATCCACACATGGTTTCTTAGACAAATTTCGCCAACCCTCCGCAGCTCCTCTTCTTTCCAGAGCCGGCCCGTTGGATTATGTGGATTACAGAAGATACATAAGACGACCTTCGGATCCTTTGCTTTGGCTTCAAGATCGTCATAGTTTATCGTATAATGCCCGTTTTCATTTTTGAGCTTTGAACAGACCAGTTCCAAATGATTGAATTCCACAGCGGATTTAAAAAAGGCATAAGAAGGCGTTACAATCAGCACTTTTTCATCCGGTTTGCAAATATACTCACATAACTCATACAGGGCCGGGATAATGCCAGGAGAGGTTACCAAATATTCTTTGGGGAAAGTCCAATCATACATACGTTCCGTCCAATTCGATAGGGCCACATAATAATTAGGATCAAATACTTGGCTATAGCCGAAGATGCGCTGATCAAGCCTCGTCCTAATCGCCTCAATAATTTCAGGTGGAGTCGCAAAATCCATATCCGCAATCCACATGCGTATCCATTCGTCATCCTTGTAAGCAAAACTCAAGTTCTCTCTCCCTTTGAACATGAATTCACGAAAGCCGTCCGTATTCATAGAGTTCGTATTTTTGCGATCAATGATTTCGTCAAAATTATACTTCATCACGTCGATCCTCTCTTTCTCGCACGATATTCAAGTGTTTCTTGTTTGTATTATTTCACATGATAAGCACCCCGCTCAAAACGGCCGTATTCTCGTCATATGAAACATTTCTATCCCTTTGTTTCGTAATAAGAAATTTTTAAAGGGATTTGTGCTATATTCATTACAAACACAGTCGAATTCACCTGTTATCACCGCTTTGTTTATTCCTAAGAAACATCCGAAGGAGAGATCACGTGACATCTTTAATCAGCCGGGAAGTAGGTAAAAAAATCAGAAGCATACGCAAATATAAGGGGATATCCGTGGAAGAACTGGGGAAGATCATTTATAAAAGCAAAGCCACAGTTTCCAAATATGAAACCGGAGATATCGCCATGGATATCGATACGCTATATGCCATAGCGCTTGCATTAAACGTACAGGTAGAGCAATTATTGTATTCCGAGCCTATCAAACCGTCGCCATTATTGGAGAACATGCCCAACACCTTTTTCAAAAATTCCAACCGCTTCTACTCCTATTTTTACGATGGCAGAATCAACAAACTGATCCGATGCGTCGTTGATATTTTTCCTCAAACCCAGGATGCCGGCTATAAGACCATGTTATATATGAACGTTCGCGATTTTGATCAATACTGGCAATGTGAAAATTCATATGCAGGCCATACCGAGCATTATGACACGCTAACAACCCTGATTTTAACGAACCAAGCTACACCCTTGGAGAAATTGACGATCAACATTCTGGCCTCTTTTCTTGAATCGGAACAAAAATGGGGATTGATGTCTGGAGTTTCTTTCCGTCCCTTTATGCCAATCGCTCTCAAAATGTTGTTCTCCAGATGTCCGTTAACCGAAAATCAGGAACTCATCAATGAACTCAAAATATCCAGGGACGACATACGGAGAATGAAAATGTACAACATGTTTGCGATAACTTGAGGAATTCAAATTAAAAAAGGCCGGGTTCGAATTAGCTCGACCCTATCCAATAAATGGAATCTTGAAGTTCTGAATCTCCGACTCCAAGTAAGGGCTCCATCCCTCTTGGCGGGAAATTTCTTTGTTTTGATGAATATTTGGATAAAGTACCGCATCCATATAAATATCCATCAGGTTTTGGAGATCTTTTTCATTCTGGCAGGCGCCAGGGGAGATCGTTTTCAGTACATATATGATCCAATCTGATGCACTTCCCCAAGTTCCGGATAGTGATAAAAAATCTCCCTTCCCCTACATCATAGTTCATCTGTTTATCTATATACGCTTCGTAACGCTAATGCTTGTAGGTCACGGAAACGCCGCCTAGCAGCTCATACCCTTCCGCGCCAGGATGCAGACCGTCCGTCAGAAAGGCTAACATTTGTCGGCAACAAACCCTGTTTGGTGGGGACCCGCCCTCCTTTCATTAAAAGAGATCACTGTCGAGATAAATTATAATCCCCGACCAACAAGAAAGGAGTGGGGCGGGCCCACTCTCTAGGGATAAATTTCAACTGTTCTCCATGAATGGCCGACGGTAGAGGATTTGGCGTTGACCATTCATCCCCACCCAACCCTCGGCGAAGTGATTATGGAGGCCACAGAACAAGCCAGCCGGAAACTGGAAAAGACATTTTAACCTGTCTTTCTGCTTAGGCGCAGACACACCTAATCACTTCAGACCATTTGTTCAATACTAGAACGGGGCTGGTCAATCCGTACCTCATTGATTTTCATGTTCTATCTTCCGATTTCAATTTATCAATGTAGGCTTTGGCTTCTAATAAGGAAAGACCTAAAAATTCTCTTGTCTTTTTAATTGCTTTTACGTCTTCTCCCTCATTTATTAACTTACGGAGGTCTTCGTTTATTGGTAATTCAGGTAGCTCCGATTGTTGGGTTAACTGGTTTATAATATATTGCATGCCTTTTATGCGGCCTTCCAGCTGACCTACCTTGGTAAATAAATGGATAATGATAAGCAAAAATATAAGTATAAGAATGTATGTCACTTACTCATAACCTCCAAAATCTATAATTTATTTCTTTAACATCTAAAATAAATATACATAAAGAAGGCTGTCCGTAAAGGAATAGCCTTCTTTAGATTGCTGGTAGGTTAAATCAGTCGATTTCAACTAATGCTTTTATGACTTGGGAATCGGGCTTAAGCCAGCTGTCGAAATGAGTTATCATATCTTCAAAAGATGAACGATGTGAAATATAACGTTCGATTTCGATGGCGCCCTCCGAGATAGCTTTTCTCACAAAATTGAAGTCCTCTAATGTAGCATTTCGGCTGCCCATCAAGGTCATCTCGCGGCTATGAAAATGGGGATCGTTAAAGGTAATGTCCCCTTTTACAAGACCAACATAAATCAGGGAGCCGCCGTGTCCGACATATTCAAAAGCGCCTTCCATGGAAGCCGGATTGCCGGTCGCATCCATAACCAGATTAAAGAGCTGGCCATTATTAATGGCGTTAAGCTTCTCCTTCGGCTCCTGGAGCGCATTAACTGTATGTTCAACTTTTGCCCAGGAGCGGCAGAAGGCCAGTCGTCCATCGTTGACATCCATCGCTACCACCTTGGCCCCGGCATACCGGGCAAGCGCCATAAGGCCAAGGCCGATTGGCCCCGCCCCAATGACCAAAACCGTTTCTCCCGAAATCACTCCGGCACGCCGAATCGCATGGGCGCCGATGGCTAACGGCTCCAGCATGGCCGACTGATCCAGCGTCAGGTCATTAGTCTTGATCAGATGGCTTAGAGGGATGGATACACGCTCACGCATCCCTCCATCAATATGGACGCCAAACACCTTCATGTTCTGGCAGCAGTTCGTTTTTCCCCTAAGGCAAGCCGGGCACTCACCACAATGGAAATAAGGCACTATACTGACCTGATCCCCTGCTTGAAAGCCGACCTCGTTCTCTCCAACCGCTTCGATAACACCGGCGAGCTCATGGCCCAGAATACGGGGATAATGGAAATAAGGCTGATTTCCTTGAAAGGCATGCAAATCTGTACCGCAGATGCCGATTCGCCGAATCCGGACGATCGCTTTCCCTTCCTCTTCTATAGGCGCTTGTAAGTCCTCCCTCCAGCTAAACCTGCCGACCTCTTCACAAACGATTCCTTTCATAAGTTGATATCGCTCCTTTCCAGCTGGGACGCATGGCGATTGTATTGCGTGAGTCCGCTTAACCATGTTTCATTATGGATCGGCTTCAATATTTCCAAGACCTCGTGAAGCAGCTCCGTATCCATCGGCTCGTCAACCCAGGCTGCATTTTGCACAATGTTCCGAGGGTTGGCCGTGCTTACGAGAGTGGTAGGAATCTGCTCATGGCTCGTAGAATACTGCACAGCCAGCTTGGCGATATCCGCACCTTTTGACGCACAATACTCGGCAGCTTGTTTGCATATGGCCTTTAAGCGGGCGCCAGCCGGATGCCAATCTGCCGTATCTCGGGTAGTTAAGAGGCCCATGGATAACGGCGAGGCGTTAACGAGCCCAATTCCTTTTTCATGAAGCAGCGGTAATAAAGAAAGCAAAGAGGTGTCATTAAGCGAATAATGGCAGTAAGAAAGAATCACATCGACATCAATTTGGGGGAGCAGTTGTTCAAACAGCTGCAAAGGCAGACCGCTGATGCCGCAGTAACGGATTTTTCCTTGTTTCTTCAATTCATGCATGGCCGGAACCGCTTCTTCGAGAATGATTTGGGGAGACACAAATTCGACATCGTGGAGAAACAGTATATCAAGATAGTCGGTTTGAAGCCGGCTTAAGCTTTCCTCCAAACTGCTGAAAATCCGCGAAGAAGTAAAGTCAAAAGTTGACTCTCCATACCGTCCGGCCTTGGAAGACAGCAGGAACTTGTCGCGCGGAAGCTGATGGATGGCTTTTCCCAGTACGGCCTCCGCTTTAGTTAAGCCATAATAGGGGGATACATCAATATAATTCATGCCGGAATCAATGGCCGCATGCACCGTACGGATGCTCTCCTCCTCCTTTGTCTGACGGAACACGGAGCCCAGTGAAGAGGCGCCGAAGCTTAGCACCGAAACGTCCAGGCCGGTTTTCCCTAATTTACGGAATTTCATTATAAAATCACCCCGTCTTTAAATATGGCTATTTCCTTAAATCCGATGATTTCGCTTAAGGTTCTGGACTCGCCGGAGGCTATAGCAAGTAGTTTCTCCCAAAGCTCATCGGTCAGCTCAGCCATGGATTTCCCTTCAACCAGCTGACCTGCATTAAAATCAATCCAGTTTCGCTTTCGTTCCGCAAGCTCGCTATTGGACGCGATCTTGACCGTTGGCACGGGTCCGCCAAACGGCGTGCCCCGGCCAGTTGTGAACAGAACCATATGGGCACCCGAAGCCGATAGGGCTGTCACCGATACGAGATCATTTCCCGGAGCCTGAACAAGGTTAAGGCCTGGTTTGTTCACGCGATCGCCGTATAACAACACGTCGGTTACGGTGGCATGACCGCCTTTTTGCGTACAGCCGAGCGACTTTTCTTCCAGTGTGCTGATCCCTCCCGCTTTATTGCCAGGAGAAGGGTTCTCATAGATTTCTTGGCCGTGACGGACAAAATAAGCTTTAAAATCGTTAACCAGCGTGACGATTTGGTGGAAGACTGCTTCATCAGCAGCACGGTTCATTAAAAGGGTCTCCGCACCGAACATTTCCGGAACCTCGGTCAATAGGGCGGTTCCCCTGCAAGCGGTAATGCGGTCTGCAATCGTTCCGACCAAAGGATTGGCCGTAATTCCCGATAAACCGTCTGAACCGCCGCACTTCAAGCCGATTTTAAGCTTGCTGACAGGTACGGGTTCACGTTTAAAGGTTGAAGCATAATCGGCCAGCTCATCGATCAGTTGGAGTCCTGTATCCAGCTCGTCGGCTTCATCCTGGGTCTGCATAAACCGGACCTTCTCGGGATCAACCTCTCCAATGATCTTGCTGAACGTATCCAATTGATTATTTTCGCATCCGAGTCCTACAATTAATACGCCGGCCGCATTCGGATGATGGACCAGCGCAGCCAGCAGCTTTGCCGTATGCTCAAGGTCATCTCCCAGCTGGGAACAGCCGTAGGGATGGGCAAAATGGTACACTCCTTCCGCCCTTCCCTTAACCCGCTCTGTCCCTTGCCTTGCCAAAATCTCACAGGTTTTATTGATGCAGCCCACCGTGTTAATGATCCAAATTTCATTGCGGATGCCGACTTCCCCGTTCGGACGCACATATCCTTGAAAGGTTTTGGGGACGGGGGGGTCTGCCAAAACCTGTTGAGGCTGCGGATCATAACGGTAATCCAATATTGCGCCAAGACCCGTTCGAAGGTTGTGGGTATGCACCCAGGTTCCGGGTACCAGGTCCTCCTTGGCTTTGCCAATCGAATAGCCGAATTTCCGGACATCCTCCCCTGCGGCAACAGGTTTGGTTAATATTTTATGGCTTTTAGGAACATCCTCCCTTATAAGGAGAGAGGCTCCATCCTCCAGCAAAATCGTTTCGCCTAACGAGAAAGAGCGTAAGGCAATAACCACATGATCGCTGTCCGACAACCTCACCCAATCTTTCATCTTTGTTCCTCCTCTTCCCAGCGGTTTAACCAGAACGATATCCCGGCAGCAAGCCCCTTAAGGTCAGCTAGTGATTGGCCCCAAATTTTCTCTTCCCCCAACAGCCGGTATACGGTTTGTTCCGTCGATTCTCCAGCCGTTTGTCCATGGAGCCAAATCTCTGAAATCAAAACTAACAAATCCGGATTATCCCTGACGATGTAAGTTTCGCCGGAGAGCTTTCTCCCCGCAAACGAACCGTCTGCTCTTTGCTCTACACGGTAATAACGCAAGAGTCCGGCAAATCCGAGTACAAGCTGCTCTGGAGCAGGTTCTCCCCGTCCGCCATAATGAGTCAGCGCAGGCAGCAGCCGGACACGAAACTTGCTCAAGGCGTTCATTGCAATATCCTCAAGCCGGTGGCGGATGTAAGGGTTCGCGAATCTTTCAAATACAGTGCGGGCATAAGACTCTAATTCTTCCCTGGCATAAGGAAGCGTCGGCAAAATTTCGTTTAAGACGGCCTGCTTAACCCGCTGTCCGAGCTCCCTATGCTCAAGCAGCTCACGGACATGGACCAATCCGTAGATAAGTCCAAGGGGAGCCATCCAGGTATGGGCCCCATTTAAAATGCTGACTTTGCGCTGTTGGAATGGCTTCAGGTCTTTGGTGAAATACACATTCAGACCGGCTTTGCGAAAGGGCAGCAGCTTCTCCAGCTCCGGCTCCGCTTCAATTGCCCATAAATGATACGGTTCAGCCGTACAAAGGAGTGGATCTCGGACTCCCCATTCCTTAAACCAGGTTTCGGCTTCCTGAAGATCCGGGTAACCTGTTACAATCCGGTCCACCAGCGAATTCAAGAAACGGTTGTGGTTTTGAACCCACTCCCTGAAGTCCTCAGGCAGGTTCCAATCTTTCGCATACTGCAGCACGAGGTTGCGCAGGGTGTCCCCGTTTTGTTCCAGAAGCTCGCAGGGCAGAAACACCAGCCCCGAGTCCTTGGCTCCCTTGAAGGCTTGATAACGCTGAAAGAGCAAGTAAGTGATTTTTCCTGGAAAAGAGAGGATGGGTCCGCTTCCAAGCGACTCCGGTCGAAATACCAAACCGGCTTCGGTTGTATTGGAGACTACTATTCTTAGATGCGGGCTGGCCGCGAGTTCCGCAAACCTCCCCCACTCTTCGTAAGGATCAAATACATCACTGAACACCGGAATGACTTCACGCCTGCTGACGGGCACTCCCTCTTCCATTCCCCGGATTACGAGCGTATACAACCCGTCTTGTTCAGCGAGTTGTCTGATCTTCTCCCTCCCGGCCGGCCGGGGCTGCACAACCGCGACGCCTCCTTCCATCAAGCCCTGCTTGAGGCATTCATTAAACATCCAGTCAAAGAAGCCGCGCAGGAAGTTCCCTTCGCCGATTTGAAGCACCGTTATAGGCATTCCTTGTAAAGCTTCATACCTGCTTTTGGTTTCCCCTGATAAGGCTGTCTTCGTCATCAGCTTCATAGCTTGTAAAACTCCTTTGCATTGGCGCCGAATAAACGCTCGATTTGAGATTCGCCCCATTCTTCGGGAATTGAACTTTGCAGGAGGTCAACAACCTCCGAATAATCTGCTGCAAGCAGGCATACCGGCCAGTCGCTGCCGAACATAACCCGTTCAGGTCCAAATTGTTCTATAGCTGTCCGGATATAGGGGGTGAAATCCTCTCGGGTCCAGCCTGCATGTTCCCCTTCCGTGACCAATCCGGACAGCTTGCAATAGATTCCGGGATACCGGGCAAATTCGCTCATATATGATTTCCAGGGTTCAAATGACTTCTGTTTAATCTGTGGTTTAGCAAGATGATCAATGACGCCCCGCAAATGGGGGATTTTCCTGAGCAGCTCCGCCACAAACGCCGTTTGTTCCGATACGAGCAGCAAATCAACAGGGACCTCCTCATCGGCATAACCACGAAGCGCTTCGACAAAAGCCGGATCCAGTATGCGGGAGGCATCCGGCATGTCTTGGATCATAAGGCGGAACCCTTTAAATTTGGGACTGCGCCGGAATTCATCGTAATGCTTCCTATGATCAGGATCGAAGAGATCCAGCCAGCCTACCACACCGGCAACCGACGGCGTCTGGTCGGCAATAGCAAGAAGGAAATGGGTCTCCTCGATTGTGGGAGCCGCCTGGACAAGGATGCTTGCATCCAGTTCATGTTTGAACAATTCGGGTTCCAAATCGTTCGGCATGAAATCGCGATACAGCTTAGGCAGCTCGGGAGTAATCCAGCCGTAATCCTTCCGTTCGATTTTCCAGTAATGCTGATGAGCGTCAATACGCATTCAGCTGCACCTCTTTTGCATCGTAATTTCTAGCTTCCTCTTCCAGTGCCGTGAACATTGTGCACAATGCGATTCTGATCATTAATCGTTTATACTTGCCTTTTTATGACCTTTTTTGATATTTTGAAAGAAGAACCTCTCCTCTTCCTAAGGGGGAGAAAGTTGTCCCTGAAGCCCATATGCAAGCCTTTTTTCAATGATCATCCCTGTATGAGAAGAGGCATGGCGACCTTGTTGTCATACCGAGAAACACCATCCATCACTCACTGCCGGAGGCCGACATGTACGAACATCGTTACCGTGAAAATAAGCAGCATGGAGTGAGAGATTTCCCGTTTGATATCTACAAAGTCAAACATCAAAGCGACACATCGATCATCCTCCCGCTCCACTGGCATAATGAAATGGAAATCATCTATTTGGCCAAAGGGACGGCGGTCTTTAAGGTGGAAGGCCGCGAGTTCTCCGCCCAAGCAGGAGATGCGGTTATCGTTCATCCGGGAGAACACCATTCGGGCATTAAGGATCATAGCCGGGAAACGTGCTATTACTCTATCGTTTTTAAGCTGTCCTGGCTGTCTTCGCTCCAGCACGACCGAATTCAGGAGCAGTTCCTGGGGCCGATTCAGCAGGGAGATATTCGGCTTCCCGCTTATTTGTCCGCAACCGGCCCCAACGCTCATATCCTGGACTATTTCAGGCAGCTGGTGAATGGTTACGAAAGCCGCCTTCCGGCCTATGAATTAAGCGTAAAAGGGCTTATGCTCCAGCTGTTCGCTGAGTTTTTTCAACAAGGACTTGTAGTCAAAAGCGCCGAAGGAAAAACAAACCAGGGCCGGGAAATGCATCAGCAGATCAAGCTGGTTTTGAATTATATGGAAGAGCACTGTCATGAAAAGCTGGACTTGGATGCTCTGGCCTCGGTTGTCTCACTAAGCCGCTCTCATTTCTGTAAATTCTTCAAAACTCAAACCGGGATGCGTCCCATGGAATATCTGAATTACATCCGAGTGAACAAAGCTGCCCATCTGCTGCTCACAGGGTCTTATAACGTACTCGAGGCAGCTCTGGAATGCGGTTTCCAGAATGTGAGTTATTTTGCAAAATGGTTCAAAGTTTATATGAATATGAGTCCTTCGGCATACAAAGCTCAGCATACGTCCTATACCTGAAAGTATGATTCAGCTAAAACCAACAGGAACGGGCTCATGACCGGTTAGGCTGCAGGGTCAGGACTGCTGTTGCTCTGCTTGACGTGTAAAGGTATAGGATTGCCCTGCGGTTCCTTCAAAGGTGACGGGTTGTAAACCGGGGGCTTCCAGTCGGCAAGGTCCGGAAACCGTACACTTCACGACAGCTGTAGATATTTGACCGGAATCCCACGCAAAATCAAGCGTAAAACCTCCCCGGGCTCTAAGTCCTTTAACGGAGCCTTGACTCCACGCCTCAGGCAATGCCGGCAGTAGCCGGAGGATGCCGCCATGGCTTTGCAATAACATTTCGGTTATGCCCGCCGTTCCGCCAAAATTGCCGTCAATTTGGAAGGGCGGATGATTATCAAACAGATTAGGCAGTGTTGAATGGGCCAAGAGCGCTTTGACATTCTCGTAAGCTTGTGTCCCGTCCTGAAGCCTTGCCCAGAAATTGATAATCCAGGCCCGGCTCCATCCGGTATGCCCGCCGCCGTTCGACAATCTGCGCTCCAACGTGATCCGGGCCGCTTTAGCCAGCTCAGGCGTGTGTTCCACGCTGAAGCTTCCTCCAGGGTAAAGGCCAAACAAATGCGAGATGTGGCGGTGCCCCGGCTCCAACTCCTCGTAATCGTTCATCCATTCCTGAATTTGGCCGTAACGCCCGATTTTAGGCTGGGGAAGGCGTTCTAAGGCTGCTTCCAGCTCCCTCCGGAATGCCGCATCCATCCCGATGATTTCCGAGCTCCGGATGCAGGCCTTAAACAAGGCCTCGATAATCTGAAAATCCATGGAGGCTCCCGCGCATAATACGCCGGTCTCACCATCAGCGAGCCTGTAGCTGTTCTCAGGAGAAACAGACGGACAGGTAATAAGGCGGCCCTCTTCGTCTTCAATTAAATAATCCAGCAGAAATAAGGCCGCCTCTTTCATCGTCTCATAAGTCCGGACAAGGAAATGCCGGTCCTGTGTATACTGGTAATGCTCCCACAAATGCAGGCAAAGCCACGCAGCGCCCAGCGGCCAGAAAGAAGCCGGAAGATAGGAATCCTGAGGTGCTGTATCCCCCCAGATATCGGTATTATGATGGGCGGTGAATCCCCTGCAGCCATACATCACCTTTGCCGTTGTCCGTCCGGGCTCGCGCATGCGTTCTATTAGATCAAACAAAGGCTCATGGCATTCGGACAAATTCCCATTTTCCGCAAGCCAGTAATTCATTTGAGCATTAATGTTAATGGTATATTTACTATCCCATGCCGGAAGGAAGCTGTCATTCCAAATCCCCTGCAAATTTGCCGGCAAGGAACCCGGCCTGCTGGAGGAGATGAGCAGGTATCGTCCATATTGAAAATAAGTTGCGATTAACCCGTGGTCTTCCTCCCCTTCACGTATCCTGGCAAGCCGCTCATCGGTCGGAAGCAAATCTAAGTCGGCCCTCTCCGGAAGGGTCAGCTCTACCCTTGCATACAAAGTCCGGTAATCGGATGTATGCCGTTCCAGCAAATCGGAATAGGAGATTTGGCTGAGCGTGTCCAGCCTCCGTTTGGCCTCCAGCTCCGGATCGGGGTGCCGGAAAGTCGTCCCGGCGGCAAGCATCAGCGTAACCGAGTCGGCATCATCCACCAGCAGATATTCACCCACGGTCCGGCAATGTCCAGCTTCCGCTACGGCTTTTAGTACAGCACTAAACGTGCTTCCACCTTTGCCGCCGCATTCTCCGCGCATAACGAGCCCGCTTTGCTCCCATTTCTCGTTTTTTTCCAGGTAACGCCAGTTATTTCTGTTGAACCGGGCTTTCAAGGAAATCGCATTTTTGTGATCTGCAGTGATTCGCATCACGATTGCCTGATCCGGGCAGCTTGCAAATATCTCTCTGGTATACCGGATATCCCCGATCCTATACCGGATGCGGCATATCCCTTCTTCGAGGTCAAGCTCCCTCATATAGTCCTCCGCCGGCAAATCATGATTAGCGAACGACAGCAGCAGGTCGCCTAAAGGCAGATAATGCCGCTGGGATTCGGGGAGTCCAGCCATCGCCATTGCCGCAAGCTCTTCCGCTTCACGCAGTTTTCCTTCCAGAATCAGCTTGCGTATCTGGGGCAAGTGGACCCGCGCATCCTCATTATTGCGGTCACGCGGGCCTCCATACCATACCGAGTCTTCGTTCAGCGACAGCTTCTCCTCCGCTGTTCTTCCAAAGATCATGGCTCCCAACCTTCCGTTACCAATCGGGAGCGCCTCGTTCCAAACGGCTGCCGGATCACGATACCATAATCGCCGGCCTGAATTTAAGTTCACCATGATTTCACCCCTTTTTTATAAAGTCAGTAAGATAGAAATTGCTGCAAAGGACCGGTCTAGGCTGATGCTGATTTGATCCCGATCGAGCACCATTTCGATCTCCTGGTCCGTAAAGAGATCTGCCGTTTTGTATGTGCCTGAAACGGGTGGAAGAGGCAGAATTACGCGCTCTTTACCCTCGAGCTCAAAGGTATGAACCACTATCAAAATTTCAGACTCGTCGGCTGAGGAACGCATAATTCCCTGCCAGCCTTTGGGATGCCGGTAGCTGCTGATTGCAGGCCCGAACCTGCTGCTTTTTCCTTCTTTAATGACGGGAACCGCCTTTTTGTAGAACGCTATTGCTTTGTCCAAAAGGCTCCACTGTTCCTGATCGAGTTCATGAATATCGCCGGATAAACACATCCTCCCGAGCATTGTGCCGGACAGCGAATAAGCCAGCCGCTGCAAGGAGTCGGTTTGCCGCAGCACCGCCCAGATCTGGTTTTGTCTCGGCAGGATGACACGATGCATGTTCGCGGCAATAATCGGAATTTCCTCGCATTCATGGGCGTCCGAGAAGGAGGACATACTGGTAAGCCCGAGCATGGACGGCTCCAGCCGATGCCCGCCTGACGCGCAATTTTCAATCACGATTCCGGGAACCTCCTTTCGGATTAACCGGAAGAAGTCCTGTACCGCCTCCATCTGCTCACGCAGACCTTCGCCGAGTGATTCTGCCCCGTCACAGCCGATGCCCAGAGAATCGTTATAATCGACTTTTAAATAACCAAAACCATGGTCCTTCAGGAAGTCAATGACCTTCTCCTTTAAATAGCTGACGACATAAGGATCGCGGAAATCCCAGAAACGCCGGCCTCCGACCGTAATCGGAATGCCGTCCCGCTTTAACAGATGATCCGTTAACCGGAACGCGGCGGATTCTGTTCCGCAGACCTCCATTTCAAACCATATCCCGGGAATCATGCCGCATTGCCGGATATGTTCGAGCGTCGGTCCCAAACCTTCTGGAAAATCCCGCTTGCTGACCTCCCAATCCCCCATGCCGTTAAACCAGTTGGTACCTTCGCTTTTGTACCAGCCGCTGTCGATGACCAGGTAACGAATGCCTTTACCTCTAAGCCGTTCAGCGATAGCATATAAATTTTCAGATGAGGGAGAACCCCATGTGGTACAAAATTCGTTAAATATAATCGGTAAATTTTCTTCAGTCTCCGGTCCCCCTAATAGAGAACGTTTGTGAATTTCCGTCAGGCGGGCTGCTGTGTTATCGAGATTATCTGCCGCTACTGTCAGGTAAGCGCTGGGCGTCTGAAAGAATTCTCCAGGGCGAATCGTTTTTGTCCAATGTCCAAATTCCCGGTCTGCAAGCCCCCCTGAAAGAAAAAGGGCGTTATCCCGTCTGCCAAGCTCTATTTGCCAGGAAGCGGGATGGGCCAGCTGAACCCCCCAGATAACCCCGGCCCGGGTATCTTCCACAAACGCTGCAGGAAAATAATCTCTTACCGGCATCGATCCGATTTGTCCAAACCTTAATCCTCTGACTGCGTGAGGTGCCCATGCCGGCTCCAGATTCAAATCTTCAATACGGCTGGAAAGCAGCCGTCCTTCGGCGGACCAGGAACTGAGAATCCGGTGAAGGATTAATGTCTCCGGCGCTTCGTCTTCGGCGTAAGGGGTCAAGCCGGTCAGGGAGAACGAGGAGATCATTTCGGCAGTAAGGGTAGATTGGCCGTCATTACGTACGGTTGTAAACGATTCCAACACGTTGTATCCCGGGTCCCATGCCAGGTGATGAGCGATCCTTCCGCCCTCTCCGCTTTGAAAAACAGTGACAACGGTAAGCTGGCCATCCTGTTCAATTTGATATTGATCTTCAAACTGCAAGGCGTTCACTGTGCCGCTGCCTCGCATGGAGTGGCCGTGCGCGAAACCTCCCGGGTAAGTATCCCCGATCCATTTCAGCTGTACCAAGGAATCCACTTTGAATTTTTTCTCGCAGGCCGAAGAGACCCGAGACAAAGGGAGCAGGATTAACCCCATTTGTCCGGTTTGGTTATCCATCACATAGCGGGCGATCATATCGCCAAGAGGGTATTCTTTCCAGATATCCACTTCAGGCTCTCATCCTTTCACTTTATCATTGATTATTCCGATAGGCCCCTGGAGTAGTGCCCGTGTATTTCTTGAATACCTTGGAGAAATAATGCTTGCTGTCATATCCGACCTGCCGGCCAATAGCGCAGACAGAAAGCTCGCTATTGGATATTAGCAGCTCTTGTGCAGCCTGAATCCGTAACATATTGAGATAATTGATGAAGGTATGTCCGGTTTCTTTCTTAAATAAACTGCTGATATAGTTGGGATGGAGATTCATTTGTTCGGCAAGGTCGTCGAGTGAAAGATCTTTTCTGAAATGAATTTGGATATAAGTCAAGAGCCGCTTGGCATGACAGGAATAATCCGTATCCGATTCGTTTGGCAGTTCTTCTCTTATCCGCCCAAGCAGAGCGGCAATTTCGCCTTTGTCTATCGGCTTTAGCAGATAATCCACCACGCCTGCTCGAAGCGCTCTGCGCACATATTCAAATTCATCATAACCTGTAAGGATAATGAAACGGTCGCACCAACCGCCGAGTTTGATTTCTTCAATCAGCTCAAAGCCACTTTTTTCCGGCATATTCAGATCTGTAATGGTTACATCGGGCAGATAGTCCTTCATTAGGTCAAGAGCATCATAAGCATTTGTTGCTTTACGAACCTCGGTCCCCAAGGGAGCGACTTCCTGCACAATTTTAACCAACCCGCTCAGGATTAGCGGCTCATCATCAACTGTCAATACCTTCATCCCGGCTCCCCTGCCTTTCGTTATGCTGAACTACGGCTTCAACTCCATAGCCTGTATATGAATAAAGTTCGATAGGGACGCCGCTGCCCCTACCGAACTTGTTCGTTTATTTAACAAACAGCTCTTTCTTCTTCTGATAAACCCCGTTTGCCCAATCTACAAGACGCTGGAGTCCCATTTTCTCCGCATTTTTAATCATGGTTTCATAATTGGCTACAGCCTCTTCTTCTGATTTCGCCAAGTATATTTTTACTTTTTCATTTTTAATCATTTCGTCAATCTTAGTTTTAATTGTTTTCTCCTCGGAATCAGGCTGCGTTTGGATCAGACCTATTTCCGGTTTGTAGACGGTTATAGCTTTTCTTTCCATTAAAGCCTCTGTCTTCTGGGTTCCCGGCACATAATTCTGCAGTCCTTCCATGACTCCGTCATTATACAAATACCACCACTTGATCCCGTTGTTGTTGATGAAATCGGCATCGGATGGGGAGTATTTCAAGTCCGGATATCCCTTGTCATTCCATGTCCAATGCTCGCCTTCAACACCAAACATGGTTAGTTTTTTGCCTTCATCGCTGGCCAGGTATTGGAGGAATTTGATCGATGCTTCAGGATCCTTATTTTTCTTAGTAATAAACGTACCCGCAAAGCCTACACCCGAGCTGACGATCTTGGCATCTTTCGACAAGACGCTCGGCAGCATTTTGAACGTGTAAGGTTTTCCGTCGTTTTTGGCTTTAATGTTATCCATATCCGCCACAATGACAGTATGGCTGTGAGCAAACGCTTTTCCGCTTAATGCATATTGATCGTCGATCTGATCGTTGGTGTACGCAAAGTTTTCGCCCAGAATGTACCCGTTGCGGTAAAGGCTGTTCATAAACTTGAAGAAATCCAGCATCTCAGGCTGTCTAATGGCGTAATCGATTTTTCCGTCGCGTTCATACCAGCCGTCGATGAGCGCTTCTACACCGAACTGCTGCATAAAATATTGCTCGATCCAATCCTTATCCATGATCAGAGGAATCATATCCGGGTATTTCTCTTTAACCATGCCTAATACCTTTACGAAATCTTCGACCGATTGAATCGGCGGATTGCCTAATTCTTTCAGGATATCTTCCCTTACGGCTATACCGGGATTCCCGTCGCTGCCGATCGCGTATTTATTTTTGTCCATTTCTTCCTGCGTCGCAAACGAGTTCCGGATGGTATAGAAATTGCCGTCATCCATCGTGTGAATCGCTTTTCTTGTATCGTCTATTTTAAAATCAGGCGCATATTTCTCAATCAGTTCGTTCCAGGGATAAGACAGCTTGGAATCGGACATGCGGTCAATATTCGAATAGGTGAACACCAGGTCCGGCAAGTCGCCGGAAGAAATCATTAAAGGAAGCTGTTTATCATCTGTAGCCACGGTTACTTTAAGCTTCACGCCCGTTTTTTCCGTAATCTTCTCGGCAACCGGCCCTTTCCATTCCTTGACCGGGTACCAGGAGGCATCGATGAATAATGAAAGTTCCTTGACTCCCCCGTTATCAGCTGGAGACTTACTTTCAGCCCCCGCTCCTGGACTCTGGTCAGCGTTGTTATTGCTGCTGCTGCCGCAGGCAGACAATAAAGCGGTTAGCATAACTAGGCTAAGCGACAGAAGCAGTGTTTTCTTCTTCCCCTTATTCTTTTTCATATAGCCCCTCCTGTATGTTTTTTATATTAAAGCAGCGCTTTAATATTAGGTTAGTGATGAGCAGCCCCATCGTTAAACCGCTTACAAGATAACAAAGCTTCGATTCTACCGGTTGCTGGATCTGTATGCGGCCGGTTCGGTTATGTCTTAAGTTTAATCTGCGGCGAAGGAGTAAGGTAAGCCAACATCCTTAAGAAAGCGTTGTCATTTTTTAAGGAGTTTTTAACTGCCGCTGCGATTCTCCAGCTTTTTAGGGATAACGAGGGTAAGACAAGTCCCGCTGCCCTGAATGCTATCCAGGATCAAGTCGGAGCCCTCTCCATAAAAAGATTTGATTCTTTCGCTGACGTTGTACAGGCCTACGCCCCCTTCCATCTCATCTATCGGAAGAACAGATTCGTTCGCGCCGGATAACCTTGATCGAAGAGCATGCAGTTTGTCTTCAGGGATTCCCATTCCACTGTCTGAAATATGGATGAGGATCTCATCCGCCTTCTCGGTTGCCTGCAGTTTGATCTGAACCGGCCGCAGGGTCGAGGATGCCCCGTGGACGATACTGTTTTCGACCAAAGGCTGGAGGATGAAACGCGGGCATGAAACCTGCTCTGCATCCACCTGAATGTCAATTTCAATGGAAAGCCTGTCCTGCAGCCGCATCTTGTGAATATTGAGGTATAAAATTACGGTTTCAATTTCGCGGGCAAGAACGGTTTGATCCTCTTTGGAAGACAAACTGTAGCGCATCAGCTTCCCGAACCAATAAGAAATATCGGCCACTTCTTTATCATTGTTTGATTCGGCAAGCATTCGGATGGTCTCTAATGTGTTATAGAGAAAATGTGGTTTAATTTGTGCCTGCAGCACTTTATATGCAGCTTCTTTATTCCTCAGCTCGGCACGGTGTACGTTGTTGATCAATTCGTCCATGCGTTGAATCATGGAATTATAAGTGCTGGTTAAAAAGCTGATTTCATCCTGCCGGCCCACTTTATCATGTTTGCTGATGTACTGCTTCATGTTGTTATCATTCAAGTTGCGCATATGCCGGGCCAGCCGGAGAAGCCGTTTAGCCAATGTTGAGGCAAAAGCATAATAAGCATAGGACATCGAGAGCAGCAGGATCACGATCATGGTAATCATAATGATTCCTTTTCGTTTAACCGAATGGAATACTTCATCCACGCTGCCGATAACGACGATCCGTGCGCCAAGCTCCTCGACATTCAGCTGGTTTACAATGGTGTTTCGGTTAATGAAATAGGATTTCCCCTCTTCATCGCTCAGCTGTTTCCTGGTAAGTTCATCCACTTGGAGACCGGACTCTTGAATAGCTCTCTCCACGCCTTGCTTCTTCGGCAGCAGAAGGGCGTTCCAGTTATCCCCGCTCCCTGTAGCCTTGTAAAATCTGCTTATCAGATCACTGTTGATCCGGAGTTCAAGAAGACCAATTATTTCGGTAAAGTCCGGGTTATAAAGATTCTGGTAGAACACAAGCGGCGGCGGAGACGTCCCATAATCGGTCATCATCCAGATACCCTGGCCGGGCTTCAGCCCATTCGCGATCTTTTTTATATTCGGAGAAAGTGTTGAAATATCCAGAAAGCGGTCGGTGATCGGCAAAGTCTGCTGTTTCGTTTTATAGATTTTAAACGACTCAACCTCAGTGTTGTTAAACAGCGAATGAGAGATAATCGGACTAATATAACGGTTGTAAGCATAGATGCTTTCCGAATCCGAAGTATAAAGCCCTCCCAAATAATCCGTTACATAAGGGTTATATTGCAAATAACGCTGAATCGAACTGATCCGGACAAGATCCGCTTTCATGTTGGAATAGGCTTGCTCCAGGATTTTTTGCCGGCTTTCAACCAGCTGTTGGGTAAGATTTCCGTAGATTTGCACGTAGTAATAATAGCCGAACGTAACGACCGGTATAAAAATTAAAATTACATACCCCAAAATGATCTTCCTGACGATGCTCATGGTTTGAGACCCCCTGCGCCGCATAGTTCTCTTTAAAATACCATAAGCCGGCAAGGTTCAGTAGTATCTTTGGGCTTAGCCTTTAACGGAGCCGAGCATGATGCCGTGCACAAAATACTTCTGCAGGAAAGGGTACACGCAAATAATCGGCACAATGGAAACCACCATCGAGGTAACCTGCAGCGAAAAGCTTGTGACTCCCGAAGTAGGCCGATTGGCAACAGCTAGGGAATCCATGGGCGCATTGCTCTGGTTGATCACTTCCATCATGCGGAAAGTAAGGGTGCGAAGGCTGTCGGACTGTACGAAATAAGCGGAATCCAGCCAGGAGTTCCATTGTCCTACGCCCATAAACAGGGCCATCGTGGCCAGCACCGGCGTTGAAACCGGCAGTATAATTTTGAAAAAGATGACAAGTTCACCAGCCCCGTCCATGTGGGCGGATTCTTTAAGTTCACCCGGTATTTCTCTGAAAAAGGAAATGGCAATCAGCAGAAAAAAGGTGTTGAGCATACTCGGAACAATATAAACGGCAAACGAATTCAGCAGACCGATCGAACGTAGAACTACGTAATAAGGAATCAGGCCGCCGGAAAAATACATAGCAAAAATGATGATTGTAAAATACGTTTTGCTGAACAAAAGGTCCCGGTGCGAAAGTGCGTAAGCGACCAGACTGGTTAACAGAAGACCTAACAGGGTTCCCAATACGGTTCGTGCAACTGTTACGATAAAAGCGCTTAGCCACTTCGTATCTGCGAGGAAAATTTTATAGTTCTCTAAGGTTACATTTCTCGGCCAAAGGTAAACGCCTCCCAGCAGAGTGTCAGTTCCTTTGTTGAAAGAGGCGATCAGAACATAATAGAACGGGTACAACATAGTTAGCATGATGATAAACAAGGCCACATAAATGAAACTGTCGAAAAGAATGTCTTTTTGTTTCTGAGTTTTTAGCATGTCTGCGCCTCCCTTCTAGAATAAGCTTGAACCGGACACCCGTTTGGCGATGTAATTGCTGGAAAATATCAGTATTACGGAAATCACGGACTGAATTAAATCGATAGCCGCCGCATAAGAGAAACGTCCGTCGCTTAAACCGACTTTAAAAGCATAGGTTTGAACAATCTCTGATGTGGGGTTGTTGATGCTGTTGCCAAACAAATAAGCCTGCTCAAAATTGGAACCGACCAGTCCTCCGCCAAGGATACTGCCGATCGTCAGAACGAGGACAACCACTATTGTCCCTTTCATTCCGGGAAAAGTGATATGGCGGATCCTTGCCAGTCTCCCCGCACCATCCATCTCGGCAGCCTCATAAAGCGACGGGTTGATCCCCGTAATCGCCGCCAGGAAAATGATGGTCCACCAGCCCATCTCCTTCCAGATGGCGCTGCCCACAGCAAACCCCCAGAAGTAGTTGGGGCTCGTTAATACATTTAGCGGCTTGTCGATTAGGCCCAATTCCATCAAAGCTCTGTTGATCATGCCTACATCCGCTGACAGGAAAGCATATGAGACGCCCACCACAACCACCCATGAAATAAAATGAGGCAGGTAGCTGATTGTCTGGACGAAACGTTTGAACCCCCTATTTTTCACTTCGTTCAGCATGATGGCAAGAAGGATTGGGGCCGGAAAAGCAAAAATCACCTTTAAGAAGCTTAAAACCAGCGTATTTCGGACAATATTTCCGAACTGATAATCATGAATAAATTCATCGAAATATTTGAGTCCGACCCATTCGCTTGTGAAAATTCCCTTAATTCCATCCGAAATGGTGTAATCTTTAAAAGCCATCAGGATACCGAACATCGGCGTGTAGGAGAAAATCAGCAGAAAAATCATGCCGAGCCCGACAAATAGATGCAGTACCTTTTGTTTTTTGAAACGCTTCCATAAAGAAGTACGTTTTCCCGCTTTGGAAGCGGGGAGGGTTGAATATTGTGTATTTATCTCCATAAGCGCTCCTCCTTTTAATTCTAGTCTATCCCGGAGGAGGCAGACGAAGTAAGGCCACATTCTTAAGAAAGCGTTATCAAAATTTAAGATAGGCTTGTCCTGCTCCAAAGGGCTTCTACATAAAAAAGCAGCTCCAGAGTGCTCCGGAGCTGCTTCATCTTCATGCAGAATGTCACACCAGCTTTTTTTTATTCCAATGTAAAAGAGGCCAAGCTTGCGCTTCCCGCACCCTTATAAGTGAAATACAAAGCCTGTGTGCCGTCCGGCACGGAAATGTCTGCCGCATATTCCTTCCAAACATTGGTGAAATGAACCGGAATCGTTCCCAAGGCAGCCCCGTCCCACTTCGTTTTGACCTCGAAGGCTCCGCTGCAATACCCCCGTACCTTGATCCTGACCTTACTTATTCCCTGGCAGTTGAAATATTTAAAGCCGGCCGTAGCCGAATCCGTCATATTCGCAATGTAGCCTGTTTCCTCGTCTCCATCCCTGCCATCCTGGGTAATCTTCGGAAAGCGGCTGTCCAGCCAGGCCCCGATTTCACCGAATCCGCCGGTATACAGCTGTTCGTCTTTAGTGAAGAGGTTGCAGGCAAGGTAGGCGGGGTACTCCCCGCGTCCCTCAAGAGCTCCCCCATTCGGTCCGCAGGAGGTCATTTCAACCTGAGGGATCGTCCCGTCGTCTTCAAAGCTAATTCGTTCTATGCACCCCTGCCGGTTGAAAGCATCTCCGTTGGTATGCCTATGGTAAAAGATATACCAGGCTCCATTAATTTCAACGATGCTGCCATGATTATTGCCGCCGTAATACATCGGCTTGTCAGCCGGTTTATAGGCGTCGATATGAAGATCACAGTTGCTTACGATAACGCCCTGATATTCAAAACCTTGGGTGGGAGACTTGCTGGTGGCATAACATAATTCATGCATGACGATAGAGGAATAAACCAAATAGTAGGTATCTCCCCTTTTCCGGATAGAAGGGGCTTCAAAAAATTCATGTCCCTCAAATCCGCTTCCTGCGCTATAGGGCTGACTCGGTGCAACGAATACAGGCTCTTCTACAATCGTCAGCATGTCGGGTCCGAGCACCGTCGCCATCGCGCCATGTCTCGATTGATCTCCAGCCGCACAGAAGCCGGTATAAAGATAAGTGTACTGCCCTTCAGTCAGCACGCCCGGATCGAATTGGGGCTCATCGCCTTCTCTTTCTCCAAGACGGGTGCCGTCGGCGTATTTAACGTAACCGTAGAATTCATATTTTCCGGCAGGGGTATCGCAGACAGCGACAGACACAACGGGCACCTTATCCAGCACATAAAAAAGATAATACCGTCCGTCAGGGCCTGCTGTAACGTCCGGAGCATAAAGACACATACTGCCGTCAGGATTAAGCGGGTCATCCGTTTTCCGATAGATTACCCCTTCATATCTCCAGTCTCCGAGATCGTCCGCCGGCGCCGACCAGCAGACGTAGTCGTTTAGACAGAAGACATGTCCGTTAAAGCGGTCATGCGAGCCGTACACATAAACTCGGCCATTAAACACGTAAGGTTCGCCGTCCGGGACGTATTCCCAGGATGGCAGGTACGGATTGAATCCTTGTTTTTTCATGCAGGACACTCCCTCGTCTACAAAAATAGGCATTTATTCAGATTACATTCCTTCTTGTTTATTGCTTCTTCTACAGAATAACGTTTTCATTCAGATCGCCTTCTCGGACAAGGAGCGAGCTGCCTTGGTACGAGACAAGACAAGCTCCGGGCTGGCCGGCGATCTCTACAGCAAACTGCAAGGTTTCCGGCATCCCGTCATAGCGGCCAAGCCGGTCCCCTATCGTCAGCGTTCGATCCTTTTCAGACCAACTCAGTTCAATTTGCATAAAAGCTCCGTTTTCGTAATCGTAATTATCTCCCTCATCGTCATATAGCGTAAAAACGGCATCTGTGCCCGGGTACACTTTCAGCCGCGTGACGGCATTAGAGGCCGGCCGTTCATCCGCATACTGAATGTCCGGTCCAAGCGGAACAATCGAGCCTGCTCGGACAAATAAAGGAAGAGTCTGCAAATCCGCTTTGGCTTCCACCCTTCGTCCTCCCTCCAGACATTCGTCGGTCCAGTAATCGAACCAGCTGCCGCCAGGAAGATAGACGCTGCGTGATTTCCGGGTGCCTTCAAGAACCTTGGAGTCAGGACCGTAATACATAGCTTGGGTAACGGGCGCAACAAGGAAGGCCGGCCCAAACATAAACTCGTCGTCGATATTGTGTGCGCTTACATCTTCGCGGAAATCAAAGGCAAGCGCCCGGAGCATGGTGTAATTCTGCTGGACCACCGCTCCTGCAAGCGAATAAATATAAGGCATCAGTCTATACCGGAGTTTTAAATATTTTACCAGGGTGTCGTACATGGGCTCGCCAGGCTCCCCGAATTGCCAAATCTCCCTTGGGGTATCCGTTCCATGGGAACGGAACATCGGAAGAAAAACGCCGTATTGGAACCAGCGGATATAAAGCTCACGGTACCCCAGATCGGCTGCTCCGCCGTTATAATCCCCCTTCCAGAACCATAGCTCCGGTTTGTTGTGCACAAAGAAGGCTCCAATATCCAGGGTCCAATAGGGCGAACCGGTTGCACAAAAGGACAATCCCTCCGCTATCTGCTTTCTGAACGTCTCCCAATTCGCGGAAATATCTCCTGACCATGTTATCGTGCCGTAACGGTGCTGTCCGGCATAAGCCGACCGGGTCAAGTTCACAACCCGTTTCCGGGAGGTTACGGACCGTTGTCCTTCATAGATGCCTTTGGAATGCAGCAGGGAGTAAGCGTTGATATATTCGGGGTCCAGGTAGAGTTTGGCTTCTTCCGAGTTGATCAGCATCCGCTGCTCCGGTTCCGGTTTGACGGCTCCCTTCCAGTCCGCCTCAAAAGGCTCGGAACAATCACACCACCATGCATCTATCCCATGAATAAACAGGCCGTCATGGGTTTGCTGCCAATACAGCCGGCGCGCCTCTTCCTGAAAAGCGTCATAGGTGGCCTGGTTGCCGAGCAGGTATCCCCTTTCCTTCATTTCCCGGTGGTTATCACCGCCATCCTTCATGATCGGCCAAATGGATACCATTAGTTTGGCATCAAGCTCATGGAGCTTTTGCATCATTTCCGCCGGAGAGGGAAACCGCTGGGGATCCAGCGACTTTTGGCCCCACAGATCGCCCGTCCAGGACTGCCAATCCAGCACAATACAGTCAAGAGGAAGCGCACGCGCGCGGTACTCCTGTACGGTTGCTATCAGCTCTTCCTGGGAAACGTAACGCTCTTTCGATTGCACGTAGCCGTATGACCATCTCGGCAGCATAGGTGCCCCGCCAGTTAAATAACGAACCCCTTCTACAATCTGATCGAACTCCGGTCCGTAAATGAAATAATAGTCCATCTCATCGTCCACATCGGTCCATAAGTAGGAGCCGAAGGCATCATCATGAAAACTCATCAAGGAGTAAGAATCCATCAAAATGCCATAACCCTTCGTAGAGAGAAAGACCGGAACAACCGCTTTCATATTTTGCTGATATAAAAATTGGTGTTTGCCCCGGAGATTCAGCATGCCCTCTTCATGGGAACCAAGCCCGTACAGCGCTTCATCCGGCTGCCACTCAAATTCCAGCTTGGTGTGGTAGGCCTGCCTGTCTAAATAGCGGTTTATCCCCTCCGCCCGGACCTTCAGACCATCCGCGCCGCGATCACTCTCCAAGCCGCCCGAAGTATCAAAAGCCGTCCGGTAAACGTCGATGCGCTCCAGCATCTTGCCCCCTCTTTCCGGCTCTTTCGTCAGCAGCCTACCCTGTTTATCCAGGTAACTGAAGGCACAAGTAGCTTTGTTTATTCGGATTACGAATAAATCGGTGGAAAGCTCCAAATGCTCCGTCTGATCCAAAAGTGTCCACTGAACCTTGTTTATTGGCCGACTCTGCTCGATCATAAGACTTTCCTTGTCGCTAAAATGCGAATCCAGGGTGTAACGAATTCTCGCAATTCCAGGGGCGGATAATGCAATATGCATGAGCCCAGCATCACCAACCAGCGTCACACCGGTCTCATCCTTGTAAAAATGACTCAGCTTCAAAGCATCGCTACCTTTCTGTTATTTAGTCAAATGTATGGTAGTTCCAGATACAATGATATTACTGTATTTTCAGGTTATCTACGTCATTTTTACGGTCTATGGACATAATATTACGGTTGATTAAGCCGTGCATTAATCAGATCGATTATTTAAAAAGATCAGGTAAAATATCAGCCTTTAAGAAATATCAACATTTTTCTGATATTCATAAACAAAACCTTCATAACCACCCAATAAACGAACAGTACCATTATTAATGTGATATCGCTTCAGTAAGGATCTCTTCAGTGGAGGGCTCTGAGGGAGTTGATCGTTGAGTTGATCCGCCAAATATCCTAAATAAGCTTGACATTGCGAAGACAAGCTGATGTCACCGTCACGAGTTGATACCTTCAGGTTGAATGTCATTCTGTTTCACACTGATTTGCTGAATGTACTTCTGGGGAGTAAGGGATTCAGACTTTTGAAAGGTGCGCTTGAATGTGATTTCATTTTCATAACCAACCTTTTTGGCGACTTCCGCCACATCGATTTCATTTGCATCAAAATATTCTTTAGCTCGATGTACTCTTAATAACTGAAGATAATCACTAAAATTCACTTTGACAGGACTTTGAATATTTTGGATATCGCGGATACTGAGAGACCGTGTAAATCAGCAATTTGTTGTAATGAAAGATTAGAATCGCAATAGTTTTGCTCGACATATTCCAGAATTTCGATACCCGTCCCCTTTGTAGACTCCAGGTTGAAATACTCGAGACGGCTGCATATCAATTGTGAAAAAGCCATGAGATAGTTCCACGCCCATGCTGCATCAGTCGATTGCTGAATCATTTCAAACTCTTGTCTAGATTGTTGAACATCCAGATCAGTTTCTTCCATAATCTGACGGACCACCTTAAAGTTTCCCACCTTCAACTGATTAATAAGCTGAATCTCCCAGTCGATCGGGTAGTAATACCTATTCTCTATACCGTTCACTTTAACGATCGAATTGACCGGACTTGAAATAAGTTCCTTCGCGTTCTGGTAGGACTTACTCACTCCAATCAGTCCATACTCCAGCGTCCCTTAATAAACGAACCAATTCTTCTCGCTTGATCATTTCAAATGAAAAACCATTCGGCGGTGTCACGGGCTGTATTCTTTTTACATCAGGTAGAAAATGCAAGTAAAAACCTCTGATAAAAGGCAAGGAGAATACGTTATCCCTGTCTTTGCCCTGCATCTGAGCTTTAGCGATCGCCAACCGTTCGGGTGTGGCAGACACTACAATGGATTTCCCCATTGACACTATTTCAAAAAAACGTTCCTTCCTCGGAAATGGCCTTCGTCCAGGATTTTCTTTAGCTTCAACAAAAATAATGCTGTTCTTCTCAGCGTTCAGGTCATCGATCGAGCAATTCAGGTCAATTGTAAGTTGTGATTGCACAAGGAACAGTATTTCTTTTTGTGCCATCATCTTTATCGTTATCCTTCCTTTCGCTTGCGGGACGCAACAAATGTGGTTGTCCTATTGATACAATTAATAGATTTATATGAGAAGTCGAGGTTATCCGAGTCGAAAATAGTAAAGCAAAAAAATCAAAACCCCACTGTTAAGTGGGGTTCAACATTTCTTTTATATTTCCTGCCTTTTATAAAATAACCACCCCGGTTTTAGACACCTTTTCCGCCCTGCGGCCGGAGTTTTATTTGTTCGATTCCGGAAATTAGAGGCCTAGCTTTCCTAATTAGCTCTTTAGCAGATTCTAAAGTTAATGAAGCTTCGTGAGCGGATGGATCATTCCAAATTTCGGTTACCCAAATGCTATTAGGATCATTTTCAGGAAGATTGACCACATACAAATCACACCCCTCAATGGACTGCATGGCGTGAGCCGCTTCAAGCAACATTTCCAGGAGAGTTTCCCTTTGCGCTTCAACCGCCGTAAATTTCGTATACAAACCTAACTTATCCATTCTTGTCCTCCTTAAATAGGCTGGCTTAATGTGTTTGCACATATGAAATTTTTATCCTGAAAGTTACAGGCATAGTCCTATTCCGTATTATCGCTTCCAGTTATACCTCTTGTTAATTTCCTCTATTATAAGCCAATTCCGCCAATGCTTCTATATCCTCTTATCATTAAAGGATCAAGAATGTCGTACTCCCGTTAGAAACGTTAGAAATGCCATATCCCCCGCCTCAACCTAAAGCAGCGGATTCTCGTGTTTCGCTTTCAGGATCGACCAGCGCCGCTCGACTTCACGTTCAAATTCACCAAGCATCGCTTTGTTCTCTTCCTTGAGCAGGTGTCTGGATTTCCCCATATATTTTAACCAGTCGCTGAGCGGTACCCGTTTGTTTTTTTCCTCCGGATTATACGTGATGTTCGTTTGGCCCTGCTCGACTTCATACAGCGGGAAGAAGCAGGAATTCACGGCTGCGCGGACGATATTTTCCCCTTCTTTGTCGTCAGACTTCCAGTTCAGCGGGCACGTGATCAGCAGCTTGCCGTAGACAGTGCCTACATGTTGGGCGTACCACTGCGCTTTGGCCGCCTTCTTCACCAGATCCTGCGGGAAGGCTTCTGTGCCTGTAAATACGTACGGAATATGCGCCGCCGCCATCATCTGCACCGTATCTTTGTGATGGAACGGTTTGCCCTGCTGCTGTTTGCCGACGCCGGACGTGCTGGTCATGTGGCCTAAAGGCGTGGAATACGAAAGCTGAGCGCCGGTGTTCATGTAGCCTTCATTGTCATATTCCAGGATGATCAGATTATGGCCCCGCAGCGCCGTTCCGATGGCCGAACCCATTCCGATGTCCATGCCGCCGTCGCCGGTCACCATCACAAAAGTGAAGTCCTCGGGTACTTCGATTTCCCCGCGCCGTTTCTTCTCGAGGAACGCCTCTACCGTGCCGGACAAAGTAGCCGGACCGTTTTGAAATAAATTATGAATGAAGCTCTGCTTATGTGAGTTGTACGGATAACCCGTTGTGGTGATATAAGCGCAGCCGGTATGGAATAAAGTGACGACATTGCCTTCAATCCCTTTGAAAAAGAGCTCCAGTCCCGGGAAAATCCCGCAGCCCGGACAGGCTCCATGGCCGGAAGCGAATCGTTTCGGTTTGGCGGCAAGCGCCCGCATCGGCGGCACTTTCACGGACAGCTTGTTTGTCGCCTCATCCGCCTTGACGGTGATCAGGCCCGATTTAAAGCTGTCCCCGTTCATTGGCGCAAGGACCGGCTGCAGCTTCTGAGCTTCAAGGCCTGGCGTTTGGCCGTAATAGTCAAACGGCACCTTAGCATAACCCAGCTCCATCGCCTCCAGCGTCAGGGCGAAAAAGGCTTCCGCGTCATCCGCGTAATAATCTTTCCCGCCAAGGCCGAAGATGCGGGAAAGTACAATCGGTTGAGGCTGCGGTCCGCGGATTTCCTGCAGGGCCGCTTTGACCTCATGCGTCAAATTGGCCCCGTTAGCGCCGTAAGAATCGGCACGTTCACCCACCAGCACCGCTTTGACGCCTGTAAGCGCCTCGCGGATTTCCTTCGCGGGGAACGGCCGGATGATATTCGGGCTGATCACGCCCGCTTTGATCCCTTTCGCCCGCAGCCGGTCTACGACGTCTTTGGAGGATTCAGCCGCCGAATTGAGCAGGAACAAAGCCACCTCCGCATCCTCCATACGGTACAGATCCAGCGGCGAATAGGATCTGCCGGATAGAGCCGCGTATTCCTCCGCCACTTCCTTGAAGACCTCGCCCGCACGATAGATCGCACCTGACTGCTGATAGTGGTTGTTCATCAAGTCTTCGCCGTTCATATAAGCGCCGACGACGATCGGTTTGTTCTCGTCCAGCACATGCGGGAATTCCGGTGGCTGTTCCCCTACGAACTGCCGGACCGTGTCCCGGTCAGTAAAGATTTGCACCCTGCGTTTCTGGTGCGAGGTGAAGAAGCCGTCATAAGCGACGATGACCGGCAGGCGTACATCTTCATGCTCGGCAATGCGCAGCGCCATAATGTTCAGGTCATACACGGCCTGCGGCGAACGAGCCGTTAGAATTACCCAGCCGGTGTTCAGGCCGTAATAGAGATCGGAATGGTCGCCGCGGATGTCCAGCGGTCCGCTGACGGCCCGGGTCACCAGGTTCATGACCATAGGGAATCGGGTGCCCGCCTGCACGGGAAGCTGCTCGATCATATAAAGGAAGCCGTTTGCGCTGGTGGCGTTGAAGACCCGCGCTCCGGCTGCTGCTGCGCCGTAGCAGATTCCCGCCGAGCCATGTTCCCCGTCAGCCGGAATCAGCTTGATGTCGTGCTCGCCGCGCGTACGCATCATGTCGAGATATTGGGCAATTTCCGTGGACGGCGTAATCGGAAAATACCCCATAATGTGATAGTTGATCTGGGCGGCGGCCATGGCCGCCATTTCGTTGCCCGATTCAAAGACGGCCGTTTGGTCGGCCGGAACCTTTTGCTCCGTCATTTCTTTAGTTTGTACGTTCATGACCGGACTCCTTCCGCTGTGAAATAAGGAAATGGTTGCGGCACGCGGTGCTGCTCGGCATAATGCGGCTCTTCCAGCATCTCGGCTAAAGCCGTTGTCGGGCACGCCTGCACACATTTCAGGCAGCCTTTGCAGTACTGGTAATCGATGCCTTTCATGAACATCTGCAGGTTGCCGCGTTTATCCGGCTTCTGTTCCCAGACGATGCAGAAATCCGGGCATACCGTATCGCAGGCGGCGCAGTGAATGCAGTCCTCCTGCTTGTATTCCGGCAAATACCCCTGCCGGGAGCCGCTAAGATCCTTCAGCACGCTGTTTGCCGTAACTTTAAGGATTCCGCCCGGCTCCTGTGTTTCAAAGCCGAGGACCGGCTGCGGTCTGGAGAATGCCGCTGCGTCCGTAAGCTCCGTGTTATTTCCTAACGCGAGGAACTGGACTTCGTTATATCCCCGGTCAAAGGTCCGCAAATTCGGCTCGACGAGATGGGGCAGCTTTTTCTCAAATGTTTTGCGGATGACCTGCCGCATATCGTCCGGATTCAGGAAACTGCAAATCCGGAACAAGGCGCCAAGCATTGCCGTATTGACTTTGGTTTTCTCCTCGACGGCGATTTTCAGCGCATCGATCGCGGCCAGCGTACCCTGCGTCATCTTCAAATCCACAGCCACCTCGGAAAGATTCCGTGCCGTATTCACCAGCACCGTTCCATCAGGCCGTAATCCGCTTACGACCTCAACTGTCTTATATAACGCTTCATGAAATACGCCGACTACATGCGGCTGCTCAATAGGGCTGTGATCGCGGATCTCTACCTGAGGGTCACAGAACCTTACGAAGCTTTTGACCGGCGAACCTTTTTTCTCCGAACCGTAGCTGGAGAAATTGGAACCGTTCAGACCTGAGCCGGTCACTCCGGCTTCGGCCAGCATTTTTCCGGCCAGATTGGCACCTAGTCCTCCGATGGATTCGAGACGGATCTCGTAGAATCCCAGTTCATTTTTTTGAGGCAAAATCGACACGTTCACTCCTCATTTCTTCATTGTTCTTGTAGGGGAATGACTCCAGTTTAAGAGAAGAAACGAACGGGGTTAGTGATCTTTCTCACAGCTGAATAAATTGTGATTGAAATCACAAGTCCGACTTTGACGGCGGGCTATACTGCCTAAATGAACGAGTGAAACCGGGAGGAGAAAAATGATGAATAACAATGCGACAGAACAAACCTTAAACCATCAGCCGTCCATGTTCTGCTTTCAATGCCAGGAAGCATCCAAAGGAACGGGCTGCACCATTGCCGGGGTATGCGGCAAACCACATGACGTAGCGAATCTGCAGGATCTGCTCATTTATCTGCTGAAAGGGATCTCTTTTCTCAGTCTGGATGTCCGGCTGCCGGAAGAACTGGAACAACGCGTATCGCTGTTTATTATGGATTCCTTGTTTGCGACCATTACGAATGCGAACTTTGACCGCGAGGTGTTTGTGGGGAAAATCCGTGAAGCCATCACGCTCCGCGGCGAGGTGCGGGCTTATTTTAACGAACAATATTCGGAAGGAACGACCCATCTCCCCGATGCGGCCGTTTGGGAAGCGGATCACGAAGCCGCTTTTGATGAAAAAGCACGCACCGTCGGTGTCCTCTCCACCCGCGACGAAGACATCCGCTCCCTGCGCGAGCTGATTACTTACGGCTTGAAGGGGATGGCAGCTTATACGTACCATGCGCTTCACCTGGAGAAGGACGACAACGAACTGAACCGGTTTATGCGCCGCGCGCTTGCGGCTACGCTTGACGACAGCCTTGAGGTGCAGGATTTGGTAGCTTTGACGATGGAAACCGGCAAATACGGCGTAAACGCCATGGCCATGCTGGACTCGGCGAACACCACTGCTTACGGAAATCCGGAGATTACGAAGGTGAATATCGGAGTCCGAAATCGTCCCGGCATTCTGATCAGCGGCCACGACCTGAAGGATTTGGAGGAGCTGCTGAAGCAGACGGAAGGAACCGGCGTGGACGTGTATACGCACAGCGAAATGCTGCCTGCCCACTATTATCCGGCCTTTAAGAAATATGAACACTTTGTAGGCAATTACGGGAATGCCTGGTGGAAGCAGAGCAGCGAATTTGAAGCCTTTAACGGACCGATTCTGATGACGACCAACTGCATTGTTCCGCCGAAGGACAGCTATAAGCACCGCATTTATACGACGGGCAACACCGGTTTTCCGGGCGTCCGCCATATTCCGGAAGGAATAAGCGGCGCTGCCAAGGACTTCTCCGCGCTGATTGAGCAAGCAAAAGAATGCCCGGCCCCAACGGAGCTTGAAACCGGCGAGATCATCGGCGGCTTCGCCCATGCTGCCGTGATGAACGTGGCCGATCAAGTCGTGGATGCCGTAAAATCGGGCGCCATCCGCCGATTCTTCGTCATGGCCGGCTGCGACGGGCGGATGAAATCCCGCAATTATTACACCGATTTTGCAGCTCAGCTTCCTAAGGATACGGTCATCCTGACTGCCGGGTGCGCCAAATACAAATACAATAAGCTGGATTTGGGCGAAATCGGCGGTATTCCGCGGGTGCTGGACGCCGGGCAGTGCAATGATTCCTACTCCCTGGCCGTCATTGCTTTGAAGCTGAAGGAAGTGTTCGGCCTTGAGGACATCAACGAGCTGCCGATTTCCTATAACATTGCCTGGTATGAGCAAAAAGCGGTGATCGTGCTGCTGGCCCTGCTGTATCTTGGCGTCAAAAATATTCACCTGGGCCCTACGCTCCCCGCCTTCCTGTCGCCTAACGTAGCCAAGGTGCTTGTAGAGAACTTCGGCATAGGCGGCATTACGAATGTAGAGGACGATATGAAAATGTTCCTCGGCGCCTGAGATGCCTGAGTGCCTGAGTGCCTGATCAAAAAATGCCCCTAGCCGGGGCATTTTTTTCTTTTGAATTTTAAAGGGTATGTTCAGCCCGCTTGTCCGGTCATTGGAATTCACATAGAGTTCTGTGGTCCGTTACCCGCGGCCTCCTTGGAAGGAAGGATATTTGGTCATGCCTCCGTCTGCAAACAAGGTTATGCCTGTAACATAGCTGGATTCCGAAGACGCAAGCCATACAGCAGCCGCTGCAATTTCTTCAGGTCTTCCGATGTAACCCAGCGGCACAAGCTCCTCAACCGAAGCACGCAGCTTAGGGTTTGCGAATTTAAGTGCATTAATAGGCGTGTTAATCGCTCCAGGGGCAATGCTGTTCACGCGAATTCCCTTAGGTGCAAATTCAAGAGCAAGCGTCTCGGTCATCATCTTGATTCCGCCCTTGCTCGCAGCGTAATGCAGAAAATGCGGCCACGGAATCGTTTCATGAACACTGGAAATATTGATGATCCGGCCTTTGATCCCGTGCTCCAGCATATAGTCAACAGCCTCCCTGCAGCCGAGAAACGCGCCGGTTAAATTTACATCAATGACCTGCTGCCAGTCTGTCAAACTCAGGTCCTGCGAAGGAACCTCGTTTTCGATACCGGCGTTGTTGATCATAATATCCAAGGAACCGAAATGCTGATGCGCCGCCTGCACCAGCTTCTTCACGTCCGCTTCTTTGGAAACATCTCCTTGCACGCCAATAGCCTGTCCACCATGCGAATGGATTTCATCAATAAGAGGCTGGACATCCTGATTACTACTGTAGTAATTGATCACAACATTTGCTTTCTCCTGACCAAAACGCCGTGCCATCGCCTCTCCGAGTCCGGTTGCGGCACCCGTAATAATAACCGTCTGTCCTTGAAGATCCTGATACATCCCGGAAACCTCCTGTCCGAATGACTGATATTCTGATAGGTTCAAATTTACATTAACCAATCCGTTCTTCACTGAATATGGCTTAACCGAATGGGGAGCAGGATCAGTTCAAGCGGCCGGCCCTTTGGATGGCTCTTTAAAAGATCGTAAAATAAAAAAAAGCTGCAATTTATGCAGCTTTCAAAGTATAACCCCAATACTCAAATCGCCGGCATGACATTGCCGCCGCTGACCGGGATATAAGCTCCGGTGATGAAGCTGGCTAAGTCCGAAGCCAGAAAAACAACTGCATTCGCGATCTCCTGGTCAGTCCCGCGTCTCTTGAGCGGCACGTTTTGGATATAATCGTCGCTTTCGGCAATGCCATTCGTGCGCTCGCGTTCACTGATCGTCCAGCCCGGTGCCACCTGATTGACCGTAATCTGATGTGCGCCGACTTCCTTCGCCAGCACCCGATAAACGCCGTCCATGCCTCTTTTGCCCGCCACATAAGCCGATTGTCCCGGGAAGTTCTGCATGGAGCATTCTGTATTGATGCCGATGAACCGTCCGCCCTTCTTCTCGATCATGGCCGGTATAAAGGCTTTCGCCAGATAAACGCTCTGCAGAACGCAGGACTCGAATTGGCTTGTGTAGTCCTCCGCTGGCTGCTCCAGCACGGAAGTCCACTGGTACTGCACAACCGCATTGGCTACGACAATGTCTACATGACCCAAGCTTGCTTCAACAGTTTGCTTCAGCGCCTGGATCGACTCCTGCTTCGTTATGTCGGCTTTGACAGCAACGGCACGTCTTCCGAGCGCTTCGATTGTACCCTTCAATTCAAGCGCTTTCGCTTCGTTGCTATGGTAATGCAAGGCGATATCCGCGCCGCACTCCGCAAGTGTATGAGCGATGACACGGCCGAGTTCTCCCGTCGCTCCCGTTACCAAGGCCGTTTTTCCTGAAAGATCTATCTTCATGTGTCTGTTCTCCTTCTATTAAATAGCATTATTGTCCAATATATTAACATAAACAGGATAAGCCGTCTAAACGTTTTAACCTGTTGCTAGATTTGTCCTTCGTCGTTATCATGAAATGCCATTCTCGATCCTATGATCGTCTTCGATCCGTGATACGAGACACGCCTTCATTTTTGGAACTCTGCGGAGAATATCGAACATGACTTTGTCCAGTAACGGTTGTTATCTTGCTTCATCGCGAGTGTTGAGATTGACACTTGAGAATCATTTAGGATGCATTAATTTAGGTAGGCTAAATATATGAATCATCCGTTCAGTGATAATGTCGCGTATTTAGTGAAGCAGATATTTAAGGATTTCAATCATGAATACGAACGAAGACTTGCTGATTATTCTCTTACCGCCACTCAAGCCAACGTGTTGGAGCTCATCTGGATTAATGGGGACGGGCTAACTCAATAGGAACTGCACGAAAGACTCAAAATTCGTCCTGCTTCTCTTACGAACCTGCTGAATACTCTTGTTATGGGCGGATGGATATTGCGCAAGCCGGATCAGCAGGACGCCCGCACGAACCGAGTGTTCTTGACGGAACAAGGCAAGGCTCAATGCAAAGTTTGTACGGAAATCATTACGGAGCTTGAACAAACGGTCAGACAAGGCTTGTCACCGGAGGAGGTGGCGTTGCTGCTCGTCTGGATGAAAAAAAATTCAGCGAAATTTATCGCCCCAATAAGCAAATGTAGAAGATTTCACTTCGAGTTTTTATTTAGAAAAGCTAAATATATATATTCCAAACCAATTCATCGGAGGAAAAACCAATGGTGTAATATTATTTATGCGCAGTTGTCACTTTGATCAGTGCGACCGTCAGCTTCGGGTTTTCGCTTGATGCTTATTCCAAGGCAAAGAAGCAAGGTGAAAGCACATTAACGAATGCAATGTACGCGATGTCCCGGAGCTTCTCTCTGTTGTTGGCATGTCTTATTCCGCTCTTTTATGAGACGTATGCCTATCTGCTGGCCGTATCGGTTGCCATGATTAGCGTACAATTTTTTGACGGGTTCGTAGGCGTTAAAGTGAAAAATACGTTTAAGACAATCGGTCCTTTCGCGACTGCCGCAGGCAATGGAATTTTATTGATCTTATTGTTATTGGATTAGCCCTACCCCGCTACAAATCTTTGCATCCGTTCCAGCACCCGGTATTTGCCCATAACCTGCATCATATCAAATAAATCAGGTGTATGAGTTCTGTTCGTCAGCGCTATTCTGAGTACCATAGCTACATCTCCTACATGCCCTTTGTAACGGTCAGGATCGGCTTTATAGCTTTTCATATCCTCGGCAAAGCCGAGTTTCCCGGCAAGCTCTTTCAGTCTCTGGAACCAAACATCTTGTTCGTCATCAAATCTATAAGTCTCGCTGAACCCTCGTACGACCTCCTTCGCCGTATGAACACTTATATTTGCAGGTAACTTATATCCACAGCTTATCTCTTTAACAAACCATTCATCATCATACAAAGATATCATCGTCTTCACGTCAGACCACTTGGAAATATCTTTTCTAGGTTTCTCCGCAGCTCGGCCTATATTGAGAATGTTAATCGTGTAATCTTTGTTCTTATCCATCAAAGAATAAAGCTCCGGATCAAATTCCTTCGACCAAGCATATACCTCGTCAAATACTTGCTTAGCCGTGAACCTTGCGATCACCTCTTTGCTGAGGTCATTTAGTTTATTCATGTCAAATAAAGCGCCGCTGGCATGCATTTTATCGGTCCGGATGACAAAGTCCCTAAATGACCGATGAGGATTCGCCATCCTCCATTCTTCAAAGTCAGAATTGATGAGATTCATGAAGTATTCGCTTATGGCTGCTCCCGGATATCCTTGTTCCCGGTAATACGCTGCGGTACCGTCCAAATCCTTCCGTTTGCTGAATTTACGTTTGGAAGCCCCTACTTGCTTCATAATGGGGGCGATATGACCGTATTCAGGTCTTCTGAAACCAAAGGTTTCAAACAGCTGGATATGGATCGGCACAGATGAAAGCCATTCATCCCCTCTAATCACATGGGTTGTACCCATCAGATGATCGTCTATGACATGGGCAAAATGGTAGGTAGGCAGCCCATTCGTTTTCATGATCACGATATCCTGGTCATTTTTCGGCAGCGTGGTCGCGCCTTTCACCAGGTCGTTGTACTCGATCCTTTTGTCTGTTGATCCTGAAGATCGAAGTCTAACCACAAAGGGCTTTCCCTTATCCATCTCTTCTTTGGCTTGCTCCCATGAAATATCCCGGTGTTTAGCCCATTTTCCATAATATCCGGTCGTAACTTTTAAGCGCTGCTGGTTTCTTCGGATCTGCTCTAAATCGTCCGGGTCGCAGAAACATGGATAGGCTAATCCGTTTCGGACGAGATGCTTAATAAATACCTTATAAATTTGTATTCGAGAGCTTTGCTTGTAGGGGCCATAGTCCCCTTGATCCTCACCGGATAGGCCTGGCCCCTCATCCACATAAATTCCGAAGTAGGACAAGGAATGGATAATATTGTCCAGACTGCCTTGAATTTCGCGTTTTTGATCTGTGTCTTCCAGCCGCAGGAAGAATACCCCATTGCTTTGATGGGCTAATCTTTCCGAGATCAAAGTGGCGTACAGTCCGCCAATATTAAGCGGGCCCGTAGGACTAGGTGCAAAACGCGTCACTACAGCATCAGAAGGTAAGTTTCTTGGCGGAAAAAAGGCATAAATATCCGCCGGCAGCTGCTGAATATCCGGAAATAAAAGTTCAGCCATCATCTCATTTGACATCGGAATCTCCTCCTATTGCTCAAAATAAAAAGCCTTCCATCCTGTTAAGGACGAAAGGCTTAGCTTCCGCGTTACCACCTAAATTGGTTAAAAACCCGCTCATGGTGCGACCATTAGATCCTGACGCACATTTCTTTAACGGGAAATTCCCGGTAGACCTACTCCCTCTTGCCTTATTCTTTCGGTCTACTGCTCCAAGGCTTCCTTCATTAAGCTCGAATACCCAATTTCACCGGCATGGGCTCTCTTTGATTCGAGGGATAATTACTCTTCCTCTTCACGGCATTTTACAATATGTGGATATGTTTAAAGATACGATAATTCAACAGCGGCAAGTTGTCAAGAATCATTTTGCCGGTTGTCCCTCAAAAAATCCGCCGCTCCCAGCCATTCAGCTTGGCCAGAGCCTCAAGAAAGAAGTAATCGCCGTAAATCAGGGAGACGTCCACATTTTGGCCGGCGGGCTTGTGCCCGGTGGCATGCAGCAGAATCGCCTCATGCTCTGGCAGATGCCAGGTCGCATAGCTCTGATCCAGCGATCTTATCATCCGCTTCGCAGCCAGACGGTACACCCTGCCCTCCTGCTCGGGAAGCAGCGAAGCCAGCTCCAGCAGTCCGGAAGCGGCGCAGGCCCCCGCCGAGCTGTCCCTCGGCTCATGCTGCAAATTCTCCGAGGCCCGGAAGTCCCAATGCGGCACCGCATCTGCCGGCAGATGGGCAAGGAAGAAATCGGCTACTTGTCGGGAGGCCCGCAGGTATTTCTTGTCGCCCGTATATGTGCAGGCATTCGCCATGCCGTACAGCGCCCATGCGGCGCCCCGGCTCCAGGCCGAATCGGGACTGGCCCCCTGCCCGCCGATAGCTCCCAGACATTCTCCCGTAACAGGATCAAAGTTTACGATATGGCATACCGAGCCATCCTTCCGAATAAATCGCTCCACCACCGTATCGGCATGCGCACGGGCAATATGCATGAAACGCGGATCGCCCGAGGCTTCGGCGGCCCAGAATAGCAGCGAAAGATTCATCGACGAGTCGATAATGGACCAGCCTAGCTTATCCTGGTTCCAGGCCCGCAGGAAACGGCCTGCCAAATTGTACCGGCCTGCCAGCAAATTCGCGGCGAACAAGCCGCGGCGCAGGGCATCGGGATCTCCGGTCAGCTTATATTTGATGACAGCGGTGGGCAGAAATTGAAAGCCGACATCATGGTGGAAGTTGTTCTCCTGCAGCATCATACGCTCAAGCCGTTCATCCCAGCTCCAGGCAGCTTGCTTGTAGGCTTCTTTCCCTGTTAGATCATACAGAATCCACAGCATGCCCGGCCAAAATCCCGTGGTCCACCAATCGAGCCGCATATCATCATATCTTCCGTCTGCCTTGGCAGCATGCGGAGATTTGTCGCCGATTTGCTCTAGCATGAACTCAGCTTTCTTTATGGTTCTGCCCAGCATTTCCGCAAATTCAAATGCCGGTTTATTCATGGTTGCTTCCCTTACCCTTTCCGGCTCTGTCCCTGTCCCTTTGTCTCTCTGCTCATTATTCCACATGGGCGTCCGGACCGATTTGAACGCCTTCTTTATTGTTGTAACGCTCTGTCGCTTCTTTGATGATTTCATTGCCGCCGCTGGCTCTCCATTCCTCAATGACCTTCGGCCAGTCGGAAATGTTCTCGGTGCCGTAGATCATTTTAATCATGTGCCCCAAAATAAACTTGGACGGCTCATCAAAGTTCGGCGCCAAATCGGGATACTGCAGGTAGCTGTCCAGCTCCGGCGTGAAGAAGAATCCCGCCCGTCCTTCCGACGGCAAAATCGTTTCAAAACCCTTCAGCATTTCTACGCCCTTAGGCTCAAACGGAAGCTTCTCTTTGTTGTAAGCATTGTCTTTAATCAGCCATAACCAGTCACGGCGCTGCTCGGACAAACGTCCCTCTTCATCGGTAGGCGCGTTATATTTGATTTCTCCGTTCTCGACCGTGTAATCCTCGCCTTCAATGCCGAAGGTGAAAAATTTCGCGCCTTCTTCCGTTGCCATATAATCGAAGAATTTGACGATGCCTTCCGCTTTGGTCTTATCAAGCTTGGCGTTCAGATAAGCCTGCTCCAGCGTGTTGCTGTACAGCATCATCCCGCCTTTGCCGTCCGGACCGGTTGGGGAAGCGATCATCTCCAGCTTGCCTTCAGGAACGGCCAGGCTCAGCTCGCTTTGATAGGTGCCCAGCTGATTGGCGTTGGCATTATAAATCCCCACTTTACCGGCATCGCGGTTTTTCGTCCACATAGCCCCGGTAATGGTAGCAAAGTCTTGAGCCATCAACCCTTCGTCGTACATGGCTTTGTAGATTTCCAAAGCCTTCATCATATTTTCGCTATCAAAAAACTTCGGAACAATCTCATCTCCCTGCTTCTCGTACATCGTGCTGTAAGGAAGCACATCGTAGGCGCCGAGGATGAAGTCGGCATATTTAAAGTTTTCGCGGAAGCCAAACGGCTGCTCAACCCCAATCTTCTTGAATGCACGCAGCACAGGAAGGAGATCGTCGATCGTTTTAGGCGCTTCTACCCCCGCTTTCTCCAGAAGGTCGGAGCGGATAAAGGTTGCGCGGCGTGATTGCACGCTCAAGTATTGCGGAATCGAATAAATATGTCCGTTATAAGTTACGGAATCCCAAACTTCCTTCGGGATCGTCTTCAGCAGATTCTGTCCGTGCGTCTCCAGCAGATCTTCCAGGGGCATGAACAAACCGGCTTCTACCGCACCCTTCATGGAGTTTGCCGTTGGCGTTGTATTTCCGACCAGCACATCGGGCAGCTCGCCGCCGGCGAACAGTAAGGAGATCTTTTCGCCGAAATCCTTATGCGGAATCAACTGAATCTGGATGTCGGTATTGGTGCGTTTCTCCATTTCCAGGACCCATTTGTCCTTATTCATGTCATCCACCGATTCGACGGCCTTCATGGCCAGCGTGCCTTTAGCCATCGTAAATTTGGTTACCGCAGGGCCGTCGCCGGATGCTGTATCTTCTTGGTTCCCTGAACTGTCTGCACAGCTTGCGAGCAAACCCGTCAACAGCATCATGCAAACAAAACTTATCATCCGCTTTCTCATCATTGGTCTGTCCCCCTTCAGATATTGTAGCGCTTTCATAAGCAACCCTAATTTATCATGGGAGAAGCGTTGTTCCCATGTGCTTAAATAAGGTCCAATGGTTTTTTTTATGCTGTTAGGATTTGATCGAGCCGACCATAACCCCTTTCGTAAAATGCTTCTGCAGGAAGGGATACACAAGCATAATCGGGATTGTAGCCACGACAACAACCGCCATCTTAATGCCTTCCGGTGAGGTCAGAACAGCATCTTGGGCCGGAGCATTAATGGTGGAGCTGTCGGTAATGATGAACTCCCGCAGCCGCACCTGGAGCGGATACAATTGCCGGTTATTAATGTAGTACAGGGCGCTGGCGTAGCTGTTCCAATGTCCAACGGCGTAGAATATGCCGAGCGTAGCCATTACAGGCTTGGAGAGCGGCATAATCACATTCCACAAGATCCGCATCTCGCCGCAGCCGTCGATCCGCGCCGAATCGATAAGCTCTCCCGGCAGGGCCATAAAGAAGGAACGCATCACAAACAGATTAAACGCGCTTATGGCTCCCGGCAGCATCAAGGACCAAAGCGAGTCGATCATGCCGAGCTCTTTAACGAGCAGATAGTTGGGAATCAGCGGCGCGGTGAAGATCATCGTCAGCAGGACGAAGATCAAAACCGGCTTTCGGTACAAATACTCCGATCTCGACAGCGGATAGGCCAGCAAAGCCGTCATGGCTAGATTCAGCAGTGTGCCAAATAACGTAACAAACACGCTCACGCCAAATGATCGCCAGATCAGCTTCTCCCCGACTACGGCCCGAAAGTTCGACAAGGTGAAATCAACCGGAAGGAAAAACACTTTTCCAGTGTTAATCGCCGCATTGCTGCTTAAAGACTGGGCAATGACGTGCAGAATCGGGAGAATCATGCTCAAACCCAGCACAGACAGAAACAGATAATTGAATAGGCTAAAAGCTTTTTGTCCTCTGGACATTCTTGCCATGGTCATCCCCTCCTCAATATAATCCTTCGCCGGTCATTTTTTTGCTGAGCCAGTTCCCTGACACAATCAGGACAAGACCCACTACGGATTTGAAGAGGCCGATGGCAGTCGTGTAGCTGTACTGCCGGTCAAGAAGGCCGGCCGAATAAATGTACGTATCGATAATTTCGCCGTTTTGCGAATTAAGGGTATTCAGGAAGACCAGGACTCTTTCAAAGCCAAAATCCATAAAGTGGCCGATCTGCAGCAAGAACAAAATGGTTACGGTAGGCAGGATGGCCGGAATGGTTATCGATAAGGTTTGTCTCCAGCGGCTGGCCCCGTCCATTTCAGCGGCTTCGTACAAATCGGGATTAATACCTGTCAGTGCAGCGAGATAAATAATGGTTCCCCAGCCCGCATCTTTCCAGATCCCCGAGGACACGAGAATGGTACGGATATAGGAGTTCTCACCCATGAAATAAATCGAATCAAACCCGAGCGAAGTAAGGATATTATTGACGATCCCTGTTCGCGGCGACAGAATCTCAATGGCGATCCCGCCAATCACCACCCAGGAGAGGAAATGCGGCAGGTATAGAACGGTCTGCAGGGTTCGTTTGAAGAACATCCGGCGTATTTCATTTAGCAGCAGCGCCAGAATAATCGGGACGGGAAAACCGATGCCCAAGCTGTAAAAGGCCAGCAGCAGCGTGTTTTTCAAAATCCGCAGAAAATCCGGGTATTGGAACATCCGCTCGAAATGGGCAAGTCCTACCCAAGGACTTCCTAAATAGCCTTTAAAAATGCTGTAATCCTGGAAGGCCATCACGGAGCCCAGCAGAGGAACGTACTTAAACAGCAGGAAATAAAGAATGCCCGGAATCGACAGCAGGTATAAAGCTTTATATTTTCTGAAATTTGACCATCGATCCCTCGGCGTCTTACGGACTGGAATCGGGCTGGAGGCTGTCTGGGGAACGGTGCTTTGTGCCATCGGAGTCATCTCCTATTTAAAAGTTTGGTACGATCATCGTACCTTATGGAGATCACACGGACGATGGCGCCATCTTTGTTGATATGGCTTTATTTACGATTTCGGCATGATCCGATTTCGGCATCACCATACGAACCACCGTTCCTTGGCCGGGCAGGCTCTCCACTTGCAGGCCGTACGCTTCGCCGAATACCAGCTGAATCCGCCGGTGAACATTCAGGAGGCCGATGCCTCCCTTGCCGTTCTGCGCTTCAGTCAACCGTTTGGTATTCAGGCTGGCGCGCAGCTCCAGCAGTCTGGCCTCATCCATCCCGGCCCCATTGTCCGAGACGGAAACGATGAAACTGTCTTCCTCCTCTTGTGCCTTGATGCAAATCCGATGAT
This sequence comes from Paenibacillus physcomitrellae, assembly GCF_002240225.1. NCBI lineage: Bacteria > Bacillati > Bacillota > Bacilli > Caryophanales > Paenibacillaceae > Paenibacillus > Paenibacillus physcomitrellae. The sequence continues at coordinate 716,213 of NZ_CP022584.1, read as the reverse complement.
CGTCCTGAATGCCCTCAAAGAAGGCATGCTGGAATACATTTTCCACTAATGGCTGCAGCGTGAGTCTGACCATCTTGTTCAGCAAATAAGCCGGAGGAATTTCCACATCGAACTCAAATTCTTTTCCGTAGCGGTGCTTCAGGATGGACATGTAGTTCAGCACATGCTTCAGCTCATTGGCAACCGTGATTTCCTCGAGGCTTGTTTGAACGGAGTATCTCAGCATATAAGCCATGCTCTTGACGATTTCCGATACCTCGGCGGAATCCTGAACCGCCGGAAAACACACGATCGTTTCCAGCGTGTTGTACAAGAAATGCGGATTGATCTGCATTTGCAGCGCCTGCAGCTCCGCCTGCTGCCGTTCCAGCTCCGCTTCCCGTTTGAAGTGTTCTGCCTCATAGACTTGATCGATCAGATCGGAGAGCCGGTACACCATGGAGTTATAGCTCACAATGAGCTCGTCTACCTCGTCTTTTTTGCCGCTGAGCGGAATTCTTGTCCAGTCGCCTTTCTCGGCCTTCTTCATGCCGCGCCGCAGGTTCTGAATCGGGTTCGTAATGGAATAGCTGAGCCGATAGGCCATGACCAGGGCCACTATAAGCGTAATGGCGCCAATCCACAGCATATTGGTCCGCACCCGGATGATTGGCTGGCGCAGATCGTTCATGGGAATGGATATCTGCAGGTCCCAGTCTGTATATGACGAATGTAAGCCGACGATGAACTGCTCGGTGCCGTCTTCTTTATTGACGAAGGACTCCACACGGTCATCCGACAGCTTGATGCTTGAAGCCCAAGGCTGCTGTTGGCCGATTTTGGCCGGGTCGGTATGGTAGATGATTTTCCCTTGATCATCCGAGATGCTGAAATGGCTTTGCGGTCCCAGTTCGATTCCTTTCCACAGCGAAGATAAATCGGTGCTTCTAAGCTCTATCGCCAAAATTCCTTTATAGTCCATGGAGCGCAGGCCCCTAATCTTGCGGGCTAAAGTAATGTAATGGCCATCCTGTGAGGTCACGCCGTTGTTCAGAATCATCAGTTTGCCGTTGTCCGGAATCTGCTGAAACAATTGGCTGAAATAGGCTTGAGAGAAGGAACTGGTAGGGTCAACAGCCCCTCCTTGGTTTTCAAGCACTGTACGCCCGTCCTGGCGAACAATATACAGAGAAGAGATAACGTCCGGATAGCGAATCAGGAGCGGTTCGAAAGCATAATCTTTAATCCTGGAAATATAAAAGTAATTCTCGTAGTTGGAGCCCGGGTTCAGATCGAGGTATTCCTTGATGTCTATGTTGCTGAGCAAAGACAAGGTTGAATATTCATAGCTGCGAATATATTGTTCAAGGTGGTGCGAGGTAATATTGACGACCTGGGCCATGTTGGCCTCCGCCTGATCCCGCAGTTTGGCAGAAGCCCCATAATAAGTCGACAGCCCCAGGATAAATAAAGGCACCAGAATCATGATGACAAAGTAGGTATACAACCGAAACAGCAGGCCCTTTCTCCGCTTCATCATCTATTTGATCCCCAGCCTGCTGCGGAATTCAGTGGGCGTAAGTCCCTTTATTTTCCGGAAGGTCTTGGCGAAATGTGAATAATCCTCATAGCCGATCTCATGCGCCACGTCTACAATCCGGTAATGGGGCAGCGCCAGCAGCTGTTCGGCCAGCTCGATCCGTTTCTTCATCCGATAGTTGATAAACGTGGTGCCTGTCGTTTTTTTGAAATAGAGACTGAAATAATTGGGGGTCAGTCCTACAAGATTGGCGACCTCCTCGAGCGTGATCTCTTTGGCAATATTTTGCTCAATGTAGGACTTGGCTTCGGCCATCAGATCTTTAAATCCGCCCCGCCGCATGGCCAGCTCATCGGTTAGCTCGCGAATTTTCTCGCGGAATCTTCCGTCAACATCATTCAAGGGACTCTCTTGTATATAAGGAGCGGGTTCGGTATAACCGTGGCCTTTGGCTTTCAAGCGATCTAACACCGCCTGGAAGGAGTCCTCCAGCAGCTCTTTTAATTGACTGGGATGATCCGTGCATCCGCGGCAATAGCAAAGCCACTGCTCAAGCACCCCGTCCAGCTCCTGAAGCCGCAGCTGCCAAATATGCTCGGTCATCTCGTCCAGGTATTTCTCCGACTGCGTGGGGGTGAGCACGCCCTTCTTGTTTGCCTCCAGCAGCTTATCGAGCAATTCATGGATATCCGCTTTAACAACAGGCTTAAGCAAATACTCCTTCACCCCGTAGGTCATGCATTGTTTCGCATATTCGAATTCGGCAAATCCGGAGAGGACAACGACCGTAATAAAATTATAAGATTTGTGAATGCGCTTACAAAGTTCAAGACCATCCATCTTCGGCATTCGGATATCCGTAATGACCAGATTTGGCGGGTCCTGCCGGATCAGCTCCATTGCCTGCTCTCCGTTCTCGGCCAGCCGGATGCTGGCAAAGGGGGTGTGATAGGAGAGCAGCATATTTTTCAGCCCATTTCGTATAATCCTTTCATCATCGACAATCAAGATGTGCATGCCCATAACCTCCCTTGGTCAAAAGTGCGGCAAAAAGCCTGAAGGACTTGAAGAACTCGAGCAACAAAAAAGGGACAGGCACGCCTGTCCCCTTGCCCCTCTTTCTCTTCAGCCTTTGATTGCGTCTGCAGCAGCCTCCAAAGCTTGAATGACTTTATCACACCACGCATCAAATTCCGGATCCTCTGTTTGGTATTCGGGATGGGTCAGGATATGGTCCACCGTTTCTTTAATTCCCTGATCAAGGCGGATTGTGGCTGTAAATTCCGGAACCAGCCTTTTGATCTTGGAGTTATCAAACACCACGGTATTGGCCTTATCGCCCAGCAAACCGCCCCGGTAATCCTCGGTGCTGCAGGCCGCCAGAAACTCGGATGACACATGTACGGCTTGCAGCTTGACGCCCAGGTTGCTTGCGATGATTTCATAAATTTGATTCCAGGTCACGGATTCATCCGAGGTAATGTGCACCGATTCGCCGATGGCGTGAATATTGCCCATGAGACCGATAAACCCTTTTGCAAAATCCCGGTTATGCGTCATGGTCCATAAGGAAGTCCCGTCTCCATGAATGATAACCGGCTTGTTCTCCAGCATCCGTTTGGCAACCTGCCACGTTCCTTTGCTGCCATGGACGCCCAGCGGAATGGAACGCTCATCATAAGTATGGCTTGGCCTAACAATCGTAATGGGAAAACCCTGTTCGCGATATTGCTTCATCAAATATTCTTCACAGGCAATCTTGTTTCTGGAATACTCCCACAGCGGGTTGGACAAAGGCGTGCCCTCGGTGATCCGGTAATCGGACAGCGGAGTCTGGTAAGCGGATGCCGAGCTGATGAAGATGAATTGCTTTGTTTTTCCATTAAACAACCGGTAGTCCCGTTCCAACTGCTCTGGAACAAAAGCGATAAAATCTGCCACCACATCAAACTCCAAATCCTGAATCAGCTTGGCCACCTTGTCTTCATCTTGAATATCGGCAATAAGAGTCTTCACACCGGCAGGCAGTTCATCATTCCTGGAACCGCGGTTTAAGAGATACAACTCACATCCTTGGTTGATAAGCTGCTGGGTAATAGCCGAGCTGATCGTTCCGGTTCCTCCAATAAAAAGCGCTTTCATAAATCCACCTCCAAAGTCGCTTGCTGAATTTTCTTTCTCAGTATAAGGTAACATATCCCGCAGCATGAAGGCACTGTATTTTTTAAGCGGTCTTATTTCACCCGGTATTTCTCAAAATACTGCGGAATTATCTCGGTCGATGCGCCCGGCATTTCCGGCAGGACATAATAGCCGTTTTTGACCGTTGCAGGTTCAACAAAAATATCCCGGATCCAGGGAATGTATTCCAGCATAATGGCATTTTGCGTAGCTCCGACGAGATGCTGGTGGATTTGGCCCATATCTCCCACGTGGGGAACAACGGGCAGATCGTAAGCGGCCGCAAGACCGGCTACTTGAAGCCATTCCGTAATGCCACCGACACGCGTGCAGTCGACCTGCACGTATTCTACCGCTCCGTTATGGATGTAATCCCGGAAGGCATATTTATGATAGACATGTTCGCCAAGCGCAATCGGAACGTTTAATTCGTCGGCTAACTTTTTATGTCCCAGGATATCGTCGGGGTTAAGCGGCTCCTCCAGCCAGAACAGGTCGAACTCCTCCAGCTTCTTCCCCCAGGTCATGGCCGTATTGATATTCCATTGCTGATTCACGTCAATCATAAGGATAATCTCATTGCCGATCAGCTCGCGGACGGCTTTAACCCGGTCGTAATCCTCCAGGGTGTTCGGTTTTCCGACCTTCATTTTGACGCCTGTAAACCCTTCTTCCACATAGGAACTAATATCCTGCAGCAATCTTTCTTTTGTCCAGTTCAGCCAGCCGCCGTTTGTGTTATAAGCTTTGATTCCTTTGGATTTATGGCCGCCGAGATACTGCCACAGCGGTTTGTTGGCCGCTTTGGACATGATATCCCACAAGGCAATATCGACGGCGGCAAGGGCCATATGGGTAACCCCTGCGCGACCGATCCAATGCATCTGGCCAAAACGCAGTTCGTCCCAGATTTCCTTGACTTGAAAAGGATCTTTGCCCATCAGAACCGGCGCGTAATAGTCATCGATTGTATCCGTAATGAGCTTGTCTCCATAAGCACATGTGCCTGTATAGCCGTAGCCGACGATGCCTTCATCCGTAAAAATCCGAACCCCCGGCAGCCCCCAGTGGGTCGGTGAATTGATGGCATCTGTAATCGGCGGATTCAAAGGTACATGTAAAATAAAGCTTTCAACATTAATAATTTTCATCCGTTCTAACCTCCAAATGATTATTATCATATATCGTGTATGATTTTGATTGGAGAATAATATTGGATTGCATGATTTCCCGGCTCTCCGTGAGTCTCCGTGAATCTCGTTTAATAGCCTAAAATTTAACAGCCTAAATTTAGTATCCTAAAGATGCGCCCCCATCAACGGGAAGGGCAACCCCCGTAATAAAAGCTGACGCATCACTTGCCAGGTACAACACGGCTTTGGCAACCTCTTCTGGGGTTGCGCTTCTGCCCAGCGGGTGCATGTCTTTCAGCGCCTGAACCGTTTCAGCCGGGTCCGGCTGCCGGCTGATCCATTCTTCCAACAACGGCGTCGACACACCGGCTGGACAAAGGCAGTTTACGCGTACACCATCCTGTGCGTAGTCTAGCGCGAGCGCTTTAGTCATCGCTATGACCGCGCCTTTTGTTGCCGAATAAACGGGATTTTGGCGTTGTCCCATCAATCCGTTGAGCGACGCCAAGTTCACGATGGTTCCTCTATGTTTTCTAAGCTCAGGTATGCAATGTTTAATCATCAGAAAAACGCTCTTCAAATTAACGTCTACAGTCCGGTTCCATTCGTCTTCGGAAATGTCCTCAAGCTCCTTGGGAAGGACGACGGCCGCATTGTTAACCAAAATATCAATAGAACCGAAGGCGGTAATGGTTTGCTGGACGAGCCGTTTCACCTGCTGCTCCGAAGAAACATCCGTCTTCACCGCTAAGGCCCGGCCGTTTGGCGGCTGCTTTCGATTGATCTCGTCAGCGACGCGGACAGCCTGGGTTTCATTCCAATCAACTATGACAACATGGGCGCCTTGATCGGCGAATAACTTGGCCGCCGTTTCTCCGATTCCGGAGCCGGCCCCTGTAAGGATCGCCACTTTCCCCTGCAGCTGCATGTTTTAGCCTCCTGTATTCCTGAAATGGACGTTTGCCCTGCGTCTGGCCTTGCTGATATGATCGAACATTGCGGCTGAAGCCCCGTTGACGTTCCGCTGGATTAGCTGCTGCAAAATAGCATGATGTTCGGCCCATTCCACTTCCCGGTCGTCTACATCCAGAGTTAATTCTATAAACGTGAGGTATCTTTGAGTCTGCTCAAGATAACCGTTCACCAACGTTCGCAGGCTGTGATTATCGCAGTACTTAAGTATCGTGCCATGAATGGAATCGTTCATTTCCGTGATCATCTGCAGACCGTCATTTGTACGGGCAGTTTCATTGGCGCGAATCGAATCCAAGGCCGAGCTCAATTGGGCGAGCTTTCCATCAGGAATAATTAATGCTGCTTTTCCGGCGGCAAAGGGCTCCAGCTGTAATCGGATTTCAAATATTTCGTCTAATTGCTGGAGGCTCATTAGATTAACAAACATCCCTTTGAAGGGGACCATATGCAAATAACCTTCAGACTGCAGCCGGGATAACGCTTCGCGAATGGGGATATTGCTGACTTCCAGCGTTCGCGCGAGTTGATCGATGTTGACTTTCTCACCGGCAGGCAGCTTATGCGTTAAAATATCTTCTTTGACGATTCTGTAGATTTCTTCCGTAACGTTCATCCGGCTGATCCTGCTTCCCATCCGGTCCATTCCTCCTCCTTTCCATCCTTAATATTAGATATGCGGCAGCGCTTTCAATTTGTAGAACCGGCTTGCATTATGGCCAAAAATATTCTCTTTCTGCTCGGCGGTTAAGGTTTGTGGCAGCTGATCGTTCAAAAGCTCAAACACTTGCGAATAACTCGCCGCGAGCAGGCAAACCGGCCAGTCGCTTCCGAACATCACACGATCAGGGCCAAATATCTCTAAAATAGAATGAATATACGACGTGAAATCAGACGGCTGCCATTGCAGGTGGTCGGCTTCGGTCACCATTCCCGATAACTTGCAGTACACATTCGGATGCCTGGCGATCTGCTTCATTTGACTTTTCCACGGTTCCAGCCTTTGATTGGCAATGTCCGGTTTGGCTAGATGATCAACTACGCCATGCAAATCCGGCACTAGATCCATCAGCTGAACGAGAGAGTCCAGTTGGCCCGAGGTGACCAGCAGGTCAACGGGCGTCTCCTGTTCACTCAAATAAGTAAAAGCCTCGATAAAGGGCTCATGGAGAATCACCGCGGCATCGGGCATCTCCTGAATCATGACGCGGATACCCACAAATTTGGGATGACGCCGAAACCGTTCAAGGTTTTCCTTGTAGGACGAATCTTGTAAATCAAGCCAGCCTACTACCCCAAGAATAGATTCCTCTTCACCGGCTAACGACAGCAAATAATCCGTTTCTTCCATCGCTTGGGCAGCTTGAACGACAATTGAGCCGTCCATCCTGTGCTGCTTGAGATGAGGCGCCAGATCGGAGGGAAGATAATCACGGTTCAATACGGGCATATCGGGCGTGATCCAATCATAATCCCCTCGGGCCAGCTTCCAATAATGCTGATGCGCATCAATCCGCATGAGCCGTAATCACTCCTTTTCGCAAAATGATATTCGCATACTGGGCGGATTCCCCCGTGGCTACGATGGCATAGGCCTTTTTAGCCCGTTCATAAAACGCAAATCGCTCCACTACTTCGAAACCGACGAACGGCTGGTTTTGACCATAATGCCTATGAATAATATCTTCGTACACGGTCCAAATCGGTGTCTCCACCGGATCGCCGGGGACGACTTCCATTAGCGCCGCTTGTTTTGAAGAGTAAGAATCAAGAGGGAAAAGGCGAAGAATGGCCTTAAGCAGCTCCGGAATCGAATGGCCGTCAGCCCGGACCAGCCTTTGCGCCACGCTTGCTGCAGGGAAATTAGCGTCGGCGAGGACGATTTCGTCGCCATGGCCCATTTCCATGAGTATTTTAATCAGGTCAGGCGAAATCAGTTTGGATATACCGATTAACAAGGGACTCCCTCCTGGATTCGTACTGTTTTTGTTTTAGTCATCCATTTTCCCTACCCTACCAGGATGGCATAAACGATCCCGGGGCCGTGAACCCCGATGGTAAGGTCATTTTCAATATCGGCCGAACGGCTGGGACCCGAAATAAAATGAATCCCAGCAGGCAGATTATCTCTTCCGGCCCGGTCAAAATGAACCAGCGTTTCTCCGAGCCTTGTGCGAAGCCGCTCCACAGGAAGAATAGCCATCAAAATCGTAGGAAGAAGACTGACGGACCTGCCCTTGGCCTTAGAGGACAGCACGGTCATCGAGCCTGTGTAAGCGGTAGCATAATCAACGAGCACAATCCCCATATCCGCTTCCGCAGCCCGTGCTTTCCAGTCCTCCTCTTGTGCATGTTCAGCAGGTTCCTGCCCATGATTCCATACCGTAAGCTTTGCTTCAGGGAGCTCGTTTTCCAGTCCAAGGGCGTCAAGCTCCGGCTGATCCTGACGGATAATATATTTGGCGCTAGTTTCTCTCGCTTTATCGGCAATAAACGTTTTGGCTTCTTCCATCGTAAGGCATCTGGCCACATGGCCGCCAGCACTTTGGAAATTTGCGGTAAACCTTTCGATTCGCTCTTCCATCGGCCATTCAAACGAGTTCCAGAAGTCCGGCGCACCGCGAAAAGGATGCTCCGGCTTCTCGGTCACACGAGGCCTGCCCAGCTTGCCGGCAATGCCGTTCATGAACTTTTCCTGCTTGGCCAGCGATTCTCTCCTCAGCTGATCCAGCCATTCCTGATGGGTGTTTTTCTTATTTTCCGTATTCTCTGTATCCCTTGTATTTCCCATATTCTCCGTAATCTCAGTCTGCGACATGGAGGGCCCTCCTTTCCCTGCATTTCCTGCTTTCCTTCCTTAGGCACTTTCTAAGTGGGCAATTTCTAAGTTGCTAATTTCTAGTGGCCTTCTTCCCTTCGCCGTTTTCCCTTTCCTTCACGAGGTTTTCCATCCTTGCCCGAACGGCGGGATCCAGCTCTTGCAGGCCATGACGGATTTCCCGCTCCAGCGTTCCCCAGCGGTCCCGGAAGGACTCCTTCGGCAAACTCGGCGCAACCCGGTAGTTGTTCCAGCCTTTCAAGGGACCCAGCTTCGACCGGATTTCCCCGTTTCTTGCGACCAGCTTCTGTCCCATTTTGCCAAGCCCGAGCACAAGCTTGAACCGTCTGGAATTGGCCATCACGGCGCCAAAACCTTTCATGCCCGCGGATTCCATAGATTGGCCGTGTCCGCTTTCCACCTTGCGGCGGCGTAAAGAGACCAGCATATCGTGCAGCGGAATTTTAACCGGGCAAGCTTCGTAACAAGCGCCGCACAAGCTGGAAGCGCTCGCGATGTCATCCCATTCGGCAACATTCTTCTGTAAAGCCGGCGTCAGCACGGCACCGATCGGACCGCTGTAGGTTCCGCCGTAGGCATGGCCTCCGATATGCCGGTAAACGGGGCAGGCATTCAAACAGGCGCCGCAGCGGATGCAGTTCAGCAGTTCCTGGAATTCCGGATCGCCAAGCTGGAGCGAGCGGCCGTTATCCACGATAATAAGATGCATTTCTTCCGGTCCGTCAGCGTCCTGTTCTCTTCTTGGTCCGGTTATACCCGACATATAAACGGTCAGCTTCTGACCGGTTGCCGAACGGGGCAATAACGTGGCCATAACCTCGAGGTCGGACCAGGACGGGATGATGCGTTCCATGCCCATTAACGTGATCTGCGTCTTCGGAACCGTCGTGACCATGCGGGCGTTGCCTTCATTCTCAAACAGAACCATCGAGCCGGTCTCCGCAATCGCAAAGTTGCAGCCCGTCATGCCGATGTCGGCCTCAAGGAATTTCTCCCTCAGCTTCTTACGCACGAAACCTGCGAGAACCGACGTATCCGGCGGAAGCGTTTCCCCAGCGACTTCGGAGAGCATTTCCGCTATTTGATACCTGTTCTTATGAATAGCCGGGATAATAATATGGGAGGGCGTTTCGCCTGCAAGCTGAATGATGTATTCGCCAAGATCCGTCTCAATGGCTTCTACGCCGATCGACTCCAGCTCATGATTCAGATGCAGCTCTTCGGTTACCATCGACTTGGATTTCACCACTGACTTTGCAGACTTCCGTTCGGCAATAGCCAAAGCGATTGTCACCGCTTCCGCCGACGTTTCGGCAAAATGGACATGAACCCCGTTAGCGCGGGCGTTATCGGCGAACAAATTTAAGTAATAGTCCAAATGGGCGATCGTGTGCAGCCGGATTTGTCTGCCGCGCTCCCGCCATTCGTCCCAGCGGCCGTGTTCCTCGGAGGCGGTTTTTTTGCCGCTGCGCAGCCTTTCGGTCGTGAACCGGACCGCTTTGCGCAGAAACTCGTCGTTCAGCGCCAGGTCCGCTCTTTCCTTTACCGTTGTGAGCGGTGGATTCGCCTTGTTCATGCCCGGGTCACTCCTTCGTATAACAATTCGGCCAGATGCATGACCTTAACAGGCTCCCCCCGGTACCGCAGATTGCCGGCGATGTTCATTAAACATCCCATATCCAGACCCACCAGCACTTCCGCTTCCGTTTCCTTCACGTGATCGGCTTTCTCCGTGACCATAGCGCCTGAAATATCCGACATTTTGACCGCAAAAGTACCGCCGAATCCGCAGCAATCCTCCGCAAAAGGAAGCGGAACGAACTGAAGTCCGCTGACCCCGTTTAACAGCTGCATCGGCTCATCCTTGATGCCAAGCAGCCTGCTGCCGTGGCAGGACGGATGATAAGTGACTTTATGCGGAAACACGGCGCCGACATCCGTAATCCCAAGAACGTGAACCAGGAACTGGGTGAATTCGTACGTTTTTTCCTGCAGCTTTACAGCCTTATCCAGGTAGACGGGATCATCTTGAAACAGATGCGCATAATGATGAACCATATAAGTACAGGAACCGGACGGGGAAACGACAAAATCGCTGTCCTCAAAAGCTTCCAGGACCGTTTTCGCCGATTTCCTGGCTTCGTCCCAATACCCGCTGTTGTAGGCCGGCTGGCCGCAGCAGGTTTGTACGTCCGGAAAATCCAATTGCACGCCATATTTGGCCAACAGCCGGACCATCGCTTCCCCCACTCTGGGGTATATGGCGTCGCTTAGGCAGGTTATGAATAAAGATACTTTCATGATGCACCTCTCATGAAGATTCTTTTTAGTGCTCCATATGGTCGTCAGGCTGAGCGGCTTTGACAGTAAGTCCGCCGTCGACCATCAGCAGATGACCGTTGATCTGCATGGCCTCTTCGGAGGCGAGGAACACTACGGCGTCGCCGATCTGCCGGGAAGTACCTAGCCGTTTCATCGGGTTGGCTTCGATTTCCTTGGCGCGAATCTCCGGATCAGCCAGAAAATCGGTACACATGTCAGTATCTACGGTGCTTGGACCTACGGCGTTGACATTGATATTGTATTTGCCAAGTTCAATCGCCATCCCTTTGGTCAGCATATGGGCAGCAGCCTTGGACGATTGGTAATGCGGAATGACCGGGCTTGTGACCATCAAGCTGGCCGTCGAAAGTACATTGATGATTTTGCCGTAACGTTTCTCGATCATCGATTTCGCCGCCAGCTGCGAGGCTACGAATATTGATTTGACATTGGTGTTATAGGTGCGGTCCCACGTTTCCTCCGAGACCTGCATAAACGGCTCAAACGGAGCGATGCCGGCATTGTTGACGAGAATTTCCACCTCGCCCAGCTGCCCGCGCACTTGCTCGAACATGGCCTCGACCTGCTGTTTATTGCCTACGTCCGCCTGGACAACCATCGCTTTCACGCCATGAGCTTCAACCTGCTCTTTCACTTTCTCCGCAAGCGGGCGCGAACGATCCGACGTATAATTGATCGCCACATGCGCGCCTTCTTCCGCGAGCCGGATGGCGATAGCTTCTCCGATTCCCCGGCTTGCTCCAGTGACTAAAGCCACTCTGTCAGCTAATCTTCCCATTCCCAAAAGCCTCCTATGGTTTCATTTGTTGTACCGGTAAGGCGGATGAATTATAAACTTGGTCCAATCCGGTTAATGCTGAACTCGGTATGGCCCAATATTTCGGCTTTGGTCAGCTTGCCGTTTGCAACCGCCACAATTTCTTCCCAAATCCGGCTGCCCGCGGACTCCAGGCTGAGCGTGCCGTCCAGCATTTCGCCGACATTCACGTCCATGTTGTCGGACATGCGTTCAAACATCCGTGTGTTCCCTGTAATTTTAATGACCGGGATTACGGCCGAGCCCGTCGGCGTTCCCCGTCCGGTAGTGAAGCAAACCAGATGCGCACCGCCGGCAGCCATGCCGGATACGCATTCGATATCGTTCCCCGGGGAATCCATGAAGTACAGGCCATGCTTCGGAATATCCTCCGCATATTCGATCACGCCTTGGATCGGAGCCGTGCCGCATTTGCTGATGCAGCCGAGCGATTTCTCCTCGATCGTCGTCAAACCGCCCGCAATGTTGCCCGGACTTGGATTGCCGCCGCGCATATCGGCGCCCATCCGTTCTACTTCTTTTTCGAACCGGTCTACGATATGGTAGAGCTTATCCGACGTTTCCGGTGTCGAGCAGCGGGAAGCCAGAATGTGTTCGGCTCCAATGATTTCGGTCGTTTCCCCGATAACTACGCCCCCGCCATGCTGGATAAGCGTATCGGCAGCTGCCCCAAGCGCCGGATTCGACGCGAGTCCTGAGGTAGCATCCGAACCTCCGCATTTGACGCCGATGATCAGCTCGCTCAGCGCCACCGGCTCCGGCTGCATCTGATCAAGCTTAGCCCGCATTTCCTTGGCCAGCTCGATGCCATGCTGGATCGCTTTGACGGAACCGCCCACCGCTTGAATGTCGATGACTTCAACGAACTTGCCCGTAGGGCGGATAGCTTCGGCAAGCTCCTGAGGATCGACAACCTCGCAGCCAAGACTGACGATAATAACGCCCCCGACATTCGGATTGCGGCCCGTACCGGCCAGCACATCAAAGGTCCGGTCCTTATCGGCGCCGATTTGGCTGCAGCCGTGCTGATGCGGGATGGCCACTGTATCCGGCACCATCTGCATAATCCGGCTGCTTACTTGATTGGAACAAATGACCGTAGGAATAATTAAGAGATGATTGCGGATGCCAATCTCGCCATTGGGTCTTCTGTATCCCATGATGTGAGTCATCACTGTGTTCCTCCTTGTTTGGCATTTGCCTGGTCGCCGCGGCCGCGGATACCCTCGACGTTATGCACATGGACATGCTGACCGACAAGAATGTCCGCTGTCGTCCGGCCAATGACTTCTCCATATTTGCGGATTTCCGTACCGGCAGGCACATCTTCGATCGCCACCTTATGCCCGAAAGGAATAGAGTCAAGCAGCACAAGCTCTGTGGCTTGATCCTTTTTCATAAAAGTGATGTGATCTCCCGCCTGTAAATCTTTAATCGCGGTTGCCACATGATCCCGGGCATCCATCACAATCGCGCTGGCGCCGGCTTCAATAGCTTTAGACATTCAAGGCACCCCCTATTTATTTAGAAGTTAGGCTTGCTCATTCACCATGCGGTTCGTCAAAGAACCAAGCTTCTCGATCTCAATCGTCACGACGTCTCCGTCTTTCAGATAAACCTGCTGCTCTTCCGGATAGCCGAGCACGACCCCTTCCGGAGTTCCTGTAAGGATAATATCGCCTGGCGTAAGCGTCATGTGCTGGGAGATATAGCTGATGATTTCATCACAATGGAAAATCATATCCGAAGTGTTCGAGTCCTGACGGACCTCTCCGTTCACGATACAGCGGATCGACAAATCATTCGGGTTGCCTACTTCGTCAGCCGTTACCAGGTAGGGACCCAAGGGGCTGAATCCGTCGCAGGATTTGCCCAGCAGCCATTGATGGGTGCGCATTTGCAGATCGCGGGCCGACAAATCATTGACGTTGCAGTATCCGAATACGTAATCGAGCGCGTTTTCTTTGGACACGTATTTCGCTTCCTTGCCAATCACGATAACCAGCTCCGCTTCATAGTCCACCTTGCCCGTCACTTTAATCGGCAGTGGAACATCATGACCGTTCCCGGTCAGCGTATTGTTGAATTTGTTGAACAAAATCGGGTACTCCGGAATCGGCGCATTCGTTTCTTCCGCATGCTTTCGGTAGTTGAGACCAACGCAGATGATTTTGTTCGGATTCGGGACGCATGGCTCGTAAGTCAAATCGGTTTCATCCAAGATGCAGCTGCTTTCGCCTGCTGCCAGCACCTCGTTCACATACGCCTGCAAAGCGGATAACGCCGTTTCTCCGCCTTCGATGACTTGGTGGACGGTTGCTGGGACAGCGTCGCCCTTGGCCGGCACCTTTTGCAGCGCTTTCATAATATGTACAACACCGCTGTCCGTTTTAACGCCTAACTGCTGTAATCCATTTTCGTTAAAAGTAAGTAGTTTCATATGATTTCATTAACCTCCGATTGTTGGATAGACGTTATACGTTTTTGCCAAAGACGACACCGCCGTCAATATAAAGAGGGGAACCCATCATGAATTTCGAATCGTCCGATGCGAGGAATAACGCGGCTTTGGCCACATCCTCGGGACGGAGCAGATCGCCGCTGAGTTGGCGCTTTTTGAGCGATTCGTAGCCTGCTTCCATATCGTCGTAGGAAGTGCGCAAATAATCTTCAACGAACGGCGTTAACACCGTACCCGGCAATAAGGCGTTTACGCGGATTCCGTAAGGGGCGTAATCGACCTGCATCGATTTGGTTAAAGCGAGTACGGCTCCTTTGGTTGCCGAGTAGGAAGCACGGCTGGCCAAACCGATCTCGGCGATACAGGAGGACATATTGATAATCGAGCCGCCCTGCTGCTCCATCATGTGAGGAATCACGTATTTGTTCGGCAAAAAGACGCCGCGGATATTGATATTGATCACGCGGTCCCACGCTTCCGGCTCTACTTCGTGAATAGCACCGACACCACTGACCCCGGCATTGTTGAACAGGACGTCGATCCTGCCGAAATTGGCGATCGCTTCGTCCACCATCGACTTTACCGATTCAGGGTCGGTCACATCGGCTTGAATGAAGACGGCCGAGCCGCCTTCCGACGTAATCTCCTCTACCGTCTCCTGGCCTTTATCCGCCGCCAAATCGTTGACAATGATCGTTGCGCCTTCCTCGGCGAACAGTAGCGCCGTCGCTTTGCCGATTCCTGAACCGGAACCGGTGATGAGTATGATTTTGTTCTGCAATCTCATGGCCTTCAACTCCTCATTCATAATTAGTAGAGGTTTACCACTTTGTAACTTCAGGATTGCGACAACCTTTTTGCCAGAGCGCAAATTTCTTGTTTGGCCAATTCCCGCTTCTGCTCCCACTCATGCTTAAACATGGAGCAGCTAATCGCGGCCACGACCCGCCCGTCACCGTCGCGGATTGGAGCAGCTACGCAGCAGAAGCCCATCACCGCCTCTTCCCTATCAAACGCATAGCCGGTCTCCCTCACGGCTGCGAGGTCCCGGAGCAGCTCTTCCCGGGAGCGCAGCGTATGCTGAGTAAGGCTCGGCGCGAGCTCATCTTCGGCATACAAGGCGGCAAGTTCCGCGTGATCCAGCCACGCAAGCATGGCTTTCCCGAGCGCCGTCGCATGGGCGGGCAGTTTCTTGCCCGGCTCTGAAGCAATCCTGACGGGGGATGGCATTTCCTCTTTGGCAAGGTATAACACCTCTTGCTGCTCCAGTTTGGCAAGCTGGATCGTCTCAAGAAGAGTCTGCTTCGTTATTGCCGCTTCCTTCCGGAACCGATCAATGAGACTGAACTGCTTGAAAAACGCATTGCCCCAAGCGCCCAGCTTGGAACCTAGCGAGTAAGTGCCGTCATTTTCACGGACTACCCATTGAAGCGTTTCCATCGTGTTCAGCAGCGTAAACATGGAGCTTTTGTTGATTTCCAGCTGTTTGGACAAATCGATCAATTTAAGCTCCGCGGGATGCTCGCTGATCAGCAGCAAAATATCGTTTGCTTTCTCCAAAGCCGGAACCCAGTATTTTCTTTCCATTCTTGCCTCCAGCCAAATGGTTTATTATAATAAACCAGTGTTTATTATTTTAATAACCTGATCATATCATCGGTTGTTTTGCGGCGTCAATCGTCTTTATTTAATAAAATGGTTAGAACGGCAAACGTTTTCAGCCATATAAATCACAGAATAATCTAAATAAGGGAGCCCCCATTTTCAGGGTCTCCCTTTGCTTATAAAGCAACATTCAGTTTAAACTATTTTTCTGTTGAAAGGATTAGAAACATCGGTCTTTAATCTGTGAAGCAACTTCTAACTTTCTAATCAATCGTTATAATCTGCCATTCGCCGCTTTCATCTTTCTCGAAATAAAAGGTATATCCCATGACCGGGGATCCTCCATCCTGCTGCAGATTTTCTCCATTCACAGCAACAAGAATTCGCCCGTTTTCTTCATGCGCTTTATCTACGGTCGTGAAATTTACGGCATTGTTTAATAGATAAATCATGTTCAGTACCGATACCCGGACCTAATGTCCTATGGAATGCCTCTACATCCTTAGCGGCGATTGCATCAACCGATGCTTTTAGTTTTTCTTCCATAGACTCATCCATCAATGGATCTATTATTTCATCCCACTTGACGTTATCCATGCTGGAACGTCAGGGTTTAACCGTTTCAGCGGCCGATCCTATATTCGTATTGGCGGATTCTACCGTATATCGGACGCTCTTCATCCAATTTACATGAGTCCGGATGTCCTAGTCATGATTGCAGAATCCTGACCCATAAGGCGTTAACCCGCCAACATTCATCGCATCCCCCTCTACCGCAATACGAAACGTTCAAAACGTTTGACTCAGCTTGATGTCCAAGACCGTTCATCCGACATTCGTTCTCAATCCCTAAACGTCCCTGATGTGTCTATAAGAATCGCCTTCAATAACCCGTATGGGTCACGTTGCGTTGCCACCACTCCGTTGTGCATTTGCCGCGCGTCGCTCTTCCGAAATCGGCCGGACGGGGGATATTTCAGATTGGTCAGGAAGTAAATAGATAGTTGGGCGTTTTGTACATCAGCGCTGGGAATACACTGGGTAGATATGAGGTTTACTGCAAAGCACCCTTCTTCATCTTCCCCATGATCCAAAGCAGCAAAGGAATGCCGAGCATATTCACTGGCAGCACCCAGCGGACCCAAATAATGTCGCGGTACAAATTAGTAATGTGGCCGACATCGGACGTCAGTACGACCGCCAGAAAGGACAACCCGACAACACAGACGACCATCAGCTTCCACAGCTTCTTATGGATCAATTGAGCTAATCCATAACTGGTAACGAATGTGCTTGCCGAAAGGGCGATAAAATGGGAGAACGAATAAACAAAAACGGCTATCGCATCGATATTTTGAATGAAATTGAGGATCGAGACTGACCTTATAGACACTACCCAAGGCAGTGTAAGCTGCGGGGCAAGGTGAGAGCCGAGCACCAGTACAGAGATCAGGGCGGCAATAAGCACCCATAATGAGGATAAACCCATCGCCCGTACAGCATATTTGGTTGCTTGTTGTGGCTGCTGCATAAAGGCTGTCAGCATCAGAGGCATCATGGCCCCGCCCATCGTATTGCCCAGTGTTGGAACGGCTCCTTTGACGATCTGGTGAACGCCTGTATCCGCATAGATCGGCAGCAGATTGGTCCAGTCCATAATGCCGAACATCAGCAGCACGGGGGCAAAGCCAATCAGAAAATACAGCGGCCCAATGATCTGACTGCAACGGCCGATCGCGAAGATCCCTCCTTTTAAGTTTACATAAATAAGAAGTAGGGACATGGGCAGAACCACAATAGGGATTGGCGTATGGGGCAGCAATTTTAGATAGACATAATCGACCCATTCCCGCAGCGTTACGGCCGTCAGAAAAAACCAGACGACGATGTAGAGCAGCAGGATGAGCTTCCCCGCCCATTTTCCCAGCAGCTTCCGGCAAAGATCGGCAATGTTGTCTCCCGGTGACAGCTGGCTTACTTTGGCCATCAGATAAGTGATCGCAATCACTCCTGCTCCGCTTAACAGACAAATCAGCCAAGCATCCTGTTTGCCATATTGAAGAGCCGGCATTAAGGCATAATGTACTTGAAAACAAAACATGATCCAGAACAGCTGGTTGCCTGAAAGTTTCACAACTTCATCCCTTTCAATGGGCCAGAGGGGTTACTTGGGCCCTCTTTCACCGATATGCCTTATGACTATATTGGATATCACGGTGACCTTCACCTTCGGAAAACGTTCGTCCCAGTTGCCTTTCATCTGGCTCCACTGTTTCGGATGCCTTCTATGAATATCTTCCCCGAATCCGAAAATATCCGTTTTATATTTTTGCTGGACCATCTTTATCATGGTGTTCATTTGCTGTTCAATTTTTTGGTTGAAGGCTTGTTCCACCTTCTTCATATCTGAATAGATGAATAGATTAAGGTCCGTGTCGTTCTCATCAACAATGCCTTGTGCGCGTAAAATGAGCTTTAACTCGACGTTTTCGCCTTCGATCTTTGATTTTAGGGTCCTCTTCATATGGTGGAGATCAATAGTCACTTCCTGTCCGTAGACGGTCTCAGTTACCATTTGATCCTCGAGGTATCCTGCTGCCCATAACGCAGCAATGGCTTCTTCTTCCTGCAAATAACCGACAGCTGCAGCTGAATTGTTGAACAAGGCGATCTCGCGGTGACTGGGCTCAGATCCTTCAGCTTCGGATTTCGGATCCTTCTCGGTGCCTGTTTCGACAACCTGCATAAGAGGTCTCATCCCGTCTCGCTGCAGCACTTCTTTGAAGAAGATCATAGTGGTCATCTTATCGTTGATTCCGTTGAAACGGGTTTGCCGAATGGCCTTCTCCGTGGAAAAATACTCAATGCCCCCACTTTCTGCGAGAAAAGCCTTCGCTGTTGCACCTTTAACTAAAAATAACTTGGCCCGAATATTGCTGCGCGGATTCCGTCCGAACTCGTCCATCAATCGTCTCATGCCCGTCTCGGCCGTCTTCTGTCCAACAAAAACAGCGTGACGGTGGCCCAGAAAAATCTGGCGGGATAATTGCGCCTGCAGCCTTTGGAAGCAGTCCTCCAGGTTTCGGCCGACCGTAGATTTCACTAAATAGGGTTTTTGCTGCCCGCCTCCCTCTCCTAGGGCACGCGGAACGGCAATCTGCACACTCAAATCAATTTTTCGTCCTGCCGCCGAATCGACCCCCGATCCCACCCAGATAGAACGTTCGTTGGGTTCGACCATATCCCAGCAGCCTGTGGTAATCCCCATCAAAACGGCAATCATGATTGCTGCGGACAACTGTGACCTTACACGCTTAAACTTGCTCATGTTAAGGTTTGCCCCATGGCCAATGCGGGGGGCGCAGTATAATTTCTTTGAGGCGCCGCCGGATGAGGGGCGTGATGGGCGGGAAATAAGGCTCGCCGATGGATTGAAGGGTTACCAGATGAATCATAATCGCCATGATGCCGATCGAAACCCCATACATTCCGTAGATTCCAGCCAAAAAAATGATCGCAAAACGAAGAATACGCAGCGGAATCGCAAACGCATATCGAGGGATGACAAAGGAGGCAATCCCGGTCAAGGCGACGACAATGACAATGGGAGCCGAGACGATATTGGCCTCTACGGCCGCCTGGCCGACTACAAGAGCTCCAACGATACTGACGAGCGGTCCGATTTGCGAAGGCATCCGGATGCCCGCCTCCTGTAAACCTTCAAACACAAACTCCATGATCAGCACTTCTATAATGGTCGGGAAAGGAGACTTTTCCCGGGCCTCCCCTATACTGATGAACAGCGTTCCGGGCAGCAAATCCGGGTGGTATGTAGTCAAAGCGATGTAGAATCCCGGAAGTGTCAAAGAGGCAAACATCATGACATATCTGACCAATC
Source organism: Paenibacillus physcomitrellae (assembly GCF_002240225.1). NCBI lineage: Bacteria > Bacillati > Bacillota > Bacilli > Caryophanales > Paenibacillaceae > Paenibacillus > Paenibacillus physcomitrellae. Next base: position 696,445 of record NZ_CP022584.1, on the reverse strand, counting down.
TTCGGGCAAAGACGAAGTCCACGCGCTCATAATAATCATCTGCTGACTGAAGCCCCGCCCAGAAATTAATAGGAAGAATAAGAACTGTGGGTGTACAGTCTACAAGGATAGCTACTTTTCCCTCGATGAGACTGGATGCGGTCGTATCGGGACGTTCTGTTTTCTGGATTTGTGGAAACGGAGATTTCGGCCGGTCTTGAATACGCTCCTCAATATATGCGGCATCCAGGATACCTTGGGTCGAAATATTCTTTAAGCGCTTGCGGACCTCCTCGATTAAGCCCGGTTTCGCAATGTCTTCAACATAGGCGAGAACTACGTCCGTGGAGGTGAGTTCGCCAAGCTTGAAGGACTCCATTTTTAATCGAGGGGTAGTAATTCTTCTACGCAAAAGCATCGTGTTCGTACGCAGAGCTTCCGTAAAACAGTCTCTGGGGCCTTGAGAGGCTTTCTCCGTTTTCGGTTCGTCGATAGCACGTTTATCAAAACCGGCGGCATCGGCCAAAAGCGCCAGGCTCTCGCCTTCAGTCAAAATAGCAACGTATCCTTTGAGGACGTTATTAACTACGTCTTTCACTTGATTGGACGTTTTGGTCTGTCCTGTAAAGACAAAGCTGTCTCTAATCATCTTCCCCATTCCGTCCGGTTCGGCGTTTCGATTCAGCATTAAAGGTCTTAATATGGATTGTTCCAGCACGGTCATATCCACAAATCCGTCCAGATAAAGAATAAGAAATTCCGGTGTTCCTTGATTGTATGTATAACGAAAAACAATATCCGAACAGAGATGAAACACATCCCGTAAGTTCTGTTCATTTTCTTTCAGGCTCTGGCTTAACAGCGTTTTCTCCACAGCTTATCTCCCTCCTTCGGCAATTACAGGCAGGTGAGAATAATATCCCGCTTCTGGCGAATATTTATTCAATAAGAGTTAGAAAAATCTAACAGCCTTAGTCCGGCTAAAGCACTCGACTAAGGCTGTATAAGCAAGCGTAGAGTCTACAAAATACCCTGGGCCGTCTTGATATTTTGCAGGTCAAGCTGCCTCTGTTCTTCAACATTGAAGGGACGGTAATACCCTTTGTCTACCAAGAAATGGACGATTTGTTCATGGGTTTGAATGGCTTCTTCAAGCTGCTTGGTCAAGACAGCCTTTACATCGGGGGATGTGCATTCGGTCAAGGCCATGGCGTAATTGCGGACACCGCTTTTGGCGTTGTTCAGGAAGTCCGTGGCAATGATTTGATCCGTCAGATTCTGCATCCCCATCAATCGTTCCAGTAAGGGATTCATTGACTGGTTTACCTCCTTTTATTGGGCATTGGATAGGAGCATGCTGAGTTCATGGAGCTGCTGTTTGGAAAGCTCGACATCCTGCTGCAGGATCGCTTTCAGTTCCGGGTCAGAGACCAGGATTTGCATGCCTTTGGACTTTGTGGCGCAGACGGTCTTGAATGCGGCTATTTCATGTACTTCCAGCATTTCATGCATGGCGTATTTCTTCATGGTCATGGTTACCTCCCGCTTAGCTCTAACTAAGGTTTCAAAATGACTTTAATGCAGTTGTCTGTCTTCGTATCGAAAATCTCATATCCGTGTTTGGCTTCAGACAGCGGAATAACATGGGTAATGATGTCCCCCGGATCCACTTTGCCGGAATGAATCAGGTCATACATATGAGGCATGTAGTGAACGGCCGGTGCCTGGCCGGAGCGGATATTCACGTTGCGCTGCATAATATCTCCCAGAGGAAAGCCGTTATACCGGCCGCCGTAGACGCCGGTGATCTGGATCATGCCGCCTTTGCGAACGGCCTGGGAAGCGATGACCAGAGCACTCATTGTCCCTCCCTGGAGCTTGAGGCCGCTGGCCAGAAACTCAAGATCGTTCATTTTTCCATCCATGCCAACCGCATCAATGACCACATCGGCTCCGCCTTTGGTGATTTCCTTCAGATAGCTGCCTATGTTGTTGGGGCCTTGTTCGAAATTCACCGTCTCCACATGGTTTGTCCGTTTCGCGTGCTCCAGGCGATAATCTACGTAGTCAACCGCAATCACCCTTTTGGCGCCTTTCAGCCAGGCGAACTTTTGGACCATCAGCCCAACCGGGCCACAGCCCAGTACGATAACGGTATCTCCATTCTTAACGCCAGCGTTATCCACGCTCCAAAAGGCCGTTGGCATCACATCTGCGATCAGGCACAGCTTCTCGTCGGGCTGTTCGTTGTCTTCCGGAATTTTGAAATGCGTGAAGTTGGCAAAAGGAACCCTTAAATATTCGGCCTGCCCGCCGGGATACCCGCCCGCATTGCCTGAATAGCCGAAGTAAGCTCCCATGTCGCCATTCTCGTTGGCGTTATCACATTGGCTTTCCAGCTGGTGTTTGCAGTAGAAGCATTCCCCGCAAGCAATCGTGAAAGGAATAATGACTCTGTCGCCTTTCTTCAACCGGGTTACTTCCGGTCCGACTTCTTCCACAATCCCCATCGGTTCATGCCCGATGATATAGTCCTCCTGCAGATTGGGAATCATGCCGTGGATCAAATGCAGGTCCGAACCGCAGATGGCCGTACTGGTTAATTTGATGATCATATCGTCCGGCTTCTGAATTTTAGGAGCAGGAACCTCTTTGACCATAACGTTCTTGATGCCTTGGTACGTAACTGCTTTCATGCCTGGTGTCCTCCTAGTTGTGCGTCCGGCTCCTGGTCAAACATGCCTTTTCGGTTTGTATCCTCCGGAAACAAATCCATTTGGCTGATCATGACTGTATTGTTCGCGGACAGCTGATCAAGCTGGTACTGCTCGGTTAATTCGTAAGGGTGGAACCATTTCTTACGGATCATGAGCTCTGAAATCTCCTGATGAAGCGCAATGGCCTCCCTTAACTGCGTTTTCAGGAGAGCCCGCACATCGGGAGAAATGGCTTCCGTCAAAGCCGTCGCTGTATTTCTGACTCCCTCTTTTGCGCGAAGAAGAAAATCCATGGCAAACGTCATATCTGCCATTTCCGGCATATGCTGTGCGTTAATGGGATCTAAATAATCCTGGTTCATCTGGTTCACCCTCTAATTTAAAATAGGCGTCGGCCGGTTCGGCGGAACAGGAGCCTGAAACGGCGCTTTGGCATAAACGGCTTGAAGACCTGCGATGGCCTGGGTGGATTGCTCCACATCTTTTTGCATCAACGCTTTCAGCTCCTGGTCAAACACCAGCCCCTGCATCAATTTAGACTTGGCCAGGCAGAGCGTTTTAAAGTTCAGCATTTCATGAAGCTCCATAGATTCATGCGGAGCAAGCGATTGATCGTTCACTGACTACACCTCCGTTAGATTCACGTAATTAGCTTGTCACCATTCCGCCGGTTTATGCCTGAATCTCCTGTTTTGCCAGCATTTTTCATGACATATTTCGTGCAAACGGAACAATCGCTCTAATTAATGGGAAAAATAACAAAGCCCCTACGCAGTGTAAGGGCTTCTTCGTTTTCACTTCTTATGGCTCAGTGACAAAAGCTGCATATTCATCAGCCAGCTTCTCCAGCTGCTCATCTGTCACATTTCTAACACCGCTAATAACAAAAGGAGGCATATAACTCATCTTCACCCGGTTGGCTGCTGCCTGGAACGGCTTCAGAAGCTCGCTGTAGCTGTATTGATGGAAACCGCCTGCCTGATAAGCATCACGGACACCGCCTGTAGAAATGGCAAGACGCAGTTCCTTCCCTTCCAGTTTGTTTCCACCCGGGCCGTAAGCCCAGCCTCCTACCCATACGCTGTCCAGCCATTTCTTCAGCAGATAAGGCGCACTGTACCAATAGAACGGGAATTGGAAAACGATGCGATCATATTGTTCCAGCAGCTGCCTTTCTTTCTCCGCATCGATCTGTTCATCGGGGTAAACTTCGTACAGCTGATGAATGGTTGCGTTTTCCCGTTTTAGAAGTTCTTCGGTCAATCTTTTGTTAATTCTCGATTCGAGTAAATTCGGATGGACAACGATAACTAAAGTTTTTTTGGTTTCATTTGTAATCACATTTGTAGTCATATATAAATTCCCTTCTTCATTATTAGTTGTACATACAAAATATATCTCAAAAAAATTTACATAGCGGAGGACTTTAGTTTTCCAGCTTCCGGCTTGTATTCTCAATATTCCGTGATAATTCTCTTGCCATCTCACTCCCTAAAATCTCTTCATAACGTTTCTCTAAATTCTTGGAAGCTTTCCGGATCGTCTCTCCTAACTCCAGTCCTTTAGCTGTAGGGTGAACCTCCACGGTCTTCCCGCTGACTTTCCGTTCTACCAGTCCCTTGCCCTCCAGCTTGTCAATAAATCTGGTTAACGTAGATGCGGTAATATACAGCTTATCGGCCAGTTCCTTCTGTGTGATTCCGGGTATCCCGTTGACCAATCGAATCAGATATCCATACATTGGCGTTAACCCGGTGACTGAAAATTCTTCTTCTGCCATGCGTGTTATGGCCCTGCTTAAACGGTTGGTATTGAAATATAAGCAGCTTTGCAAAAATTCAAAACTATCTTGATCGGACATTGGCTCCCCTCCTTTAATTTTGTATGTACAACGAAATATATAGGAATAAATGACTTCTGTCAACAAGTTTTGTTGATTCAGTTGACCCGGCGCTTTCCTTAAGCTAAAGGAGCAACCGGGGTTGATTTAATATCTCGAATTGACTATCCTGCCTTGCATGCTTAACCGGTCGTTTCCTTCAACTGTCTCCGCATGAACAGCCAGCCCAGCACAGGAGAAAAACCGAGTCCAACAATCAGCCAGGTAATGGTTCTTGGCGCATCGCTGATCGATAGTATGACGACATAAAGCAGAATGCCCGCCAAACGTCCGCACATCAAACACAGTTCGCGCAGTACCATCAGTTCAACCCGGCTGTTAGCACTTTCTTCGTTTGTTCCCATCAGGTCAAAGGTAACGGACACCATAGGGATCATATAGAGAGGCACGAAAGCGGCCATCCCTATACCCATGACGAGCAGCATGCCATACTGCAGACTCCACAGCAAAGGAATCATAAAACCGGCCAGCAGCAGTGTGCCGATCAGCATCCCCGCATATCGATAACGGGGTTTTAACCATTTGCCCGCAACCCAGAAGGTTACCAGTGATATGGCAGAAGTAATCAGAGAGAACTGCCCGAGCTTCCATTCCTGCTGTGTAGCTTCATAGACCAGAAGCACGATCAAGAAGGAATAAACCCCCTCCCGCAGACCTTGGAAAACTAAGCCAAGCGCTGTGCGCCGCCAGGGACTCCCCGGTCTTTTGAGCTCAAGCAAAGGGGTACCCCACTGGTAATGCCCCTTCAGCTTGCGCTTGTTCAGAAAAAAGCTGAACACGACAGCTATTCCGTAGATCATCAGCGACAAAGTGAAAATAAGCCGGTACCCGGCATTATCCTGCATGCGGGAAATCACCCAGCCGGAGAACCAGGGGCCGACGATCCCGCATACGGATCCGATTAATCCCAGCCATCCATTAAACATATCCCGATTGCCCGGATCGGTCACTTCGAACGTCACCACATTAAAAGCCAGCCAGAACATGCCGAGCGCCGCCCCGAGCAGCAGCCCGAGCGGCCAGATATACCATACGGCAGCTTTGCCCGCCAGCAGCACCAGCAAATAGAACAAACCGGATAAGGCCGTGCCCACACGGAGCGCATTCATTTTGTTATGCTCCTTCACCCATTTTCCGGCGATCCAGAAGGTCAGGCCAAGCGCTATTTGCTGACTGACCGTAAACCAGCCGATCATGGCATAGTCCTGCTTGCTTTTCCACAAAAAGACATTCAGGAATGTGCCGGACAATGCCCCGGATAAAACAAACAATCCATTCACTGCAAGCAGCAGAATGGATTGTCGGTCAAGAGCTTTTTTCATCCTTTTCCCTCCTCAAGCCGGAGCTTCCAAACTGCAAAACCTCAGATTAGAATGTCCCGATTGGAGGATAAAGATCAATTTTTTTTATTCAGAGACGTAAGAACAGCAGTAGTCGGTCACAGCCGCCACTTGAAGTTTAAATTTAGTGTTCGCGGGAACAGTGAATTCCCCTTTGCCTTGAATATGCTGCCATTCTGTTTCCCCTGGCAGAAGAACTTTCAGATCGCCAGCCAAAATCTCCATTATTTCAATGCTGTCTGTACCGAATTCGTAGTCGCCTGGAAGCATGATGCCAAGCGTCTTTCTTGTGCCGTCTGCGAACAGGACAGCGCGGCTCGTTACTTTACCGTCAAAGTAAATATTAGCTTCCTTGACTACGGTGACATTCTCAAATTGTGCCATTCTAGTGATAGCTCCTCTACCTATGGAATAATGTTACAACCATTCTATTTGCTGAAGTCTATGAAGTCAATCATCAAACCAACAGAAGCTGCCCCGTCTTTTCCACTCAAATAATACCCTAAAAATGAAAGATTTATAGTACAATATGGAAACTACATAATTGGTGTGCCGCTTTACAGTATTAATGGTAATTTGAGAGGTACACCTAAGAAACTCAGTCGTTGCTGGCAGCCGCTCCAAAATTCTGGACAGCGGACTGCTGATCTTCGCTGTAGTCGTCCTGCATAACGGCCTCGGGTACTTGCTTGGCTACCTGTTCGCCAAACTGTTCCGCATGGACCTTGGCAAACGGAAAGCCATTATGTTCGAGACCGGTATGCAAAATTCCGGGCTTGGCGCTACGCTGGCCGCCGCTCACTCTAATCCGCTTGCGGCTGTGCCCAGCACGATCTTCAGTGTCTGGCACAATATCTCCGGTTCTGTTCTGGCCACGTTCTTTGCCCGGCGCAGTGAACGGAAACGTTAAGCTCTAGTCCACAAACAAACCCCGGCTCCCCTTCAAGGGGAAAGCCGGGGTTGTTATTTTTAATATACCCTTTATCGCTACAGATCCCGCAATATAACTGTTCTCGTGGAAGCATTCCATTGGACATCCAGCGCAAACGCCTCGGAAAAGAAACGTAAAGGGACCCTTACACGATCGCCTTCTATATACGGAGCAGCATCAAGCTCTTTCGTATATGTCCCTTCATTCGTCTCAACCTTCATGGTCCGGCTGCCTACTTCCATCTGAATGGAAGTATTCCCTTTACGCATAGTAACGGTTTGCTGCTGATAGGAGCTCGTATAACCAAAAGCTTCGACAACAGCACGCGCAGGAACCATTGTCCGGTCGTTCTTCAGCTGAGGCTGCGCATCCAAGAAAATCAGATTCTGCCCGTAGACCAGCTTGATCTCGTTATTTTGCGGAAGCTCAGGCAATTGGTAGCGGGACCACATTTTGATCCTGTTGTTTCCGGAATCAGCAATATAAATATCGCCGTTATCCGCAACCGCCACATCGCTTGGCTCGTTCAGCGCATTATGTCCATTAATGCCGTTTTGTTCCCCCGCCTGGCCGCTGCCCGCAAGGGTCACCACAGTCCCGTCATGCAAATAACGAATAGCATGATTCAGGCTGTCAGCGATGACAACGCCGCCTTCCGCTGTTACCGCGAGTCCTTTTGGAGCCTGAAAGCGGGCTGCATGTGCCGCTCCATCCGCAAAACCTCCTGCAGCAAAAAGTTCCTGTCCTTGACTTAGCTTCTGTGCAGCAGCAACATCTCCGGCAACGGTGGATACTTCACTTGTTTTAAAATCTATCAGACGAATAAGCTGGTTGCCTGTATCGCTGACATAGAGATTTCCTTCGGCATCCAGCGCCAATCCGGACGGTTCATTGAATTTTGCTTCCACCAGCGCTCCATCCGCATAATCACCTGCTAACAAAGGCACCCCTTCGACGGCTTCGATATAACGTTCTGAAGCCGCAGTCAACGTCTCAACTTCCCCATCTACAATACGTCTAATCACATGGTTGCCACTGTCAGCAACATAAATCGCCCCATCCTTCGCAACCGCAACATCACTCGGATGGTCGAAACGCGCCTCGCTCCCAGCCCCGTCTCGGCTGCCGGCGACGCCATCACCAGCCAATGTCGTCACTTTACCGCCAGGCGACAGCTGCCGGATCGCATGATTATAGGTATCCGCGATATAAACTGTTCCATCCTCAGCAACTGCCATACCTTGCGGACGCTGGAATGCCGCTTCCCCGGCGGCTCCGTCCAGCAGTGCTCCAAGAGGCAGACCATAGCCGTCAACCGGCATCCCCTCTTCAATCCCGGCATAAGTTGTCACCTGATCGCCTTTCGCCAGTTTGATCTGCTGATTTCGTGTATCAGCGACAAGCAGTGATCCATCCGGAAGGAAAGCTATTCCTTGCGGCATTCTTAATCCCGACTCTAGCAGCGCCCCGCCGGCTTGTGTATATTGTCCGCTACCAAGATACGTGCCAACTTCCGAGAGAAGCGCACCCTTTTCACCATAGACGGCTCCATTCGCCGCCGCTCCACTTGCTCCGCCTTCCAGCGACACTGCTGCTGCCAGAAGCAGCAGGATCGTTATTCGCTTGATCATGTTCTCCCTCCCCGCTTTTTTATAAGTTTTCTTCAATGGGTTCATTTCCTTCGGCATTCGGAATATCAGGAAATTCCGCGTGTTCAGCATAGAAAACGCCATATATTCCGTTGATGCTTTCTACCTTCGCGCTTGCTTTCCCATTCTCAATCGTGGTCGGCAGATAGTTCCAAACCCCATTATCCTGCTGATAGAAAATACCAATATTGCCTTCATTCATTTCCTCTCCAATTGCTCCATCTTCCAGGTCAAATTGCAGTTCAATGTCCCCTCCTGCTGCTTCAAATCTCTTTAATTCCAGAACAGCCCCGGCAGGAACAAGGCCCGTCACTTCACTCTCTTCTTTCGTAAATTCAAAGGGTGAAACGATCGGATTGCTGCCCCCGTCCGGTATGGAGGCATCAATAAATCGAATCACAGCCTCAGGCAGTGGAATCATCCGTTTTGCCGGATTCAGTTCAAACGGTTCGCCATATGGGACATAGACCATGACCTCAAGCGTCACTTCGCCTTCATAGCCGGCAACCGTTCCGCCGATTGTATATTGGCCGTATTCTGAAGGATCAAACTCGTCCTGCCATTGTACCTCCGCCAAACGAGTGGTGTTATCGCTCATCCTCACATTGACCTTGGCAGGCAGAGTAAAGTCTGCACCCGCCGCGATCTTTATCGGCTCAGGTTGAATAACTCCCACTATGGTTGGTGAAGGACTGCTTCCCCCTTCTGATGAACCACCACTAGGCGGACTTGATGGACTAGAACTTGGCGGACTTGGCAGACTCGGAGAGCTAGGCGGAGCAGGCGTTTGAGGTGCTTGAGGTGCTAAAGGCTGCCGCTGTTCCCGCTCCTGCTGAGCCAGCTGCCGCTCTTGTGTACGCTGCTGCTGGGCTTCTTCAAATCGCTGTTGGTCCGATTCCGGCAGCTGCTGCAGATAACGCTCTTCCGCCTTTTGCTGCTGTTCTTCCAATGCCCGTTGGTTCGCTTCCTGCTGCTGCCGGACCATCTCCTGCACTCTCTCTATGAGCGCTTTGTTTGTCTGCTCAAGCGAATCCCTCATTTGCTCCTTCTGCTGCTGTTGTTGGCTTTTCTGCTGAGCGAGGCGTTCTCTGTTCTCAATCGACTGACTTGCTGCCTCACCGCTTAGGCTCTCAATGGGTGGAATAGTACCAAGATCAAGCCTGCTATCAGCAGGTGTCCGGCTGTTTAATTCATCAACTATCTGCTGGGCACGCTCCTGATTCACAGCGCCATTTTCAACGGCTCCTTTTACAATATTGCCAACAAGATTATTCAAATTGTTAGTCAATTTGTTCATATCATCAGGAGCTGGTTCATTTCCGTTCTTCGCCAAGAAGTCCTGGGCAGTATAACCGTCGATTATATCCTGTTTCCTCTCCTCGTTCTCCCGCTCAATATCTTCCTTGTTCGCAAGCAACTGGCGGAGCATTTCTTCATCCACTTGACCGGCAAGCTCCTTCATGTCGATAGGACTGACAACTCCCGCAGGAGTTTCCTCTGAGGCACTTGGATCGAGATCAATCTGCTGGCCAGGCAGCGCCCTTGCCGGGGGAGAATCCGGTTGTCTCGAAGATTCTGCAGTGACCACGCCGGAATATACATATGTAGAAGGAAGTCCCGTGAGCGGATCAACCGAGACTGAAAAATGGGTTCCTCGAGCAGAAATAACCGCTTCCGGATTTACAAGTTCAAACGTATCCCTCGACTCCGTTAACGGCTCAACCTCGGCATAAACCGAACCGGCCTGCACACGCAGCCTTGTTTGCTTTGCTCCACTGTTCTCAGCAAGCACTTCGGCATACAGCTCGGTATTTTCGGATAAGACAAGTGAATCTTCACGATCCGTGCTGCTTAGAGTCGCCGAAGAACCCTCTTCCGTTCTGAGCCGGTCTCCTTCCTGAATCACCGTACCCGCATAAACAGGGACCTCTTTTGCGCTCCCTGCCTTCTGAACAAAGACATTCCCGACCACGCTGTCCACGATAAAAGAGCGCTCACCTTTTCCGGCTGCAAAAGCCGGCGGCATCATAGTATAAAAAACTAGAAAAAAGACCAAAAAACTAACCAGACGACTTAACCCTCTTTTTCCCTTCTTACCCTTCATCCTGTTTGCTCCTTTCGGACATTTCTGAAGCCATGTTGTAATTATTATATTCAGGCCTCTAGCAAGGGGTAAGTAGACAGTTTTATGTATACCTCAGCTGAAGCCCAGAAAGAGTCTGTATGCTGAAAACTCTTGCTGGACGCTAGACTAGAGAGAAATAGAGGGGAGGATGAGTGGTGTTAGTGGTGTTAGTCATCTTAGTCATCTACGCCATCTAAGCTAACTATGCCATCTTCACTTAGCTGTTCTGGATCTCTATCGTTCTGATCCCCTTCGCCGGATTCCCGCCAACTACGACATTATCGGGGACATCCTTTGTCACCACGGCACCGGAAGCAATAACAACATTGCTGCCAATCGTAACACCTGGATTGATAACGGCTCTGCCGCCCACCCAGACATTGTCGCCGAGCTTAACCGGCTTGCCCAATTCCGGACCCTTGATCCGTTCATAAGGATCTACAGGATGGGTAGCGGTATAGATATGAACTCCCGGTCCAAACATACAGTTATCTCCAATGTGCACCTCGCATACATCCAGAATGGTACAGTCAAAGTTGGCAAAAAAGTTCTCGCCCACATAAATGTTGTAGCCATAATCAAACCGGATATTCGGCTCCATCCCTACATGCTGACCGGTCCGGCCAAGCAGCTGCTTCAGAAGGCTTTCCCGAAGTTCATAGTCCGTCTCGCTGGTCTGATTATAGATGCGTGTCATCCTTCTGGCATATTCCCGCTCACGGGTTAGTTCAGGATCCCAAGCCTTATACAGTTCGCCAGCCAGCATTTTTTGTTTTTCCGTTTTCATCTCAAACACCTTGCCCTCTCTTCTTCCAATTGGAGAAATTCTAATGGTAGAAAATAATTCGCGCTTTGGCCGATTTCATCGCCGTTTATCTACAATTCGGAGTGAATAAGCCAAACTTTCCAGCGTCATTGTGATTAGACCGTACCTATAATCTTCTTCTGGATGTTCAAGAAGTGTCAGCTGCGGCATGTGCATATCCGGGATATATTTCCGGCATTCCTGACGAATCCGCTCAATGTCGGAAGGAGCGACCAGGCTAACTCGCCAAGCTCCTGCAGCTCGTTCAACAGATTTCCCCAGGTGGCTATGCTAAGGCCTGTTGCCTGTGCCACCATGGACTTCGTCCCCTGTTTCATCGTAGGTCAAGCAGGAATCGTTTGTAGCTTGCTTGTCCTTTAAACAGAAAATAGAAGCCATTGAGGAACGATAGCTTCCGTTCATGGCATGAAAAGTCGTAGGAGACACTATGTTGTGCCTTTGTTCTTATTGTCTCTCCTTCATATCCACTGTAACCGCAAGCTCCTCATAATAATGAATAGGATTAAACACGGGTGTTGTGATCTCGACGGAATCTATACGGCTGACATTGGAGAATGTAGTTTCATACCTGTCGCTGCCTTTAATCCGGATCGGCGGATTCACTCTCGGAAGTGGATTTCCATTTTGATCATAAAGCCAAATTTGTTCGATTTGCTCGTTAATGCGTTCCCCGGTGACCTCAAAAGTTACGGTTAATTTATCGCTCCGCAATTTCTCATCCAAAATCATCAGCGAGCCGGCTTCTCCTTGGGAAACAGAAATTGGCATTCCCTTCCATGCTGCACTTACTTTGGCTGTTGTATAGGCAGTGCTTACATAAGGGATAATCAAAAGCTTTCAAGATAGACTCTTGAATGGCGTCGCCGCAATCCGCATCTTGGGAGAGTATGGTTTTGGCTACCTGATACATGACGGTTTTATGGCTTTGAATCAGCTTCTCAAAGGCCTGTACATGATCCTTTTGCGCCTTTTTAACTTCTTTGCTCAAGTCCAATAAGTTGTCCCCCTCCTATCATCTAGACACATGTTAGATGCACGAGCCCATACGAAGGTTTCAATTTTCCCCAAAAAAGTAACGTAATCCATCTATAGAAAAACCCCCGCCTAAGCAGGGGCTCAACTGTTCATCCGTTTCCCAGATCCTCTTTCCATAACCTCTTTCCAGAACTTCTTTCCAGAACTGCTCCCCCAGCGCTTACATCAGCCGGATATTCCCTTCGCGGCATTCCTCCCGCGTCTTCTGATTCCAGACCGATACCTGCACTTCGCCGATATGGGCTTTCTTCAGCAAAAACATACAAAGCCTGGATTGGCCGATCCCGCCGCCAATAGAAGCCGGAAGTTCTCCGTTTAACACTGCTTGGTGGAAAAACAACGAGGAACGGTTCTCACAGTTGCTTAACTTCAGCTGGCGTTTCAGCGTTTCCGCATCCACCCGGATGCCCATGGACGAAACCTCAAATGCTCTTTCCAGCACCGGGTTCCATAACACGAGATCCCCGTTTAAGAACCAGTCATCATAGTCCGGAGAACGGCCGTCATGGACTTGCCCGGACTTCAATCGGCCTCCAATTTGCATAATGAATACAGCTCCATGCAATTGGGCGACTTCATTTTCTCTTTCCTGCGGGGAAAGGTTCGGGTATTGATCCTCGAGTTCTTGAGTCGTGACAAAATATAACGAATCCGGCAATATCGGCTCCAGACAAGTGAACTGGCGACAAATATATTGTTCGGTTTCTTTAACGGCTCTATAGATTTTGCGCGCTTCTAATTGGAGTGTCTCCAGCGTACGTTTGCCATCAAAAATAACCTTCTCCCAGTCCCACTGATCGACATAAACCGAATGGAGATTATCCATCACCTCGTCCCGTCTTACGGCTCTCATATCGGTGTACAAGCCTTCCCCGTAGGTAAAGCCGTAGCGGGCCAAAGCCATTCGCTTCCACTTCGCGAGCGATTGAACCATTTCGATTTGGCCGTCCTCCAGATCCAGGGCATCAAAAGAGACGATGCGTTCAGTTCCATTCAAATTATCGTTAACCCCGTTCCCCGCTTTCAGCATGATAGGCGAAGAAACCTTCATTAGCCGGAGTTTATTTTCCAGCTGTGTTTGGAAAAAGGTTTTGACCTCAGTGATTGCCTGTTCGGTCTCCAGCAGATTCAGCTTCGACTCATATCGGCGGGGTATTACAGTGGATCTCAACATTCAATTGCTCCTCCCAAATTGTAAATATAAGCTCTTGCCTAGGTTTGAGAACAGTGTATGTTGAGAGGGCCCGTTTGTCGCTTTGTCCGTTCGAAAAACATTTAGCAGGTTAATGCAGGTTAACCCTGCTGCTCTGCTGTTTTAATGTTATGACGTCAAGAGGGTCGTGATGCTGCCGGCTATAGGTATTATTACTGCTAGTTAGCGTTCTCCCTAAAGAGAGTTGTTCCCGCATGAATGTCAAAGCCACTACTCCCAAAATCAAGCTACCAGACCCAATCCCTTCCAAACAACATCCCTGAATACCAAGGCCGGGTTCGCTGCCATGACATTCTGGGTGATGCCTCCATTATGAGAACTGTATTCGTCAGACGTAAGGATGTTTTAATGACGCCGGCCTTATCCTCGTTCCTGTCGGAAATGAAAGCTCATTTTAATTAACTTGATTAATAATTAATTCCATGAGAAAGAAGACGATTGCCGCCGCAACCGTCTTCTTTCTGTCTTATTGCCAGCAGCACGGGCCTTTATTCCCCTCGGACGACCCGAAATCCTTGATCGGGCCCATAGCCGCTGGCTTCAAATTTCCCGCGAAAAGGCACTTCACCGCTGTTGACATCTCCAATCCAGCCGCCGCCTTTCACGACCCGGTATGAACCGCTGGCTGTCTCCGCGTCCTCAAACCAGTCCCAGCACCATTCCCGCACATTGCCTGACATGTCGTACAGACCTAACTCATTGGCTTTCTTCTCCCCGGCTGTATGCGGCCTTCCTTTGTTGCTTTCGATAGCCGGCCAGCTCCAGTCGCCGGATAAGGTTTTGTCTCCGGAGTTTCTCCAATACCAGGAGACATCGTCTGCCTGATCGCTTCCGCTGTAAGTATAGCTTTTGCTGAGCCGGCCGCCGCTTGCGGCATATTCCCACTCGGCTTCGGTCGGCAAACGATACCCGTTTGCCCCCTCATTGATCGTGACCTTCCATTTCAGAAAATCATATTCACTTTTATTATTCGGATCGAGTGTATCTTTATCTATATGATAATAAGGCCGCAGCCCCTCTTGTTCACTTCTCTTGTTACAATAGTCAACAGCGTCATACCAGCTCACCATTTCTACCGGAAGGTTGTCGCCTTGGAATTGGGAAGGATTATTTCCCATGACTTGAGTCCACTCTTTCTGGGTCACTTCATATCGGCCGATATAGAAATCGGATAAGGTCATCTTGTTCCCGTAATAATTGGATTTGGTATTCGTAAAAGTCCCGCCTTTCACCAGCACCAAGTTATCCTTGTCCGTCTTAGGCTGATTCTTCTCCTTTCCAGACGTGACTTGCGAACAACCGGTAGCGGCCACGAGACAGGCCAGGATCAGGATAATGAATAGATTTTTCATTCCACGATCTCCTTTAATGAATTCCCTATTAATCTGCCGGCTTAAGGCCGCTGCCCTGCTGATCATTGCTTGGTTGATAGGGAGGAGCGCCTCCCGGTCACACCCTTAGCCAAGGCGCTCCTCATAATGATGTTATATATAAAAGAATCCGATCACCACACGGTTACGTTTGCATTGCCGCTGCTTTGATAGCCTTCTACGACCATGGCCTGGTAAGACCAGCTGCTGCCCAGGTTCATGCCTTTGCTTTTCCAAGCGTTGACATGGTTGCCGAAATTAATTTGTACGTTGCTGCCGATCGGTCTCTTCGACTGTCTGACACTCCAGTACTGGGTAAAGGTTTGGGTCCCGTCAATGGATGGCGCATTGTAGCGTGTGTTTGTATAGATATCATAAGTGCCCCCGTCGCTGTTGACAGTGCCCTTGAAGGTTCCGGTCGGTCTGTACGTTCCCCAGTTGTCCACTACGTAATATTCGATTAGGGAATTTCTTGTCCATCCATAGAAAGCCAAATACCCGTTGCCGGACGGCGAGAAAACGCCTGCATTGTAGTTAACTACGCGGGAAGGCGAACCTGTCTGCCAGCCTTTGCCGATGACGAAGTTGCCGCTGTTTGTCCAAGAGACACTGAAATTGCCGCCTGATCCGTTAGTTGCATTTACGGTGCCGCCGCCATCGGTCCAATTCTGCCAATAGTCGGTTGCGGCATAAGAAGTTGCCCCAAACAAGCTAAAAGTCATTGCAGCAGTAAGAAGTGCCGTCAACCATTTCTTTTTTAATTTAAGCATAAGTAACCTCCTAAAATGTTGGTTTAGTAAGTACCTTCCTGCTTACTCTTGTTGTGGTTGTCTGCCTCGAAGTCCGTCACAGCTTCAGCTTCTTCATTTTGCTCGCCAACTCTCTTGGTTTCCACCTCCTTTCTAGCCAAATTATAGAAAGTAAGCGCATACAAAACAACCTGACAAATTAAAGGTTAATCCCCCTCAGATTAAAGATTTTTTGAAATCATGAAGAGTGGCTGACTTTTCTTCTTACCCATCCAATCAGCCAAATGATCATGGGAATCGCTGCCAGATGCAGCGTTGCGTACCCGACCCAAACGCTTTGTATGATGTTAGCTACATATACCGTATTGGTATACGTATTCCAAGCCACAATGACAAACAGAATAGCTAAGGGATATATGAACGGTTTGTGATCCTTAAGCCCAAACGTAACCTGCAGGCCATGGAGCATCGATAGGAACAACAAGGAAATCTTAATAAAAAAAGTCAGGATCCAGATCGTAATCAAAATACCCTCGACCCTTTGAAAGAAATTACCGACGTTGATCGTTTTGGCCAGAGCGAAAGCTGGGAACGTGCTGTTTTCCGTTTGTTCGATGCCCAGCACAAGCACGCTCAGCAGTACGATAATAGAGAGCACCAATCCGCCCGTTATTGTGCCCATGACATACAACCTTTCCCTGCTCTTCTTTTCGTTGACCATCGAAATAAAAGTCAGCATGACAATCATTTCTTCAAACATGGAGGAATGAATCCCTGCCTTAAAGACAGGAATCCAGCCGTCTTCTAGAACAGGTTTGATGTAATTCCAATGAATTTGCGGGATTAATGCGCCAACCAGTATAAGGAAGAGAAGGATGATCCAAGGAAACATCAATTCGCTTACTCTGGCCAAAATGATTATACCTTTATGAGCGCAGACGATAGCTGCCACTAAGAAGATGATTTGAATCGCTTCAATCGGCGTCTCAGGCATCATTTCACTGGACAGAAAAAAGCCGAGGTTTCCAAGTAAGGTACCGGTCAAGATAAGAAAATAAAACAGATAAAGCAGATTAAGCAGTTTCCCTAAGGCTTTGCCGAGAACATCCTCATGGATCTGAAAGATCGTTCTCCCCGGATATAAACGGGTGATCCCTATATAGAGCAGTACTGTCAGAACATTGATTGACAAACTGACTAACGAAGCCATCCAAGCGTCCTCTCTAGCCGTGTGGGCCAAACCAGAGGGCGTTACCAGGATGGAGGTACCTACAACCAGCCCAAATGTCAGGACAAAAAATTGCCTAGGAAAAATCTGATTCTGGTTTATCACGTAAACACTCCTTTCTCTCAGGGCATAAATTTATTAATAGGCTGCATAACAAAACCGATCCAATCCAAAGGCCTCAGACCCGAAAATTGCAGCATATCGGCAATTACAGTGATTAATGCAAGACCCCAGATGGAGAAGAAGACCAGGGTATCCGCAAGATATCGCTGCTTGATGCTCCTCCAAATCCCTTCGATCAAAGAAAAGGCCAGCACCAACAGAAGAGGCAGATTCCAATTCATGTTATTTAGACTCCCTGCTGATCGGCTGAACAATGGAACCGATTCTCCGTATCGCAACCTTCGTGTCGACGTTTACCTTCATCTTCTTGAAATGCTCCTCCCAATTGTCTCTATACTTTCTCCATTTCTTTGGGTATTTCCGGTGCAAAGCTTCTCCAAACCCGAAGACGTCGGCTCCGTAACGGACCTGAACATTTTGGATGGATCTGCTGATCATCGTATTATATTTCTCTTCAATCCGTTTCTCTATTTCTGTAATAGTAGAAGGTTGGCTAAGGTCCATCGGGAATTGAATGGTACTCAGATCCGCTTCAACTTTTATACGAACCTTAAATTCAGGAATTCCCTCTTCATTAAAAGAAACCTGTAACGAGCTGGTGGCCTGGTTTACGTTAAAACCAATAACGCCTTCAGGAAATACGATAACTCCCCCGGTGCTGTCCACTTCATTAAGAACATAATTTACAGCTTTGCTGGGAGCTTCCTCTAACCAGCCCACCAGACGGTCTCCTTTAAAAACGCCTAATCCAGTGTGCTCAATCAGCGTATCTGGCGTAATCTTTTTTACGTTATCGATGCTTTTCCCTTTGTTTTGATCCCCGCTCAGCCGTACACCCGATAACACAGGGTCTGAACCGTCACGTTTGAGTTCGGTAATAAACTGCTGGAGCGTAACTTTCCCTGTCGCAGCCCATTTATCATGGGAAACCAGAATAGACGAGTAAATCGAACCGGCCGGAATGTATTCGAAAGGGGTCACAACATCAAGGATCTCGGAAGCGTGGCCTGCTTTGGTCACAAGCAGAAAAAAATCCGTGCGCAGTTGGTAATTCCGCGCTATAAAATCCATGACATCTCCCAGTCCCGCCCGGGCCAGCTTTTCGCCAAAGATGAGGACCCTCAGATGAGACAAATATAAGGTTCGCGGTGCCAGACCATGCATACGCTGAAGGGCATCCGGGATGGTTTTGCCGACTGAAAAATAAGTAATGACGGGCAGACTCCCCATTGAGGCTCCCCGCTTAGTATCTGTTTCACCGGAATTAAGCACTTGAGCCGTTACGGCATACCCGCCTTCTACTTTGTCGATTCCCAGAGCCATAACGACGGCAAGTTCATTCAGCTCTTTCCGGCTCCAACAACCCGGAGTGAAAAGGACACCGATGAGAAGAAGGGTTATGAGCATCAGTCTTCCCAGCATTCTGGATCATCCTTATCTTGATTAGATTCTTGATCGTCCGCCATTTTTATGAGCATCAAGCATATTCAGATACTTCTTTTTTGTTCGCTGAGACAATCGAAGCATAGCGTCTTTTTGACTTCTCCAACGAAAAGGAGCAAAAGAAGTCATATACGGAACCCCCATCGATTCCAGACTGCAAAGATGTAGTCCAAGGATGATCAAAGCAATAATCATGCCGTACAAACCAAATGAAGCACCAATTCCCATAAGAACAAAACGAAGAACCCGCGTGGAAATGCCGAGATTAAAAGATGGAAGAGCAAAATTGGAAATGGCGGTGATCGATACGACGATAACCATGGCAGCGGATACCAATCCGGCTTCCACGGCTGCTTGGCCTATGACCAGAGTTCCTACGATGGAGACAGACTGCCCGATCGATTTAGGCAGCCGGATTCCCGCTTCCCTTAAAATCTCAAAGGTGATCTCCATGATAAGCGCTTCTACAAACGCCGGAAACGGAACCCCTTCCCGTTGACCGATTAAGCTGATGAGCAGATTGGTCGGAAGCATCTCCTGATGAAAGGTTGTGATTGCGATATAGAATGAAGGGGTTAGAAGTGCGATGCCGAAGCATAGGTACCGGAGAAGGCGGACAAGACTGGAGAAGTCTCCGCGCTGGTAATAGTCCTCGCTGGACTGGAAGAATTGGGCGAATAAGGCCGGTACAACTAATACAAAAGGCGTCCCTTCAACGAAGATCGCGATTCGGCCTTCCAGTAGTGCTGAGGCAATAACATCCGGACGCTCTGAATTGTACACGGTAGGAAAAGGACTATAACTCCGATCCTGAATCATCTCTTCGATATAGTTGCTCTCAAGTACGCTGTCCAAACGAATTTGGTCCAGCCGTTCTCTTAGTTGATTAAGGACCTCAATATCACACAGCCCTTGCATGTACATAATGGCAATCTGCGTGTTCGTATTGTCTCCGATTTTTCGTTCTTCAAGCTGGAGCTTTCGACTTTGGATCCGTCTTCTTACCAGTGCCGTGTTCTCCCGAAGCGATTCCGTGAAACCTTCCCTTGGTCCCCTTACCACAGACTGGGAAGTGGCTTCTTCAACGCCGCGCTGCTTCAAGGCCTCCGTTCCTACGTAAAGAGCCGTATCTAATCCATCAATATAAACAAGGGTATTACCGCTCAGAATTTTGGCTTCAAGCTCAGCGTGTGTCTTCACTTCACCAATCTTTCCCAATGTAATCGTTCGTTCTTTGAGCAGCAATAAGAGCTCCTCAGCGGACTGCTCCTGCCTCTCCAAATAAAGCGGCATATCCTGATGGATGGCTTCCAGCATTTCGTGTGGATCTCCCATTCCATCGATGTATATCATAACGACGCGTTTATTGCCTAATGTCATTTCACGATAAATAACATCCGGACTCTCCCCCAAAGACGATCTTACAAGTTCCGTGAATTCCTCCATCGTACAGGGAAAGCCGTCAGGTGTAGGGTTATTGCTCTTATTCATCATCACATGAGCTCCTAAGAAGATACTTATCCTGAAGATATTTCTCCAAAATATTTGTTGTGGCAGTTTTTTACTAATTCTTTTTACATTCTCCATTTAGTTGGAATATATACATTCGGTTCTACCGTTCCATATGTTCGTATTTGATGATTTGCACCGAACCCGGTTGTCTGGTCTATGGATTAGGCTTTTGCAGCAAAACAGAAATATTCCTTTCATAGCTCTTCATGTACGGCAAATCCATCTATTACACTCCCTTCCTCCAGCGTTTAAAATCAAAATCCTCCCCCCAGTATTCCTTCAATATCAACTATTATCAACACAAAAAAAAGCCGCCCTACAGGCGACTTCTTTAGCGGGATTCTTTCTTTTTAGCTTGGCGTAAACATTTTAATCTTCAATGACGTTCAGCAAAGGCCACTGCTTCTTCCATTCCTTCTTGTGAACACGTTCCAAATAATATGCCCTATCCGGGAAGAGCGGACTGCGCCTTATGATTAATTCAAACAGATCCTTTACCCCATACGGGCAAATGAACTGAACCTGGCCTTCCTCACCCATACTCGCTCCAACTGCGGTTGCGACCTCCGGCCATCTTCTCATAGCATCCCAAGTTGAGGAATAAGGCTGTTCCCCATTTCGCACATGCATCCTGGCCTGATTCTTGACGGACCATTTAGGATTACCGGTGAGACTTTTCAGCTCATCCTCCAGCCTTGCATCCCTTTCCTCCGAACAATCGGCGGGGTCATAATAAACGACGTCAATATCGCTGTGCCGCCCCCGATAGTCAAATCCATGAAGTCTGTCCCAAACATAATTTCTGATATACCCGGCTGCGATATAACTTTGGGGCAATTGAAGCTGCTTTACTAAGCGTAAATCTCGCAGCAAATCATCGTATTCAGATATATATTGCTTAAACTGGGTTTCCACTCGGCCGTATACTCCTTCTCCCTCTCATGAAACCTGAACTTCCTTCTCCATAATAAAATCATCCATCACAAATCCGCTGCCGATATCGGCTTTTTGCTCCCGGATGGAACGGAAGCCTTTGCGCTCATATACCGCTATGCTGTTTGTATTATAACGATTGACCGTCAGCCAGATATGGCTTAGTTTGCGATCCTTGCACAACTGTTCCAGGAAAGCAAAGGCCTGGCTTGAATAACCGTTCCCCCGGTGCTCTTTAGCGATATAAAACTTGCTCAGAAACAGCTTGCCTTCTTCGGGTTTGACCGACATATATCCAACATTGACCCCATCCTGCTGGAATAAATAATACTCGTAACCTTGCTGCTGGATTTGGTCCGTGATAGCGGCAACAGATTGAAATTTATCGATCATGTAATCAATCTGCTCCATGGTGATGATAGTAATATAATGTTCACGCCAGATTTCCGCCGCCAATGGAGCTAAATCAGCAATTTGTTCTGTATGATTCACCTTTACGAAATGAAGTTTCACAGCCTGTCCCTTCCTCTCCGTCTGATATCCTAAATCCTATCTATTACTTTAATTCTTAATTATTGTTCCGTAAAGAAAAAGACCGGCGAAATGTCGCCAGCCTTTCTATTGCTTAAAAGGTAGTACTTTTCTCATCATATTCGCTGGATAACTCCTTAAGCGATTTGATTTTACCATGGGGATGTTGTTCCTGCTTTCGAGACTTCCAGGCGGCTTCTTTCCTTCTTTTCTGGTCAGCCATAACAGATATCCTCCTCGGAAATTGAGATTTGTACTCCTTCCTTAGGTTGCCATTCTGCAGCCTTGTTCATTCCCGGAGCAATATATTCCTACGGTTACAACTCCAGATCCGCTGCCCGTGCGTTGGCCTCGACTTGTTCCGGACTTTTGCAGCCCGGTATAACGCAGCTTACGACCGGATTCTTCAGACACCAGGCCAGCGCCCATTCCGCCATGCCTACGCCTTCGGGCAATTCCGTCTGTTTGATCTGCTCCACAAGCTTCAGTTTCTCGTCGATCTCTTCACGCTTGCGCCCTTTCCTTACGTTATCCTCAAACACAGTACCCGGCTTGTATTTCCCGCTCAGAAAGCCGCTGGCCAGAGGAACCCGTGCGAGTACACCAAGATCCTGCTGCTGGCAGGACGGGAATACCCGTTCTTCCGGCGTGCGGTCCAACCGGTTATAAACGACCTGGATCGCTTTGGCGTTGAGCTCCGTAGCTTTGCTGGTCTGATGCAGGTTATCGTTGCTTCCGATCGAAATGCCGAGGTTGCGGATTTTGCCGGCCTGAACCTGCTTGTCCAGCATCGTCCATAGCTCATCCTGATCAAAGACCTCATCGGGTCCGGAGTGGAATTGATAAAGATCAATGTAGTCCGTTCTAAGGGCTTTCAAGGATTCTTCAAGCTGAACCCGAATCTGGTCCACGTTCCAGGCGTGCTCCCAATGGTCATGCCATTGATGACCAAACTTGGAGGCAATAATCCAATCCTCACGCCGGCCGCGGGAGATATAGTCCCCAATAAAGCTCTCTGACAAGTGATGGGGTCCGTAACACTCGGCCGTATCGATCAAGTTAATGCCTAACTCTTGTGCCCGGTTCAAAATTCCGTCTACTTCTTTCTGTGTGTAATCTTTGCCCCAATCACCGCCAAACTGCCATGTACCTACGCCAACAACGGATACGTTCAGTTCTGTTTTGCCTAGTCTTCTGTATTTCATTCCTCTCACCTCTTGATCCGAATGATAGATTTCGATATACCGATATATCGATAACGCTTTCATCTTATTCGATATCTATGTATTTTTCAAATCATCTCCATAAATCTTGATCGGAGTCCGCAATATGTTTCTTATCAAGGCCCTTTGGGTAATGACAAGAGTCAACTATAATTAACGTGGACCTTGGAACCAGCTTCAAAGTTTGTTTATCTATAATGGAGGTTAAGTTATGCATCGCGTGAATTTGAATCAAGTTACCTTCAATCAGCAAGTATTTGATCATGCTTCATTTGGCATTGGCCTTATTTCGCCGGAAGGCATGGTTTTAACCGTAAATCCTGCTATGGAGAAGATGTTTGGATATACCAAAGAGGAATTTGACAGCAAGCCCGCAGGCGTCTTTGCTCACCCGGATGAAACGGATACGGATATTGCCGGTTTGAAGGCCTTAATGGGTGATGGCGATGAAGTACAGGTTGAAAGAAGATACATGAAGAAGAACGGAGAAATCATGTGGGTACTGCTTTCCATCAAGCTCTTCAGCGATGAGACAGGCAAACCTCTATACTATATTGCACAGATGATTGATATCACCAAACAGAAAGAATCCGAGCGGCGGCTTCAGGAATCGGTTGAACGTTATACGTCTCTCAAGAAATACAACCATGACGCCGTTATTTCCTTTGGGCTTAACGGACGCATTATCAATACCAATAAAGTAACCGAAGAACTGACCGGATATGTAAATGAAACCGAATTGATCGGGATGGAGCTTGCCAACTTGATCGGCCAAGAGAATGTAGACAAAATTCTGGAGAAGTCTCTTTACGACAACTCCATTGAACACCACATCGACAAGCTGTTTACCAAATACGGCAATGCCGTTGAGGTACTTGCCAGCATAGCGCCGATCTTTGTCGGCGGACAGAATATAGGTTTTTACCTAATCTGCAAGGATATTTCCGAACAGAAGAAGCTGCTGCTGGCCAAGGAAGCTGCTGAGAGCACCAATAAGGCCAAAAGCGAGTTTTTGGCCATGATGAGCCACGAAATCCGGACACCGATGAACGGAGTCATCGGCATGACGGACATTTTGCTGGACACGCCCGATCTTACGGAAGAACAAAGAAACTGCATTGAAGTCATCCGCCAAAGCGGTGAAACACTGTTAGGCATTATCAATGACATTCTGGATCTGTCCAAGATCGAAGCAGGCCGCACCGAACTTCAAGAAGAAGTTTTTGATTTACGTTTATGTATCAAAGAAAGCTTCTCGGTCATTTCGGGCAAAGCGGAAGAGAAAAACCTGGCCTTATCCTACACCTTGAACCACGATGTTCCCGATCATATTTATGGGGATCCCGACCGGTTGAAGCAGGTACTGATAAACCTTCTGGGCAATGCCGTCAAGTTTACGCCTCAAGGAAACATATCGGTGAAAGTGGAACCATCGAAAGTGAAGCAGGAAATGCTGGTCTTTACTATTACAGATACGGGCATTGGGATCGATCCGAAACGGCTTGAGGACATCTTTGAGCCTTTCGCTCAAATAGACAGCTTTATGAGCCGCAGGCACGAAGGCACCGGTTTGGGGCTTGCGATCAGCCGCAAGGTCGTGCAGATGATGGGCGGCGAGATTCACGCCGAAAGCGACGGCAAGAACGGGTCTTCGTTTATTTTTACGATTGTCTTTAAACCAGCTTTGGAGCTTCCCGAGGGGCATTCTCTCGATCTGCTGCAGCAGAATATGGTTCAAACGAAGATCCTGCTTGCTGAAGATAATCCGATCAATCGATTGGTGATGAGCAAAATGCTGGAGAAACTAGGCCACGAGGTTACCGTTGTTAACAATGGTCAAGAAGTGATCGAAGAGGTGAACCGGCAGCTGTATGATATCATCTTTATGGATCTCCACATGCCCGTACTGAACGGCTTTGAAGCTACTCGTATGCTCAGAGAGAATCTCAAGGACAAGTGCCCCCGCATTATTGCCGTTACGGCCAATGCTTTAAAAGGCGATCGGGAGAAATGTCTCGAGGCCGGCATGGACGAATATATCAGTAAACCGGTCAAACGGGAGACGGTTATGAAGCTTTTGTGCCAGTTTGCTGCTGTTTGAGTGGTTCATTTTACCGAAAAATAAATAAACCGGATGTCTGTCCAGGACAGCATCCGGTTTGTTCTTTTTAAAGCCACACCAGGTGTCCGCCTTGGTTTCTACACCTGGCTGGCTGCGATAGCCTGCCCCAGATCGTACAGAATATCGTCAATTGACTCGGTGCCGATGGATACGCGCAGCAGTTCCGGCAACACGCCGGCCGTACGCTGTTCTTCTTCGGAAAGCTGCTGGTGGGTGGTGCTGGCCGGGTGGATGATCAGCGATTTGGAATCCCCTACGTTAGCCAGATGGGAGAACAGCTTGACGCTGCCGATCAGTTTAACGCCGGCTTCAGCCCCTCCTTTAATCCCGAAAGTGAGGATTGCCCCTTGGCCTTTAGGCAAATATTTTTGCGCTAGATCATAAGATGGATGGCTTGGCAAACCGGCATAGCTCACCCATTCCACGGCTTCATGGGCCTCCAGATATTCGGCAACCTTCAGCGCATTCTGGCTGTGGCGCTCCATACGCAAGTGCAGCGTTTCAAGCCCTTGCAGTAGAAGCCAGGAGTTAAACGGCGAAATCGAAGCGCCCAAATCACGCAGAAGCTGCACTCTGGCTTTGATGATGTATGCAATCGGCCCTACGGCCTCCGTATAAACTACGCCGTGGTAGCTTGGATCAGGTTCGGTCAAACCCGGGAACCGGCCGCTCGCTTTCCAATCGAATTTACCACTGTCCACGATGACTCCGCCGATTGAGGTCCCGTGTCCGCCGATAAATTTGGTCGCCGAGTGGACGACAATGTCGGCTCCATGTTCAATCGGGCGCAGCAAATACGGGCTCGGAAACGTATTGTCCACGATCAGCGGGAGACCGTGCTCATGAGCGATGGCAGCTACCGCTTCGATGTCCAGCACGTTACCCTGCGGGTTACCGATCGTCTCCGCGAAGACCGCTTTGGTCTTCTCGTTAATAGCATTTCGGAAGTTCTCCGGATTGTCCGAGTCGACAAAACGGACCTTAATGCCCAGTTTAGGAAGCGTTTGCGCAAACAGGTTGTATGTACCGCCGTACAAGCTGGAGGAAGATACGATTTCGTCTCCGGCTCCGGCGATATTAAGGATGGAGAAGGAAATCGCAGCGGAACCTGAAGCCGTAGCAAGCGCCCCTGCCCCGCCTTCGAGAGCCGCAATCCGCTGCTCGAATACGTCAGTTGTCGGATTCATGATCCGCGTATAGATGTTGCCGAACTCTTTCAGGGCAAACAGGTTGGCCGCATGCTCGGCATCGCGGAATCCATAAGAAGTGGTCTGGTAAAGCGGCACGGCGCGTGAGAACGTGGTCGGATCGACTTCCTGGCCGGCGTGTACGGCTAACGTTTCAAAGGACAGCTTGTGGTCTTCAGGCATAAATAAATCCTCCTTCAATGAATTAAAGTTTTAATGAGGGAAATATTGGAATGGCCTTATTTTCTCACAAAGCTTGTCATTTGAAAAGATTAATTCTTATTATTCTACTGAGAATTATACGAATTATTCACCTGTTCATTTACTGCTTGTCTGCTCCGGCAAAATATTCGGTAACAATCTCTCTAAATTCCCGGGCCGCCTGCGAAAGAAAACGGTTCTTGTGCCACAACAAGGCAATTTCCCTTTCCAGCTTGTGACCCTCAATAGGGATATAATGGATACGGTCTCTTATATCTCTTGCCGTGCTTGGTATAAAAGCGATCCCGATTTCCGCTTCGACCAGAGCGCTGAGCCGGGCGGGTTCATCTCCCTCAAACACATATTGGGGGACAAATCCTATGGACCTGCATGCCGAATCTGCCAAATCCCTAGTTCCATAACCGGGTTTGACGCCTACAAACCACTCATTCTTTAATTCCGTTAAAGATACACTGGCCCGCGCAGCCAGATGATGTCCGGTTGGAACAGCAACAAGGATTGGATCCCGGTACACGATTATGCTTTCAATCTCCTCTTCATTAACCGGTGGGGAAGACAAACAAAGATCGACCTCTCCTCTTTGAAGGAGGACAACCATTTCCTGAGTGGCCAGCATTTGAACATGAAATTGAATATCCGGCCGCATCTTGCGAAATTCACGGAGAATTTGAGGAAGCTTGCTGGCCGCTGTTACGGCAAGCTCAAGCGTGCTTTGTTCCAGGTTTAGTAGATCCTTGATCTCTTGTCTCCCCTGTTCCAATTCGAACAAAGCCTTCTCTGCACGTTGAAGGAACCTGCTTCCAAACCCATTCAAGCGCAAATTCCTTCCTATACGGTCAAACAAAGGAGCTCCCAGATCCTCCTCCAGCCGCTGAATCGTTTTGCTTAATGAGGATTGCGTAACATGCAGACTCCGCGCTGCCTCGGTTACGTGTTCTAACCGGGCAACCTCTATAAAATACTGCAATTGCAGAAGTTCCACTTGTGTCCCCCCAATTCATTCCTTCTAGTCAATAAAATCATACCATAAAATGCGTTGGAGTAAATGAATCGTCTCCGGTACGATATCCTTAATACGATTAAGGAGGAACACAAAATGAATGCTCGCAGCTGGTGGATGATGATCTCCATAGGTCTTGGAATTTTATTAAATCCACTTAATTCATCGATGGTTTCCGTTGCTATTCCAGGATTGCAAAAGGAATTCCATCTTGATTTCACAACGGCTTCCTGGATTATTTTTTCTTTTTATATCGCTAGTGCTTCTGCACAGCCGATCGTGGGAAAGGCTAGTGATTTATTCGGTCGCAGAAGGATTTTTCTAACGGGTCTGTGGGTATCCCTCGTGGTCTCTATATTAGCTCCATTGTCTGTGAGCTTTGGATGGATTATCTTCTTTCGCATCGTACAGTCCATCGGAACAAGCATGATGGCGGCTGTCGGAATGGCTTTAGTCCGTATCCATATTACAGAGAAACAAGCGACGGCGCTGTCCGTTTTGTCGATTTTTTTGTCCGGAGCAGCGGCTCTAGGGCCTTTTATCGGCGGGGTGTTGTTGGACTGGTGGAACTGGCCGGCCATCTTTTGGATCAACCTTCCCTTTGTAATTGCGGGGATTCTGCTCGCGTGGAGGACGATTCCACAGGACGGTCGATCAAAGCCGGCAATAGGCGGACAATCTCTCCGGAAATGGCTCAGCAGATTAGATGCGGCAGGGGTTCTCCTGTTTACGACAGGCCTGGTGGCTTTGCTGGTTGGGTTATTGTCGGCAATAGCCTCGCGGCACCTTTCCTGGGTAGATTTACTGCTTGGATTGTCCGGTCTCGTCGTTCTTCTCATTTTTGTCTGGCATGAAACAAGAACAGTGTTTCCTTTTATTCCTTTGCTAACCTTAGCCCGATATCCCGCAGTCACGCGGGTCAACATTCAATTCATACTCGTGAACGTTCTATATTACTCGATCTTCTTCGGGTTTCCGTCCTACCTGCAAACGGTACGCCACATCAGCGAATTTGATACAGGCCTGCTTATGTTAAGCTTAGGCGTATGCTCGCTTGCTGCTTCTCCATGGGCTGGAAAATGGATGGATAAGTCCGGGCCAAGGCCGGCCTTGTTGACGTCTGCCCTGTTCATGACGCTGGGCTCCCTGGGAATGCTCCTGATGAATGTGACTTCTTCCCTTCTCTGGGTTTGTTTGGCTTTAGCCGCTTTCGGTATTAGCAACGGGCTGAACAATGTCGGTATGCAAGCGGCCTTATTCCAAAGTTCGCCGAAAGAGATCATAGGTGTGGCATCCGGATTATTTAACACGTCCAGATATTTGGGCACCATTCTATCCTCCCTGTTAACAAGTATCATTATGGGCGGAAGCTTCAGCATTGGCGGATTTAAACTGCTTGGGGGAATATTGGCGGCCGTTGCGTTGACCTTGGCCTACATGAGCCGGCAGCTTCGCGGACAAGTCGGACGAGAGTTATGATAAAGCGCGTCACTCCTGGTGTCCGGATGTGGTCTGTACAGGAAGCCAGCCGCATAACAGCGCTCCTCCATCCGGATGGTTGCTTGCTGCGAGTTCCCCTCCATGCCGTCTAATAATGTTCTGCGAAATCGTTAATCCGAGTCCGCTGCCTCCGGTCGATCGGCTTCTGGAGGTTTCTCCCCGGTACAACGGTTCAAAGACGCGCTGCAGCTCATCTGCAGGGAAACCCGGTCCCGTGTCGCGCACCGTAAACTGTATTTTATCCCCTTCTTGTTCGCACCAAACTGCAATCTCCCCCTTATAGGGTGTATGTCTGACTGCGTTATCCAGCAGATTGTTGATCGCACGCTCCAATAAGTGGGCATCCCCGCTGATGATACAGCTGGAGCTGTCTTCACCAGCCGCGGTTGTCAGGGCGATCTCTTTTTTTTGGACCAACGGCTGCAGACTGTCTATCGATTTACAGAGAACATTCCTGAAATCGACAGGTCTGCTGCCAGGTTCCGTTTTGACATATTCCAACTTGGTATAGGTGAAGAGGTCCTCTACCAAGAGATCCAATTGAGCTGATTTCTCCTTGCATACCGCCACATATTTGGCTATTTTCTCCGGTGAATGAGCAATGCCCTGCTCCAAACCGTCCAAATACCCTCGGAGTGCAAAAAGAGGCGTCCGCAAATCATGAGCGACCGCAGCAATCACAAACCGGCGTTCTTCTTCCAGTTCGGCTTGTTTACGGTTGGATTGCTGTAACCCTTTTACCATGACCTGAAAACCATCCCCCACTTCAGCGATTTCCGCAATTCTGGAAACAGGCAGCTCGACTTCCCAATCCCCTGCAGCAATTTGTCTGGCCGCTCTACCCATTTTCTCAAGAGGTTTTAGGAGAAACCTGCTCATTTCAAACCCAATGATAAAGAAAGCCAGCAGAAGACCGATCAAAGCGGATATCGCCTGAACGGTATAGGATTTTGGCAAATAAAAAGTGAAACTTCCGAGTAAACGGCCATCTTCGATCAAGGCGTAATGTTCAACCGAGGACGACAGTCTGCTGGGGACTTGCGGGGAAGACTGGTAAACAATCTGATCTGCTGCGGACTGAATAACAACGTCAATTTGGGCCTGCTGTAATTGAAACTGAAGCTGCTTTTGCCAAGCGGGTTCCGCCCAGCGGCCTGCCCCTGATTCCACCTGCTCTACCAACCTGTTAAAATCGTGCTGAAGGATCGCCTTGCGCGGATTCTCCGGGAACTCAAACGATCGGGTGACTATAAAGTGAGCCGTAATAAAGAACAGCCAGGGCAGCAAAAGAATGAAGCAGAAACAAAGCAAGGTAAACGAACGAATACGAAGTCTTCCCATATTACCCTCCCTCAAAGCGGTAGCCTACTCCCCATACGTTCACAAGATGCCGCGGATGGTTCGGATCCGCTTCGATTTTCTCCCGAAGCCGGCTGAGATGAACCCGGATCGTATGTTTATCGCCGATTCCTTCCCAGAATTGATCGAGCAGCTGTTCATAAGTAAAAACTTGTTTGGGATGTGCTAGAAACAATTGCAGCAGCTCATATTCTTTTCGGGTCAGCAAGACCTGCTCCCCTTCCACAAATACTTCTCTTGAAGACAGATTCAGCCGGACACGGCCGTAATCGAGCACCTGTTCTTCCTTTTGCGCTTTTGAACCGCTCCTCCGCAAAACCGCTTTTACCCGGGCAATAATTTCACCGGGCGAAGCGGTCTTCAAGATATAATCGTCACCGCCGAGCGTAAGTCCCCGTATTTTATCCACATCATCGCTGCGAGCGCTCAGGAACAGGATGGGCACATCACTCTCCGCCCGGATCCGGCGGCACAGCTCAAACCCGCTTTGTCCCGGCATCATGATGTCAAGCACGATCCCCTGGATCGAATGCTGTTCAAACAATCCCCAGGCTTCACATGCGTCTCCAGCCATTAACACACGGAATTCCTCATGCTCCAGAAAATCTTTTAATAGATCAACGATACTCGGATCATCGTCCACCACCAGTATCGTATTTGATATGTACATGAATATCCCACCTCATTTTCCAGTCTACCATTTTTTTGTTCGAAAACCGATGGACCTCCTTTATTGTGATTGTTTGTTTATTCTTTTGTGACCTTTTCTTTGCCTGAATTGAGATATTGATTCGTTATGATTCAGTTTGAAAACAATTAAATGCTAGGAGGACGTACCATGTTATCTGTTCAAATCGTATTATTTGAAGGCTTTGATCTTTTGGATGCCATCGCCCCGTATGAGGTGTTCAGTGCTGCCAGCATGATGACCGAAAACATGATAAACTTAGAATTTGTTACAGCCGAAGGGCCAAGACTGGTCGCCAGCGGGATTAACGGAATTCAATTGGAGGCACACGGCAAGCTGGACCCTGGCCGGGCAGGGCTTATTCTGGTTCCCGGAGCGTCCGGCGATGTCCAAGGAGACGGTCCGGATTCCGTTCCGGCCATTTTAAGCCGAGCCGTGCATACGGGGCTGACCGGCTGCATGGAACAGGCACTTGGACAGCGGGACATCATCGTTGCTACGGTATGCGGCGGCTCACTGGTGCTTGCCATGGCCGGACTGCTGGAAGGCAGACCAGCGGTAACTAATCATCTAGGCATGGAGCTGCTTGGAGCAACCGGAGCGATCCCTGTTTGGGCACGGGTTGTGGATGACGGCAATCTCGTAACCGGAGGCGGAGTCACCTCAGGGCTTGATGTCGCTTTGTATTTGCTGGAGCGTGAACTGGGCCCCATGATCGCCCATGAGGTTGAGCGGTTGTTTGAATTTGAACGCAGAGGAACGGTGTGGCGACAATCGGGAATGGCGCCAGGCAGCGGTAGCAGCAGCCTTAATGCTCCTTCGGACGACAAGGTTTCTTTGGCGCAGGATCAACAGAATAGGGTTAGCCTAAGGCCAGACCCTATCACTCAAGCCTCAATCTTTGATGGAGATTGGGATACGTCGATTGCAACGCCGGTCGGGAAACTCCAGGTCAAGCTGTCTATTACAACTAGCCAAGGGAAGATCCTGGGCAAGGCCACTCAGGGGAATGAGACGGTTGAGTTTATCAATCCTCAGCTGGTGGAGAATCGGATGACCTGGTCCTTACAAATTCGGAAACCGATGCGCTTGAATCTGATGTTTGAGGTGTACGTTAGAGGTGATCAAATGACCGGAACCGCCAGAGCCGGAATGCTGCCGGCCTCCAAATTAACAGGTGAGCGTGTTCTATAAGCGGTGTTTGTAATGAGGAGCGAATTCAAGAATTACGGGGGTTAGCAACAATTGAAGAGACAACGAGTTTTATTCAGTATTTTAGTGACGGTCTGTTCTCTATTTATCTTGTATGCAATAATCAAAAATTACTTGGTTGATCCGGATGCCTCCGGATTCCTAAGTCACAAAACCGGGCTGAAGCGGGAGCTGAGCCTGCCCGTCTGGCTGAACGTGCTGTACGTTCACGTCGCTTTTGCCTGCCTTACCATGGCGACAGGGCTGCTTAATTTCTCTAATCGGATTTTTCGACAAAGCCGCAGATTCCATCGTATAAACGGCTATGTTTATCTCGTATCTGTGTTTCTGGTGGTATTGACCTCCGGTTATCTCGCCCCCTATTCGACTGGCGGAAAAATCAGCAGCATAGGGTTTAACGCGTTAAACCTGATCTGGCCGTTTCTTACGGTAATGGCGGTGATCTGGATCAGGAAGAAACAAATCGACCGGCACCGGAACTGGATGATTCGGAGCTACGCTTTTTGCTTCACTAACCTGTCGATCCACCTGCTCGCTTCTCTCTTCCAGTATGGACTTGGTTTCGACTATGCGGTCAGCTATACCATCGGCATTTATGGCTCTATCATCCTGCTGCTGGCCATTCCGGAGGTCCTGATCCGCAGCCTGTTTCCAGTTGGCAAAACCATCCATCCTTAAACAAAGGTTTAAACGCATCAATTTCAACTAAAAAAGAGAATCGCTTCACCTTAAAATAAAAGGATCGCTTCTTCATAGTCAAACATATCCTTAACAGCGTCTGCACCGCCGAAGAAAATCCTGTCCTCAACAAGTACCTGATCATTTTTAGCCCCATTATCCATACAAGTAAAACTCCTTCACTGAACGTTTATTTGCCGTTTTCTACGAACCGGGCTACACGATCCTTGATCGCATCGCGAACCTGATTAAACTGCTTTGTGATCTCTTTTTCCGTACCGGTGGCTTTGGCTGGATCATCAAAGCCCCAATGCCATTTGGTGACGTTTGGATTGGAGATCACCGGGCAGTGTTCATCGGCATGGCCGCAAAGCGTAATGACGTAGTCGGCGCGGTTGAGAATTTCCGGATCGATCACGTCGGAAGTATGGTTGGTAATATCAATACCGGCTTCTTTCATCGTTTGGACAGCACGCGGATTTAATCCGTGGGCCTCCAGCCCGGCACTTTTGACTTCATATTTGTCCCCGCCAAGCGCCTTCAGAAAGCCGTCCGCGATTTGGCTGCGGCAGGAATTGCCGGTGCACAGGAAATAAACAAAGGGTTTTGTTTTGTCCGCGAGAAGCTTCATATGTTCAGATATCTCTTCAATCGTGCTCACATCGCCATCCTCCTTTCAGAATCCAGATTCGCTGGATTTATTATATAAGCATTAATTTATATAAGTAAATGATTATATTGAAAACATTAGAAAAGATGAGCAAACACTCATCTTTGATCCCTATTCTTCTCTCATTCTTCTTTCAAACTTCCTTGATCCTTCTCTCAAACTTCCCCTCATCCGCCTATGACGGACAATTACTCATGTGCCTTCCATTTGCATGCCGTCAGCCGAATCTCACTGAACACCGCTTTGAAAGAGGACTCCTCAGGGCTGCAGGCATAGATCCCCAGCTGAATTTCCCCCGCGCCTTCAAACAGATGGAAAATCCGCATTTGCTTATAGGTCACCCCATCATAAGAATGTTCGATCAGAAAATCACTTTCCCGGCGGCTGACCCGGTAATACATTTGCTTAACAGCCGCATCGATATCAGTGGTAGCCCAGTCCGAGTACCCATGATTGGTGACTACGCTCCCCAGCCGTTGATATTCATCATTTTCATATTCAATCGAAGCTTTCGACCAGTTATCGCTGTTCTGGTAGATGATAACTCCGCATTGGTCAAAGCGGTGCTGGCTATCAAACTTGGTTTTCAGTTCAAAAGAAAAATACGGCTCGTCGATCTTAAACAATAAAGCCGGAGCGTTATCATTTCTAAATCCGTAATAGGTCCGCTGCCAGAAATCCGTGCCTGGATCGGTGTAGATCGTAATCTCATCTTCTTTAATCTCGTAATTCTTCGGTTCATGAAGCCAATAGGAATGGCTCGGATCATATTTCACTGACTTTTCCTCCAGACTGTTCTGAAATTTTTTTGAAAAAAAAGGGAGCCCAAGGCTCCCTTGCCTTCACGGCTTCTTTTAATAAGCGCCGCGAATATGTTCATGCACCTGCTCTTCGTAGAACTTCCGCAGCCGCTCATGTTCTTCCGCGCTGAACGGTTTGGCCGACAATACGCCAAGGTTGTCCTCGACCTGCTTCACGTTCTTGAAGCCCGGAATCACACATGTAATCTCTTTGAAATCCAGCAGCCAGCGAAGAGCGGCCCGCGTCATGTTGCCGCGTCCTTCCGCAATCCAGTCCAGCTGGGACGCAAGCTCGACGCCTTTCTCAAACGGCAGCCCGGCAAACGTTTCACCAACATTAAACGCTGCTCCGTCACGGTTGAAGTTGCGGTGATCCTCCGCTTCAAAGGTGGAGTTTGTCGTAAATTTGCCAGTCAGCAGACCGCTCGCAAGCGGCAGCCGGACCAGCAGCCCTACGCCGCGTTCGCTGGCGCGGGGAAGAAGCTCCGCGATTGGCTTCTGCCGGAAGATGTTGAAGATGATCTGCAGCGCCTGCACGCCGGATTTCTCCAGGCAGAACAGCCCTTCTTCCACGGTCTCGACGCTGACGCCGTAAGCACGGATTTTGCCTTCCTGCTTCAGCTTGTCCAGCACCTCAAACACAGCCCCCTGCTGCAAAATCTCGAACGGCGCGCAGTGGATTTGATACAAATCAATCGTGTCGCGCTCCAGCCGTTTCAGGCTGTCTTCACACCACTGGCGGATCCGCTGCTCCGAATAGGTCTGCGGATCGAAGATATCGCCCTGGCGGCAAAACTTCGTAGCGATATGAATTTGATCTTCCTTGCCTTTGGTAGCGCGGGCGAGCAGCCGCTCGCTTCTGCCGTCGCCGTATACATCGGCTGTATCGAAGAAGTTAACGCCTTCATCCATAGCTTTATCCAAAGCGCGGAGCGACTCGGCTTCACTGGTCTGTCCCCAGGAGCCTCCGATCGCCCATGTGCCAAAGCTGACTTCACTGACCTGCAAGCCCGTTCTGCCGAGCGGACGTTTGTTCATAAACGTTGCCTCCTTATTTTTCTACTATTAAATCCCAACGTTCCTATTGTAGCAAAATCAGGCATGAACGCGCTATCATGAATTGCCTGCACCTTCCTCCGCCGGGTCTTTCACAACTTCGAACTTTGTGCCTTCTGCCATTCTGCCAGCCTTCACATGCTTTAACTGAGCGACGATAATGACGCTGATGATGACCAGCAGGAACCAGGAACTGATCTTGCTGACGCTGACGGGATGCCAGGCCTCGTATTGGTCCGGATATTTCCAGGCGTTAAAGAACGTAGCGATATTTTCGGCCAGCCAGATGAAGAAGCCTACCAGAAAAAAGGCCAGCGTGAGCGGCATCCGGTAAACCTTCCCCCGCACCCGGTAGATGATCCAGGTTCTCCAGAAGACAACCAGCACAAGCAGCGCCAGCCACCAGCGGA